>NZ_JBITTH010000003.1:0-410177 GCF_044541755.1 Streptomyces sp. NPDC085524
CGAGCGCGCAACCACCCTCACGGCCGCGAGGTGCCCGCAGGCGCGAGGACGAGGAGACGCCCCACCGGGACACCGCGCAGAACCCGCACAGCCAGCACCCCGCCCGGGCAAAACCCGGACCCGCGCAGGACCCGAAGGGTCAGAAGCCCGCCCGGGCAAAACCCAGCCCCGCCGGCGATTGAGGCGCGGGGTCCGGGGCAGCGCCCCGGCAGCGCAGCCGCCCCGCGCAACGGCGGAACCCGGGCAAAACCCAGCCCCGCCGGCGATTGAGGCGCGGGGTCCGGGGCAGCGCCCCGGCAGCGCGGCCGCCCACACAGCGGCGGGACGCCCAGGGCGTCAGCCCTGTTCGCGGTAGGCCGCCGCCTCCTCCAGGTCCAGCCGCCGCAGCAACGCCCTCAGCATCTCGTCGTCGATCCGCCGAAGGTCCCGCAGCGACACGAACACCTCCCGCTCGGCCTCGATCATCTCGCCCGCGAGCCGCCGGTAGATGTCGTCCGCCGACTCCCCCGTCTCCGGGTTGACCTCCCCCAGCCGCTCCCACACCGCGTTGCGCCGCCGTTCCAGCACCGTCCGCAGCCGGTCCGCGAGCGGCGGCGGCAGGGTGCTGTTCTCCGGCTGTTCCAGGAGCTCCGCCAGGCGTTCCTCCGCCGCCCGCGAGGCCTCGCTCTGCGCCTGCGCCTCCGCCAGGGTCTCCGCCTGCACGTCCTTCGGCGGCAGCTTCAGCAGTCTGATCAGCGGCGGGAGGGTGAGGCCCTGGACGACCAGGGTGCCGATGACCGTCGTGAAGGTCAGGAAGAGGATCAGGTTGCGGTGCGGGACGGTGATCGGGATGGAGAACGCGATGGCCAGCGAGACCACCCCGCGCATCCCGGCCCAGCCCACGATCACCGGCGCCTTCCAGTCGGTGTCGGGCTCCCGGCTGCGGATCCGCTCGGAGAGCCTCGGCAGGAAGGTCGCCGGGAACACCCACACGAACCGGGCGACGACCACCGCGAGGAACACCGCGACCGCGTACCAGGCCGCGCTCAGGCCCTCGTACTCCGTCAGCCCCTTGAGGACCACCGGCAGCTGGAGCCCGATCAGCGCGAAGACCACCGACTCCAGCACGAAGGCGATCACCTTCCACACCGCCTCCTCCTGGAGCCGGGTCGCGAAGTCGACCTGCCAGTTGCGGTGCCCGAGGTACAGCGCGACGACGACCACCGCGAGCACCCCCGAGGCGTGCACCCGCTCGGCCGCCGCGTACGCCACGAAGGGGATCAGCAGCGACAGGGTGTTCTGGAGCAGCGGCTCCTTCAACCGGGTGCGCAGCTGGTGGATCGGCACCATCAGCAGCAGGCCGACCCCGACGCCGCCGACCGAGGCCACCAGGAACTCCGCGATCCCGCCCGCCCAGCCGGCGCTCGTGCCGATCACGGCCGCCACGGCGACGTTGTACGCGGTGATCGCGGTGGCGTCGTTGACCAGGGACTCGCCCTGCAGGATGGTCGTGATCCGGTTCGGCAGGCCGAGCTTGCGTGCGATCGCGGTGGCGGCGACGGCGTCGGGCGGCGCGATGACCGCGCCGAGCACCAGGGCGACCGGCAGCGAGAGCGCGGGCATGACCAGGTACGCGGCGTAGCCGACGGCGAGCGTCGCGAAGAGCACGTAGCCGACCGACAGCAGTGCGACGGGGCGGATGTTCGCCCGCAGGTCCAGGTAGGAGCTGTCGACGGCGGCCGTGTACAGCAGCGGCGGCAGCAGCAGCGGCAGCACGATGTGCGGGTCGAGGGCGTACGAGGGGACGCCCGGGACGTACGCGGCCACCAGCCCCACCGCGACCAGCAACAGCGGCGCCGGCACCGGCGTGCGGCGGGCCGCCCCGGCTACGGCGGCGCTGGCCGCGATCAGCGCCACCAGCGGCAATACCTCCATCGAAGATCCATCCTCATCCGTCGTGCGGCCGCGCCCTGGTCGTACGCTGGCCATCATGAGCGAGTGCACCCACGTTGCCGAACTGCCGCGCCCCGAGCCCATCCCCTCTGCCCTGACCTGCCCGGAATGTCTGGCGCTCGGCAGCCACCCCGTCCAGCTGCGGATGTGCCTGGCGTGCGGACACGTGGCCTGCTGCGACTCCTCGCCCCACCGTCACGCGACGGCGCACCACCAGCAGACCGGCCATCCGGTCATGCGGAGCTTCGAGCCGGGCGAGACCTGGCGGTGGTGTTTTGTGGACGGTTCGATCGTCTGAGGCGGGGTAGGTCAACCCTCCGCCGGTTCCCTTGATTTGGACCCCGCAGACCCCTAGCCACTGTGTGTACCCATGGGCTTACCATCAGTCACTGGGCAGCGGCATGTCGGCCGGGGTGTTCCAGCGGGGCCACAGGGGTGCCGCGACACGATCGCCCGGATCGCGATAGCGTCACCGGCGAACAGAGCTCGTACCACCTTGGAGGTGAGGGTGTCCCAGATCGCAGGCGAGCCCGGGACCCAGGACTTCGTGGAAGTCCGGCTGCCCGCTGCGGGTGCCTACCTGTCGGTGCTGCGAACGGCCACGGCCGGTCTCGCGGCACGTTTGGACTTCACCCTCGACGAGATCGAGGACCTCCGCATCGCGGTGGACGAGGCCTGCGCGATCCTGCTCCAGCAGGCCGTGCCCGGCTCCGTCCTCAGCTGCGTCTTCCGCCTCATCGGGGATTCGCTGGAGGTGACCGTTTCCGCGCCGACCACCGACGGTCGCGCGCCGGAGCGCGACACGTTCGCGTGGACGGTCCTGTCGGCCCTGGCCGGCAAGGTCGAGGCCACGGTCGAGGAGAACCGGACGGTGAGCATCAGCCTCTACAAACAGCGCGGCGCGGGACCAGGCCCGGCGTGAGCGGCGGGGAGATCCCGGTGCGGGGCGGGGATCGGCCCCGGGTACGGCACGAGGTCGACGGCGGCATCCCGGAACAGCAGCACGCCCGGCCGCACCCGGCTGAAGCGGATGCGGAAGACGGCTTTTTGGACTCGGCGGAGCGACGGGCGGGCCCTATGAGCGAGAACCAGCACGATCAAGTACAGCCGCCGGAGGCCGCTGCCGAGCCCCCGGAGGCCTTCCCCGGCGCCCCGGAGGGCATCGGGGCGCCGGCGCCGCCGGGGCTCCCGGTGCCGCCGGCCCTGCCGGACCCGCGCGACCGCAGCGGTGCGCGGGCCCTCTTCATCGAGCTGCGGGCGCTGCCCGACGGCTCGCCGGAGAAGGCGGAGCTGCGCAACCGCCTCGTGCGGATGCACCTGCCGCTGGTGGAGCACCTGGCGCGGCGGTTCCGCAACCGCGGTGAGCCGCTGGACGACCTGACGCAGGTCGCGACGATCGGCCTGATCAAGTCGGTGGACCGGTTCGACCCGGACCGCGGGGTCGAGTTCTCCACGTACGCCACGCCCACGGTGGTCGGCGAGATCAAGCGCCACTTCCGGGACAAGGGCTGGGCGGTACGGGTTCCCCGGCGCCTCCAGGAGCTGCGGCTCTCGCTGACGACGGCGACCGCGGAACTGTCCCAGCAGCACGGCCGCTCCCCCACCGTGCACGAGCTGGCCGAGCGGCTGGGGATCTCCGAGGAGGAGGTGCTGGAGGGGCTCGAATCGGCCAATGCCTACAGCACGCTCTCGCTGGACGTCCCGGACACCGACGACGAGTCGCCGGCGGTCGCCGACACCCTGGGCGCGGAGGACGAGGCCCTGGAGGGCGTCGAGTACCGCGAGTCCCTCAAGCCGCTGCTGGAGGGACTGCCTCCCCGAGAGAAGCGGATCCTGCTGCTCCGGTTCTTCGGGAACATGACCCAGTCGCAGATCGCGCAGGAGGTCGGCATCTCCCAGATGCACGTCTCGCGCCTGCTGGCCCGCACCCTGGCCCAGCTCCGCGAGAAGCTCCTCGTGGAGGAGTAGGAGGTACGAGGGCTATCGGGCCTGCTCGCCGGGCCCGATGCCGAGCGCTTCGGTCGCCGTGGGGTTCACCAGGAGCACCAGGACGGCCACCGCCGCCACGGCCAGCGCCACGGCGGCCGCGATCATCGCACCGCCCGTGCTGTACAGGGTGTACGCCACCGGCAGTGCCATCAGCTGCGTGATCAGTGCCGGGCCGCGGCTCCAACGGCGGCCCAGGCGCAGGCCGCGCGCGCCGATCAGCGGCAGCGCGGCGAGGACGAGGAGGGTGATCCCGCCGGTCTCGGCCTGCTGCGGGGAATCGGGGTCTCCCGCGATGCCCACGAAGAGCATGTAGACGCCGAGTCCGGCCAGCGCCAGCCCCTCCAGGGCGGTGAGCGCGGCGGCGGCGGTCAGCCGCCGGGGCAGCGCGGAGACGGTGACGGGTGCGGCGGCGGGTGCGGCGGCGGGGGCCTTCTCGGGCTGCTTCTTACTCACCCCAGCAGGGTAGCCGCGCACCCCGGGCCGCCGAGGGGACGGGCAGTAGGGTCGGCATATGCGGGGGTGGGTAGGCTGGCGCTCATGCGTGCACTTCTCGTGGCCAACCCAGCAGCGACGACCACCAGTGCGCGCACGCGCGACGTCCTGACCCACGCCCTGGCCAGCGAGATGAAGCTGGAGGCGGTGACCACCGAGTACCGGGGGCACGCCCGGGACCTGGGGCGCAAGGCCGCACACGAGGGGCTCGACCTCGTGGTGGCGCTGGGCGGTGACGGCACGGTCAACGAGGTGGTCAACGGGCTGCTGCACGACGGGCCGGATCCGGACCACCTGCCCCGGCTGGCGGTGGTGCCCGGCGGGTCGACCAATGTGTTCGCACGTGCACTCGGCCTGCCCAACGACGCGGTCGAGGCGACCGGCGCCCTGCTGGACGCGCTGCGGGAGCAGCGCGAGCGGACGATCGGCCTGGGCCTGGCGGCCGGCGCCCCAGGCACGGAGGACGAGTCGGTTCCGGCGCGCTGGTTCACGTTCTGCGCCGGCTTCGGATTCGACGCGGGCGTGGTCGGCCGGGTCGAACAGCAGAGGGAGCGCGGCAAGCGTTCGACGCATGCGCTCTACGTACGACAGCTGATGCGCCAGTTCTGGGAGGAGCCCAACCGGCGGCACGGCACGGTCACGCTGGAGCGCCCCGGAGCCGATCCTGTGACGGATCTGGTGCTGTCGATAGTGTGCAACACCTCACCGTGGACATATCTGGGGAATCGTCCGCTTTACGCCTCTCCGGAGGCCTCGTTCGATACTGCGCTTGACGTATTGGCACTGGACCGTTTGTCAACTCCAGCGGTCGCGCGGTACGCGACACAGCTCCTGACCTCGACTCCTGAGCGGGGTCCACACGGCAAGCACGCGGTGTCTCTGCACGATCTGACCGACTTCACCTTGCATTCGAAGGTTCCGCTCCCGTTCCAGATGGATGGCGATCACCTGGGCCTGCGCACCAGCGTTCGGTTCGCAGGCGTTCGGCGAGCACTGCGTGTGATTGTGTGAGTAGAAGGGCCCAAAGTCCTTTCACTCGAACGTTTACACGCCGGTCCACCCTCACGATGTAGGGCTGTGACCTAGTAGACACCGACGAATCAAAAAAAACTTTCCGGAAGGGGTTGTATCCCCGTCCGAGGTTTGCGAATCTCTTCATGGCGATCGGGACAGCCCGCAGAACCCGGCACCCACACAGAGCGCCAGAACCCCTCCACGAATCTTTGACTGATCACCCGGGAAACCAGGCGGTCGACCTTCCCTCACGGGGGGATTCGTGAAAGCGTTCACATTCACAAGCAACCTGCCCGCAATACAAGGAGATGGAGCAGCCATGGACTGGCGTCACAACGCCGTTTGTCGTGAGGAAGACCCGGAACTCTTCTTCCCCATCGGCAACACCGGTCCTGCGCTGCTGCAGATCGAGGAAGCCAAGGCCGTCTGCCGCCGTTGCCCCGTCATGGAGCAGTGCCTGCAGTGGGCGCTCGAGTCCGGTCAGGACTCCGGCGTCTGGGGCGGTCTCAGCGAGGACGAGCGCCGCGCGATGAAGCGCCGCGCCGCTCGCAACCGGGCGCGCAACGCCAGCGCCTGACAACGACTTTCGAGCCTCGACGTGCAGCGCGTAGTACCCGAATAAGCGCTTGGCAACGTGCTCTTGAACCCCGGACCGATCACCCTCGGTCCGGGGTTCAGTGCTGTCCGGGGCGTGCGGCGTCACATTGCGTGACGGACCGAGCGCTACTTCTGCGGGCTGGACGGGATGTCGAGGACGACCTTCGTGCCGTGCGGCTCGGCCGGGACCATGTCGAAGGTGCCGCCCAGCTCGCCCTCCACGAGGGTCCGTACGATCTGCAGCCCGAGGTTGCCGGCCCGCTGGGGGTCGAACCCCTCGGGCAGGCCGCGGCCGTCGTCGACCACGGTGATGAGCAGCCGGCCGTCCGCCCGGCCGGTGCCGGAGCGGACCGCCGAGACCTCCACCGTGCCCCGTTCGGCCGGGGCGAAGGCGTGTTCCAGGGCGTTCTGCAGGATCTCGGTCAGCACCATCGACAGCGGAGTGGCGACCTCCGCGTCCAGGATCCCGAAGCGGCCGGTGCGCCGGCAGTCGACCTTGCCCGGGGAGATCTCCGAGACCATCGCGATCACCCGGTCGGCGATCTCGTCGAACTCGACCCGCTCGTCCAGGTTCTGCGACAGCGTCTCGTGCACGATCGCGATCGAACCGACCCGGCGCACGGCCTCGTTGAGCGCCTCCCGGCCCTGCGGGGAATCCATCCGGCGGGACTGGAGCCGCAGCAGTGCGGCCACGGTCTGGAGGTTGTTCTTCACCCGGTGGTGGATCTCCCGGATGGTCGCGTCCTTGGTGATCAATTCACGTTCGCGACGGCGCAGTTCCGTGACGTCGCGGCAGAGCACCAGGGATCCGATGCGGGTCCCCTTGGGCTTCAGCGGGATCGCGCGCAGCTGGATGACCCCGCCGTTGCCCTCGACCTCGGTCTCCCGGGGGGCCCAGCCGCTGGCGAGCTTGACGAGCGCCTCGTCCACCGGGCCCCGGGAGGGGGCGAGTTCGGTGGTGGTGGTGCCCAGGTGCTGGCCGACCAGGTCGGAGGCGAGGCCGAGCCGGTGGTACGCGGAGAGGGCGTTCGGGGAGGCGTAGGTGACCACGCCGTCGGCGTCGAGTCGGATCAGGCCGTCACCGACGCGCGGGGAGGCGTCCATGTCGACCTGCTGGCCGGGGAACGGGAAGGAGCCCGCCGCGATCATCTGGGCCAGGTCGGAGGCGGACTGGAGGTACGTCAGCTCCAGCCGGCTCGGTGTACGCACAGTGAGCAGGTTGGTGTTGCGGGCGATCACTCCGAGTACCCGGCCTTCGCGGCGGACGGGGATCGATTCGACGCGGACGGGCACCTCCTCACGCCACTCCGGGTCGCCCTCGCGCACGATGCGGCCCTCGTCGAGCGCGGCGTCGAGCAGCGGGCGGCGGCCGCGCGGCACCAGGTGGCCGACCATGTCGTCCTGGTACGAGGTCGGGCCGGTGTTCGGGCGCATCTGCGCGACCGAGACGTACCGGCTGCCGTCGAGGGTGGGCACCCACAGCACGAGGTCGGCGAAGGAGAGGTCGGAGAGCAGCTGCCACTCGGAGACCAGCAGGTGGAGCCACTCCAGGTCGGTTTCACCGAGAGCGGTGTGCTGGCGTACGAGGTCGTTCATGGAGGGCACGTGGCGAGCGTACCCCGGGTACGCCGCATGACTTTCCCCACGACGGTACTCAGGAGTATCCAGAATGCCCGGGGGCCGCGTACTGTTGGAGGAACTGACGGGATTCATCCCCCCGTCATTGGATGGACAGAACAGAATGGTCTAGTCCACAATTGCCTTCAAGCTTCCGCCCTCCCCGCACAGGAGGACGGATCGAGGTAAGCCGCGTGATCTGCCCTGACCGCGCCGGCACCTCTCCACGGCCGCGGGAACCGCACACCCGTCGGCCGTAAGTACTCCGGGCTACGGTGCCGGGCGGGTTGAGGGTCCCGTCAGGCACCGTGGCCCAGAGGAATGACGCGGCGGCCCCGAGGAACGAACCGGTGGCCGCGGACTACTCCGGCCAGGCCAGCAGGGCCCGGGCCGCCACCGCCTCCAGCTCCTCCCGGCTCGCCCCGTCGCGCGACTGCTGGGACATCCCCTGAAGCACGGCTCCGGCGTACCGGGCCAGCGCCCGCGCGTCCGTGTCGGCGGGCAGCACGCCGGCGGCCACGTCGGCCCGGATCCGGCGCTCGAACATGTCCAGGTTGGCGTTGCGCCGTTCGCGCAGCGCCTCGGCCACCTCTTCCGACGTCGTGTTGACCGCCGCGCTGATGACCATGCAGCCGGGCGGGTGCGCCGGGTCGGTGTAGATCTCGGCGGCCTCGCGCAGGATGCGGCCGACCGCCGCGCGGGCGGTGGGCTCCTCGGCCAGGGCCACGCCCGCGAAGTCCGCGTACCGCCCGCCGTAGACCGCCACGACCTCGTCGAAGAGCGTGCGCTTGTCCCCGAAGGCCGCATAGAGGCTGGGCGCGCCGATGCCGAGCGAGGCGGTCAGGTCGGAGATCGAGGTCGCCTCGTAGCCGCGCTCCCAGAAGGCGAGCATGGCCTTGTCGAGGGCCGCTTCCCGGTCGAAGGAGCGGGGTCTGCCGCGCTGTCCTGTCACCATGCGCCGATTCTATAGCGGTCGCTATCGAATCTGATACGGTCCTTTCTGTAGCGACCACTAGCGAATTGCGAAGGGGGGCGCGTCATGGGCGTGCTCAAGGGGAAGACGGCGCTGGTCACGGGCGGCAGCCGGGGTATCGGACGGGCCGTCGCGGAGCGGCTGGCGCGGGACGGCGCGCTGGTCGCGGTGCACTACGGACGCGACGCGGCGGCGGCGCAGGAGACGGTGGCCGCGATCGAGGCGGCCGGCGGGGCGGCCTTCGCGATCCGGGCGGAGCTCGGCGTGCCGGGCGACGCGCAGGCGCTGTGGGCGGCGTACGAGGCCCATCCCGCGCACACGGAGGGCGTGGACATCCTGGTCAACAACGCGGGGGCGGCGGCCTTCGCCGGCATCGGGGAGATCGACGAGGAGACGTACGACCGGACGCTGGCCCTCAACGCGAAGGCCCCGCTCTTCGTGATCAAGTACGGGCTGGCGCGGCTGCGGGACGGCGGCCGGATCGTGAACGTGACCGGCACCCCGGACCTGGCCCTGCCCGCGATCCTGGCCACGGTCACGGCGAAGGGCGCGACGAACGCGCTGACCCGCTCGCTGGCCGCGGAGCTCGCGCCGCGCGGGATCACGGTGAACTCGGTCGGCCCCGGCATCACGGAGACCGACCTGAACGCGGGCCTCCTCGCGGACCCCGCGACCCGGGCGCACCTGGCGTCCCGGTCGGTCTTCCACCGCGTCGGCACGGCGGAGGAGGTCGCCGACGTGGTGGCGTTCCTGTCCTCCCCGGACTCCCGCTGGCTGACGGGCCAGCACCTGAACGCCACGGGCGGCCTCCAACTGGCCCTGATCTAGCCCCCGGTCTCCCCGCGCCCCAAGCACCGGCGGGGCCGATTTCGGGCCGGGGCCGCCCGCCCGTGCGGCTCAAAGATCGGGGCGCCGCGCCTGACATCCGGCGGCAGCCGAATCCAGCCCCTCCGGCGTGCGAGGAGCGGGTCTGGGCGGAGCCCAGGGTGCCGCGCAGCGGCACCTCGGTGCCGCCGGCGTCCGGGGCCCGGCCCGGGAGGCCGGACGGGGTCGGGCGGATCACCATGGGACTGGGCGGAGCCCAGCGGGGAGGGGCACCCTTCTGGTAGATTGGTCTATACCACCACCCGCACTCGAGATCGGCAGGCCCCGCGTGGAAGTTGTCATCGTCCCGAACGCCAAGGCAGGCGGCGAGCTCATCGCGGAGGCCATGGCCGCCCTGGTCCGCCGCAAGCCCGACGCCCTCCTCGGCGTGGCGACCGGCTCCACCCCGCTGCCCGTCTACGAGGCCCTCGCCGCCAAGGTCAGGGCCGGCGAGGTGGACGCCTCCAGGGCCCGCATCTGCCAGCTCGACGAGTACGTCGGCCTGCCGGCCGGGCACCCGGAGTCCTACCGGGCCGTCGTGCTGCGCGAGGTCGTGGAGCCCCTCGGCCTGTCCGAGGCCTCCTTCATGGGCCCCGACGGCTCCGCCGAGGACATCGTCGCGGCCTGCGAGGCGTACGACCGGGCGCTCGCCGCGGCCGGCGGCGTCGACCTCCAGCTGCTGGGCATCGGCACCGACGGGCACATCGGCTTCAACGAGCCCTGCTCCTCCCTCGCCTCCCGTACCCGGATCAAGACGCTGACCGAGCAGACCCGCGTGGACAACGCGCGCTTCTTCGACGACGACCTCGACCAGGTGCCCCACCACGTCATCACCCAGGGCATCGGCACCATCCTCGACGCCCGCCACCTGGTCCTGCTGGCCACCGGCGAGGGCAAGGCCGAGGCGGTCGCGCAGACCGTGGAGGGCCCGCTGTCCGCGCTGGTCCCGGCCTCCGCCCTGCAGCTGCACCGGCACGCCACCGTCATCGTGGACGAGGCGGCCGCGTCGAAGCTGAAGCTGGCCGACTACTTCCGCCACACGTACGCGAACAAGCCGGCCTGGCAGGGGCTGTAGCCCCACGAAGGTCTCACGAACGCGGACGGCCGGACCCCCACAGGCGGTGGGGCCCGGCCGTCCGTCACATACGGCCGGGGCCGGGCTTCCCAGAGGGGAGGCCCGGCCCCGGCCGTACCCGCAGCGCCGGCGCTCAGGCCCCCTCGACGGCCCCCGCGATGACCTCCGCCGCCGCCCGCCCGCAGACGCGGGAGGCGCCGTGGGTGGCGATGTGCAGCGCCCCGCGGGGCTCCGCGCGCGGCAGGCCCATCTCGACCACCACCGTGTCCGGCCGGGCGGCGACCAGCGCGTCCAGGGCCCGCGTCATCCACGGGTGCCGGTGCGCGTCGCGGACCACGGCGACGACCGTACGGTCCCCCGCCGCCGCCAGGACGTCCGCGGCCGTGGCGCCCTGCGGGTAGACGCCCGCCTCCGTGCCCGGCAGCAGCGAGGCCAGCTCCGCGGCGACCCCCCACGGGGTCTCGTCCCCCACCGCGATGTTCGCGACGGGCGCGAGCGTGGCGACGTACGGGGTGTCGAGCGGCTTGGGTGCGCCGGTGACGACCAGGGCGCGGCGGGCGGCCGTCAGCCCGATGCCGGACGCGCGGCTCCCCTCCTGCCGCGCGTCCGGCCTGGCCCGGCGGGTCCACTCGGCGAGCGCGCGCACCCGGGCCGCGGCGTCGGCGAGCCGCTCCTCGGCGAGCGTGCCCTCGCGGACGGCCGTGACCAGCGCGTCCCGCAGCCGCAGGACGGTCGCCTCGTCGGCGAGTCCCCCGCCGACGCAGATGGCGTCCGCGCCGGCCGCGATGGCGAGCACGGAGCCGCGTTCGATCCCGTACGTCCCGGCGATGGCGTTCATCTCCATGCCGTCGGTGACGATGAGGCCCTCGTAGCCGAGCTCCCCGCGCAGCAGGCCGGTGAGGATCTGCGGGCTGAGCGTGGCCGGGCGGGTCGGGTCGAGGGCGGGCACCAGGATGTGCGCGCTCATCACGGCCTTGGTGCCGGCCTCCATCGCGGCCTTGAACGGGACCAGCTCGCGCGCTGCCAGAGTGTCGAGGTCGACGTCGATGCGCGGCAGCGCGTGGTGCGAGTCGACGCTGGTGTCGCCGTGGCCCGGGAAGTGCTTGGTGCAGGCGGCGACTCCGGCGGCCTGGAGCCCCTCGACGTAGGCGGCGGTGTGCCGGGCGGCGAGGTGGGTGTCGGCGCCGAAGGACCGTACGCCGATCACCGGGTTGTCCGGGTTGGAGTTGACGTCCGCGGACGGGGCCCAGTTGAGGTTGACCCCGCACTCGGCGAGCCGGCGGCCGAGCTCGCGGGCCACCTCGCGGGTCAGCGCGGTGTCGTCGACGGCGCCGAGGGCCAGGTTGCCGGGGAAGGAGGAGCCGGCCCGCACTTCGAGGCGGGTGACGTCGCCGCCCTCCTCGTCGATGGCGACGAGGACGTCGTCGCGCTCGGCGCGCAGCTGCGCGGTGAGTGCGGCGAGCTGCTCGGGCGAGGCGATGTTGCGGCCGAAGAGGCCCACGGCGGTGAGGCCTTCGCCGACCTGGCGCAGGAGCCAGGCGGGGGCGGTGGTGCCCTCGAAGCCGGGCTGGAGGACGGCGAGGGCGTCCCTGGTCAGCCCTCCGTCTCCATTGGACGCAGTCGTGTGGTGCGCAAGGACAGTCATGGTGCCGTTATCCCTTCACGGCGCCGGAGGTCATGCCGCCGACGGCCTTGCGCTGGAGGAAGATGAAGATCAGCAGGACGGGGACCGCGAAGAGCGAGGACGCGGCCATGGTGGCGCCCCAGTCGTTGCCGAAGGCCGTCATGAACTCGGTCAGCCACAGCGGCAGGGTCTGGGCGGCCTTGTCCTTGTTGAGGATCAGGACCATCGCGAACTCGTTCCAGGCGGTGATGAACCCGAAGAGCGAGGTGGACATCAGGCCGGGGGCGAGCAGCGGGAAGATCACCTTGCGGAAGGCCTGGCCGCGGGTGCAGCCGTCGATCTGGGCGGCCTCCTCCAGGGTCACCGGGACGGCGGCGATGAAGCCGCGCAGGGTCCAGATGGTGAAGGGGAGGATCATCACGAAGTAGATCGCGGTGAGCAGCGGCAGGCTGTTCAGCATCTCGCTGTCGCGGGCGATCATGTACATCGCGATGACCATGACCTCCCAGGGGGCCATCTGGGCCATCATCACCGTGAGGACGAGCCCCTTGCGGCCCCTGAACTTCATCCGGGCGATGGCGAAGCTCGCGGCGAGGGCGACGAGCAGGGCCAGCAGGACGGCGCCGACGGTGACCAGGACGCTGTTGGTGACGTACGTCCAGAAGTTCTGGACCCCGGTGGCCTTGGCGAAGTTGTCCAGCGTCGGCGTGAAGACGAAGACGGGGTCCTTCGTGAGCATCTGGTCGGCGGGCTTGAGCGCCGAGGAGAACATCCAGTAGACGGGGAAGACGAAGACCACGGCCAGCAGGAGCGCGCCGAGGTTCTTGGCGACGGCTCCGGGGCGCAGCGGTCGGCGGGTGCGGAGCTTCTGCGCGGGCTGCGGGGCGGCGGGCCGGGAGTCGGTGGCCTTCGGGGCGGTGGTCGTGCTCACTGCTCCTCCTCCTGCTTCAGGATCAGGCGGAAGTAGAAGGACATGACGATCACGAGGATGAGGATCGTCAGGACGGAGATCGCGGCGGCGAGGCCGTAGTGGGCCTGGCTCTGGCCCTCGACGTAGGCGAAGACCGGCAGGATCTCGGAGGCGCGGTCGGGGCCGCCCTTGTTCATCGCGTAGACCTGGGTGAAGGCCTTGAAGACCCAGATCACCTCGAGGAACGTGGTGATGAGGAAGAAGGGCTTGAGGTTCGGGAAGACGATCTTCCAGAAGGTCTGCCAGCCGTTGGCGCCGTCCATCCGCGCGGCCTCGTACAGCTCGGCGCCGACCGTGGTCAGTCCGGCGTACATGTTGAGGGCGACGAAGGGGATGGAGCCCCAGACGACCAGGATGGTGACGATCACCAGGGTGGAGAGGCCGGTCGCCATCCAGTTGTGCTGTTCGTAGCCGGAGAATCCGGCGGTGCGCATGACCCAGTTCATGACGCCGAACTGCTCGTCGAACAGCCACTTGAAGACCTGTACGGAGGCGACGATCGGCATGGCCCAGGCCATCACCAGCGCCATCGACAGGACCAGCCGCATCCACGTGCCGAGCTTGTTCAGCAGGATGCCGATGAGGCTGCCGAGCACCATGATCAGTGCGACGTTGGCGAGGGTGAAGGCGAAGCTGCGGACCACGACGGTCCAGAAGTTCGAGTCGCCGAGCAGTTCCGTGTAGTTGGCGAAGCCGGCGAAGGGGTACTTCCGCTGGATGAACTCGATCTTGTTGATGTCCTGGAAGGACAGGATCACGTTCTTGATCAGCGGGTACAGCAGGAGGGTCGCGAGGCTGAGCACCGCGGGCCCGATCAGCAGGTAGGGCAGCCATCCCGAGGGGATCGGCTTTCTGCCCCCGCGAGGAGACGTGCCCCCGGCTGGACTGGGGCCGGTTCCGGTGGCGTGCGCCTTGGGCCGTCCGGCGGACTCGAGTGGTGCGTCCTCTGGAGCGCTGGTCGCCGCTCCCTGGGAGTGCACGGTCATGGCTGGCTTCCTCGCGGTTGACTGTGGAGTCAAATGCGCGACCGGGGGCACGGCAGGCGTCTGGGCGCCTGCCGTGCCCCCCGGTGCGTTCGCACTGCTGGGTGGTGCTTGCGGCGGTGGTGCGGGGTGTTACCGGTGCGGGGTGTTACTTGTTGATGCGCTTCGCGATCTCCGCGTCGGCGGCCGCACCCGCCTTGGCGGCGTCCTCACCGTTCAGGACCTTGGTCATGAACTCCTTGATGGGGTTCGGCTCGGTCTCGACGTTCGCCCAGCCCGCGGTGACCGGGGTGATCTTGCCGTTGGCGCCGGCCTTGGCCATCGACTCGGCGAAGGAGCCCGCGGCGGGAGCGAAGTTCGCACCGGCCTGGTTCGGGAGCAGCGCGCCCTTGGTCTCGGCGGCGTACTTGGTCATCTGGTCCTTGCCGGCGGCGAGGGCCAGCCACTCCTTGGCGAGCTCCTTGTTCTTGGAGCGCTCGGCCACGGCGAGGTTGGAGCCGCCGAGGAAGACGGTGCCGGGCTTGTCGGCGGTCTTGCCCGGGATCGGGAAGTAGCCGAAGTCGGCTTCCTTGCCCGCGTCCTTCAGGGCCTTCTCCGCTCCGGAGGCCTCCCAGCCGAGACCGATCCAGGAGGCGACGCCGCCCTTGGGGATGATGTCGGTGGACTGCTGCGGGGTGGCCTCGTCCTTGTCCTTGGGGGCGGTGGAGAAGGACTGGAGCTTCTTGTAGAAGTCCATCGCGGAGGCGGCCTGCGGGGTGCTCAGCTGGCCCTTCCACTTGCCGCCGTCCTTGACGGCCAGGTCGCCGCCCTCGTCCCAGACGAAGCCGGCGAGGACGTACCAGCTCTGGCCGGGGAGGTAGATCGGCTGCGTGGCCGGGTCGGCGGCCTTCAGCTTCTCCAGGCCGGCCACCCACTCGTCGCGGGTCTTCGGCGCGGTGACGCCGGCCTTCTCGAAGGCCTTCTTGTCGTAGACGACGACGCGGTTGGCCGCGTACCAGGGGGCGGAGTAGAGCTTGCCGTCGATCTCGGACGAGGCCATCATGCCCTTCGCCCAGGCGTCGGCGCCGAGCTTGGCCTTGTCCTTCGTCAGGTCGGCGAGGCCGCCGGTGACCGCGTAGCCGGCGGTCTGGGTGTTGCCGAGCTCAAGGACGTCCGGCGGGTTGTTCTCGGAGAGGGCCGTGGTGACCTTCTCCTGGATGCCGGTCCACTTCTGCTCCTCGACCTTGACCGTGACACCGGGGTGCTTGGCCGAGAACTCCTTGTTGACCTCGTCGAGCCAGGCCTTGGGCGCGGAACCGTCCATCACCCAGACGGTGATCTCCTTGGCGCCACCCGCGTCGGTCTTCCCCTTGTCGTCGCCGCCGTTGCCGCACGCCGCGACTCCGACCATCATGCCCGCGACACCGACCGCCGCTATGAGCTTGCGCTTCACGCCACCCTCCTCAGGGATGCTGCCTGCAACTTCCCTCGCCCACCGCGGTGACGTACCAAGTACTGCCCGTGGGGCCGGGATCTGATCCATATTGGTGTAGACCAGTAGCTGGAGCTTGGCCTAGACCTTTAGGGGTGTCAAGGGTCTAATGAGCGGGTGTCCGGTCCGTTATCGGACCGACACCTGGGGAGAGAGAAGGCCTGTCCCCCCGCACGTGTCACGATGTGACCGCACATATCGGAGGAGCCGGTGACGGCAGCGAAACTGGAGTCGGGAAGGCGGGCGGCGATGGCCACCGAAGGGGCGATGGCGGAGCCGGAAGGCGGGGCGGCCACTCGCACGGCGCGTGTACCCAAGTACTACCGACTCAAGCGGCACTTGCTCGACATGACCGAGACACTGCCGCCCGGCACCCCGGTCCCGCCGGAGCGCACGCTCGCGGCCGAATTCGACACCTCGCGGACCACCGTCCGGCAGGCCCTGCAAGAACTGGTCGTAGAGGGACGACTCGAGCGGATCCAGGGCAAAGGCACCTTCGTCGCCAAGCCCAAGGTCTCCCAGGCGCTGCAACTCACCTCGTACACGGAGGACATGCGGGCCCAGGGACTGGAACCGACCTCGCAGCTCCTGGACATCGGCTACGTGACGGCCGACGACACCCTCGCCGGGCTGTTGAAGATCAACACCGGCGGGCGGGTGCTGCGCATCGAGCGGCTGCGCCTGGCCAGCGGCGAGCCGATGGCCATCGAGACCACCCACCTCTCGGCCAAGCGCTTCCCCGCGCTGCGCCGTTCGCTCGCCAAGTACACCTCGCTCTACACCGCCCTGGCCGAGGTGTACGACGTGCACCTGGCCGAGGCCGAGGAGACCATCGAGACCTCGCTGGCCACCCCGCGCGAGGCCGGCCTGCTCGGCACCGACGTCGGCCTGCCGATGCTGATGCTCTCCCGGCACTCCCTGGACGCCGACGGCGAGCCGGTGGAGTGGGTGCGGTCCGTGTACCGCGGGGACCGCTACAAGTTCGTCGCCAGGCTGAAGCGCCCCGCGGTCTGACCACGGCCGTCCGGCAGACGGCTCCTCCGTACCGTTATGCGGACGGGGTCTTACGCCGACCGGTCAATTCCCCGTAGATTCCCTGCGCTTACGCAGATGATCGACGAGGGGACGAGGGTCATGCCTGAACCGGAAGCAACAGGGACACAACGGGGCGTGGCGAGTCCGGGCACCACGCCCGGCTCGCCCTCTCCGAAGTCCATCGCCGCATGGGTGCTCGTCGCACTCGTCGGCGCCATCGGCTGGGGCGTGCTCGCCCTCTCCCGCGGCGAGGAGATCTCCGCCGCCTGGCTGCTCGCGGCCGCGATCGGCTCGTACGCGATCGGCTACCGCTTCTACGCCCGCTTCATCACGAACCGCGTGCTGAAGGTGGACCCCACCCGGGCCACCCCCGCCGAACGCCTTGACAACGGTGTCGACTTCCACCCCACCGACCGGCGTGTGCTCTTCGGCCACCACTTCGCCGCCGTCGCCGGCGCCGGCCCGCTCGTCGGCCCCGTGCTCGCCGCCCAGATGGGCTACCTGCCGGGCACGATCTGGATCGTCGCGGGCGTCATCTTCGCCGGCGCCGTCCAGGACATGGTCACGCTGTTCTTCTCCACCCGCCGCGACGGCCGCTCGCTCGGCCAGATGGCCCGTGACGAGATCGGCCCGGTCGGCGGAGCCGCCGCCCTGGTCGCCGTGTTCACCATCATGATCATCCTTCTGGCGGTGCTCGGCCTGGTCATCGTGAACGCCCTGGCGCACTCCCCGTGGGGCGTCTTCTCCATCGGCATGACCATCCCGATCGCCCTCTTCATGGGCTTCTACCTGCGCGTGCTGCGCCCGGGCCGGGTCACCGAGGTCTCCGTCATCGGCGTCGCGCTGCTGCTCCTCGCCATCGTCGCGGGCGGCTGGGTCGCCGAGTCCTCGCTGGCGTCCGCCTTCACCCTGGAGAAGGAGACGCTGGTCATCTGGATGATCGGCTACGGCTTCATCGCCTCGGTGCTGCCGGTGTGGATGCTGCTCGCGCCCCGCGACTACCTCTCCACCTTCATGAAGGTCGGCACCATCGCCCTGATGGCACTGGGCGTGGTCATCGCCATGCCGACCCTGAAGATGCCCGCGGTCACCGACTTCGCGGCCCGCGGCGACGGCCCGGTCTTCGCCGGGTCGATGTTCCCCTTCGTCTTCATCACCATCGCGTGCGGCGCCCTGTCCGGCTTCCACGCGCTGGTCTCCTCGGGCACCACCCCGAAGATGATCCAGAAGGAGACCCAGGTCCGGGTCATCGGCTACGGCGCGATGCTCACCGAGTCGTTCGTCGCCATCATGGCGATGATCGCGGCCACCATCATCGATCCGGGCCTGTTCTTCGCGGTGAACTCCCCCGGCGGCGTCATCGGCACCACGGTCCAGAGCGCCTCGGAGGCGGTGACGCACTTCGGCTTCGCCATCAGCCCGGAGGCCCTCGCGCAGGCCGCGAAGGACGTCGAGGAAGCCAGCCTGCTCTCCCGTACGGGTGGCGCACCGACCTTCGCACTCGGAATGTCGGAGATCTTCTCGTCCGTGATCGGCGGCGCGGGGATGAAGGCCTTCTGGTACCACTTCGCCATCATGTTCGAGGCGCTGTTCATCCTGACGACCGTCGACGCGGGCACCCGCGTGGGGCGCTTCATGCTCCAGGACACCCTCGGCAACGTGCACAAGTCCTTCAAGGACGTCAGCTGGAAGCCCGGCGTGTGGATCGCGAGCGCCGTCGTCGTCGGCGGCTGGGGCTACTTCCTGTGGGTCGGCGTCAAGGACCCGCTGGGCGGCATCAACCAGCTCTTCCCGCTGTTCGGCATCGCGAACCAGCTGCTCGCGGCCGTCGCCCTGGCCGTCTGCACCACGCTGCTGGTCAAGTCCGGCCGGCTCAAGTGGGCCTGGGTGACCGGCGTTCCGCTGGCGTGGGACGTGGCCGTGACGCTCACCGCGAGCTACCAGAAGGTCTTCTCGGACGACGTGAAGGTCGGCTTCTTCGCGCAGCGCGACAAGTACCAGGGCGGCATCGACGCGGGGAAGGTGCTCCCGCCCGCCAAGACCATGGACGACATGCACACCGTGGTCACCAACGCCACCGTCGACGGCGTGCTGTCGGCGCTGTTCGCGGTGCTGATCATCATCGTGCTGGCCGACGCCGCCCGGACCTGCCTCAAGGCCATCGCCGACCCGGAGTCGGTGCGGCTGGCCGAGGTCCCCTGGACCGAGTCGAAGATCATCGCCCCGGCCGGGCTGATCCCGACCGCGGCCGAGCGGGCCGAGCTCGCCGCGGCGGGCCTGGACTCGGGCGGCGGACGGGCCAAGGAACCGGCGGCGTCATGAGCCTGCGCGACGCGCTGGCCCGCGCCCGGTACTTCGTACGGGAGTTCTCGGGCGAAGCGGCGTACGACCGGTACGTCGCCCACGCCCGCTCGCACGACCCGGACGCGGACGTCCTGACCAGGCGCGCCTTCGAGCGGGCCCGCACGGACTCGCGCGAGGCGGACCCGCGGGAGGGCTTCCGCTGCTGCTGAGCGCACACGAAGGGCCCTGCCGTGCCTGGCGGGGCCCTTCGCCGTTCGTCAGCGCACCCAGTCCTTGAGGCGCTCGGTCTGGAGAGTGATCCCGACGGGGTCGGGGAGCGTTACCTCCCTGCCGAAGGGAACGGTGCGTACGGTCTCGTAGCCGCTGCCATCCGGCTCGCTGTGGACGACGACCTGGCACTTGAGCCGGTCGATGAGCAGGTAGACCGGGATACCCGTCTCCGCGTAGGCACGTGGCTTTTCGATCCGGTCGCGCCGCTCGGTGTCGGAGTCCCACGAGGTCACCTCGACGGCCATCAGGATCGGGCCCGGATCGACCCAGTCGCCTTGTCCCACGAAAGCGTCCTCGTGCGCCAGAACCCCGTCCGGAATGGCGCGACCCTCCCGGTACTGCTCCGCCTTGATCCCCTGTCCCGGGTGCAGCCAGAGGTCCGGGTGATGCTGCATGCAGATCCGCGTCAGCCACTGGATGATCCGCCCGTGGTCCCCGTCAGGCATGGCCTTGCTCCTCAGCACCCCACCGATGAACTCCAGTCGCAGCCCCTCCTCCTCGCGGGCGGCTATGCGGGCCAGGTGTTCGAAGCGCTCGGTCGACATGTGGGGACGTTCGGTCATGACGCTCATGCCTCGCTCGCCTTCCTCGACGGTGCTGATTCCGACCATAGCGCCGGGCACCGACGGCCGTGGCGCACACTCGTCCACATGGACATCGTCATCAGGGCGGCCCGACCCGCCGAATACGAAGAGCTGGGCGAGATCACCGCGCAGGCCTACGTGGGCGACGGGCTCCTCGGCTCCGGTGAGGCGTTCTACGCGGGCGTGCTGCGCGACGTCGCCGGGCGGGCCGCCCACGGCGAGGTGCTCGTGGCCGTCCACGAGGGGGCCGTGCTCGGCGGGGTGACCTTCGCGCCGCCCGGGAGCCCGCTCGCCGACATCGCCGGGCCCGGCGAGGCGGAGTTCCGGATGCTGGCCGTCTCCCGCGAGGCGCGCGGCCGGGGCGCCGGCGAGGCCCTGGTGCGGGCCTGCACGGCCCGGGCCCGGGAGCTGGAGGGCGTCACGCACCTGGTGCTCTCGACCCAGCAGGGCATGAAGGGCGCCCAACGGATCTACGAACGGCTCGGTTTCGTCCGCACGCCGGAGCGGGACTGGGCGCCCGTTCCCGGGCTGACCCTGCTCACCTACCGCCTGGAGCTGTAGCCGCGCCGACACAACATGTGGGGGGTCGCGCATCCGCGGCCCCCCACATGTATGCTCATCCTCGCTGTCGCCGCAGGGGAATCCGGTGCGAATCCGGAACTGTCCCGCAACGGTATGAAAAGTCCGAGGACCTGCCGACGGTGCATCCGGGTCGACCGAACCGGGTGCCGATACGTCCGGGCCTCGAGGTTGGGCCGGTGGACGCCGTGCGGTGTTACGCGTACTTGCCACGCCCGCATTGCGCTCCCCGTGCCCGCCCGCCGTCGACCGGGCCGAGCGAGGGAGAGCTCCCGCCGTGACCATCGCGCCTTCCGCACCGCGCGCCGAGTCCGTTTCTGGCGACAACACCGAGGGCCCGGGGGCCGCGCTGCTGCGTACCCTCACCGAACTGACCGCGGACCTCCCCGACACCGACCCCGGCCGGGTCGCCGCTGCCGCGCTGCGCGGCCGCAGCTCCGGCGCCGACGAGGCCGAGCTGCGCGGTCTGGCCACCGAGGCCGCCGCGGGCCTGATCTCCGAGGACCCGGCGTACTCGAAGCTCGCCGCCCGGCTGCTGACGCTGGCCGTCCGCGACGAGGCCGTCGGCCAGGGCTCCACCTCCTTCTCCGTCTCCGTCGAGGTCGGCCACCGCGAGGGGCTGATCGCCGACCGCACCGCCGAGTTCGTGCGCACCCACGCGGCCCGGCTGGACGCGCTGGTCGAGCACTCCCTCGCCGAGGGCGCGGACGACCGCTTCGGCTTCTTCGGCCTGCGCACGCTGCACAGCCGCTACCTGCTGCGCCACCCCATCACCCGCCAGGTGATCGAGACCCCGCAGTACTTCATGCTGCGCGTGGCCTGCGGTCTCGCCGCGGACACTGCGTTTGATTCGAACACTGCGGTCCAGGCCGTGGAGGAGGTCACCTCCCTCTACCGGCTGATGAGCCGCCTCGACTACCTGCCGTCCTCCCCCACGCTCTTCAACTCGGGCACCCGGCACCCGCAGATGTCCTCCTGCTACCTGCTGGACTCCCCGCTGGACGAGCTCGACTCGATCTACGACCGCTACCACCAGGTCGCCCGCCTCTCGAAGCACGCCGGCGGCATCGGCCTGTCGTACTCCCGCATCCGCGCCCGCGGTTCGCTGATCCGCGGCACCAACGGCCACTCCAACGGCATCGTGCCGTTCCTGAAGACGCTGGACGCCTCCGTCGCCGCCGTGAACCAGGGCGGCCGCCGCAAGGGCGCCGCCGCCGTCTACCTGGAGACCTGGCACGCGGACATCGAGGAGTTCCTGGAGCTCCGCGACAACACCGGCGAGGACCAGCGCCGCACCCACAACCTGAACCTCGCCCACTGGGTGCCGGACGAGTTCATGCGCCGCGTGAACGCCGACGCCGACTGGTCGCTGTTCTCCCCGGCCGACGTCCCCGAGCTGGTCGACCTGTGGGGCGACGAGTTCGACGCCGCCTACCGCAAGGCCGAGGAGTCGGGCCTGGCCCGCAAGACCATGCCCGCCCGCGACCTGTACGGCCGGATGATGCGCACCCTCGCGCAGACCGGCCAGGGCTGGATGACCTTCAAGGACGCCTCCAACCGCACGGCGAACCAGACCGCCGAGCCGGGCACGGTCGTCCACTCCTCCAACCTCTGCACCGAGATCATCGAGGTCACGAACGACGGCGAGACCGCCGTCTGCAACCTCGGCTCGGTCAACCTCGGCGCCTTCGTCGTGGACGGCGGCATCGACTGGGAGCGGATCGACGAGACCGTCCGCACCGCCGTCACCTTCCTCGACCGCGTGGTGGACATCAACTTCTACCCGACCGAGCAGGCGGGCCGCTCCAACGCCCGCTGGCGTCCGGTGGGCCTGGGCGCCATGGGCCTCCAGGACGTCTTCTTCAAGCTGAAGCTGCCCTTCGACTCGGCCGAGGCGAAGGCCCTGTCCACCAAGCTCTCCGAGCGGATCATGCTGGCCGCGTACGAGGCCTCCTGCGACCTCGCCGAGCGCAGCGGCCCGCTGCCGGCCTGGGAGCAGACCCGCACCGCGCGCGGCGTCCTGCACCCGGACCACTACGAGGTCGAGCTGAACTGGCCGGAGCGCTGGGAGGCGCTGCGCGCCCGCGTCGCGCAGACCGGCATGCGCAACTCGCTGCTCCTCGCGATCGCGCCGACGGCGACGATCGCCTCGATCGCCGGCGTGTACGAGTGCATCGAGCCGCAGGTCTCCAACCTCTTCAAGCGCGAGACCCTGTCGGGCGAGTTCCTCCAGGTCAACGGCTACCTGGTGGAGGAGCTGAAGCAGCTCGGCGTGTGGGACGCCCAGACCCGCGAGGCCCTGCGCGACTCCTCCGGCTCGGTCCAGGGCTTCGGCTGGATCCCGGCGGAGGTCCGCGAGCTGTACCGCACGGCCTGGGAGATCCCGCAGCGCGGCCTGATCGACATGGCGGCGGCCCGTACGCCGTTCCTCGACCAGTCCCAGTCGCTGAACCTGTTCCTGGAGACGCCCACCATCGGCAAGCTCAGCTCGATGTACGCGTACGCCTGGAAGCAGGGCCTGAAGACCACGTACTACCTGCGCTCGCGCCCGGCGACGAAGATCGCCCGCGCCGCGCAGGCCGCCACCGCCGCCCCGGTGGCGCTCCCGCAGGCCGTCGACGCCGACGCGCTGGCCTGCTCCCTTGAGAACCCCGAGTCCTGCGAGGCCTGCCAGTAATGAGCACCACCCAGTCCGACAAGAACCTCCTGGACCCGGGCTTCGAGCTCACGCTCCGCCCGATGCGCTACCCCGACTTCTACGAGCGCTACCGGGACGCGATCAAGAACACCTGGACCGTCGAGGAGGTCGACCTCCACTCGGACGTCGCCGACCTCGCGAAGCTGACCCCGGCCGAGCAGCACATGATCGGCCGTCTGGTCGCGTTCTTCGCGACGGGCGACTCGATCGTCTCGAACAACCTGGTCCTGACCCTCTACAAGCACATCAACTCCCCGGAGGCGCGCCTGTACCTGTCGCGCCAGCTGTTCGAGGAGGCCGTGCACGTCCAGTTCTACCTGACGCTGCTCGACACCTACCTGCCCGACCCGGACGACCGCGCCGCGGCCTTCGACGCGGTCGAGGAGATCCCCTCCATCCGCGAGAAGGCGCAGTTCTGCTTCAAGTGGATGGACTCGGTCGAGAAGATCGAGCGGCTGGAGAACGCCGCCGACCGCCGCCGTTTCCTGCTGAACCTGATCTGCTTCGCCGCGTGCATCGAGGGCCTGTTCTTCTACGGCGCCTTCGCGTACGTGTACTGGTTCCGCTCCCGCGGTCTGCTGCACGGCCTGGCCACCGGCACCAACTGGGTGTTCCGTGACGAGAGCTGCCACATGGACTTCGCCTTCGCGGTCATCGACACCGTCCGCAAGGAGGAGCCGGAGCTCTTCGACGACGAGCTCCAGCAGCAGGTCACCGACATGCTGAAGGAGGCCGTCGAGGCGGAGCTCCAGTTCGGCCGGGACCTGTGCGGCGATGGCCTGCCGGGCATGAACACCGAGTCGATGCGCGAGTACCTGGAGTGCGTCGCCGACCAGCGCCTGGTCCGCCTCGGCTTCCCGCCGGTGTACGGCTCGCAGAACCCGTTCTCCTTCATGGAGCTGCAGGGCGTCCAGGAGCTGACGAACTTCTTCGAGCGCCGCCCGTCCGCCTACCAGGTCGCGGTCGAGGGCACCGTCGACCTGGACGAGGACTTCTGAGTCCTCCGGACCTTCTCCCGTGATCGGCCGGCGGCTGCTTCGTGCAGCTGCCGGCCGATCCTGCGTTCCCGGGCCGCTCCGTACAGGGCGGGGCCGGCGAGGAGGGCTGCGACGGTGAGGACGACGAGGTAGTTCACGATCGTGGTCATGGCTCCACTTTCGCGAGTGCGGCGAAAACCGGACAGTGGCAGGACTGTCATGAAAGAGCGAATTACTGCCACACTGGAGCCATGCCTCTGAACAATGTCGCCGTGGCCGTGGTCAACGGGGTCGCCCCCTTCGAACTGGGCATCTTCTGCGAGGTCTTCGGGATCGACCGCAGCGCGATGGGCCTGCCGGTCTACGACTTCGCCGTCTGCGCGGTCGAGGCCAATCCGCTGCCCGTCGGCGACGGCCACTTCAGCCTCACCCTCCCCCACGGGCCCGAGCGGCTGGAGGAGGCGGACCTGATCTGCCTGCCCGCCGACCGGGAGGCGCCCACCCGGGAGTACCCGCAGGCCCTGCTGGGCGCCCTCCACCGGGCCGTGGAACGGGGTGCGCGGGTACTGAGCGTGTGCAGCGGCGCCTTCATGCTGGGCGCGGCCGGGCTGCTCGACGGGCGGCGCTGCACCACGCACTGGATGCACGCGCCCGCCCTGATGCGCCGCTACCCGCACGCCCTGGTCGACCCCGACGTGCTGTACGTGGACGAGGGCCAGGTCATCACCGCGGCCGGCACCGCCTCCGGGATCGACGCGTGCCTGCACGTCGTGCGGCAGGAGCAGGGCGCCGAGGTGGCCAACACCATCGCGCGGCGGATGGTCGTACCGCCCCACCGGGACGGCGGCCAGGCCCAGTTCATCCAGCGGCCGCTGCCGCGCACGGGCTGCGACACGGTGGGCGGGGTGATCGCGTGGATGGGCCGCCACCTGGAGGAGGAGATCACCGTCGAGCAGCTGGCCGAGCGCGCGCACATGTCGCCGCGCACCTTCGCCCGCCGCTTCCTCCAGGAGACCGGCACCACCCCCTACCAGTGGGTGCTGCGCCAGCGGGTGCTGTTCGCCCAGGAGCTGCTGGAGACCACCGACGAGACCGTCGACGCGATCGCCGGCCGCTGCGGCTTCGGCAACGCGGCCGCCCTGCGCCACCACTTCCTGCGCACGCTCGGCACCACCCCGAACTCCTTCAGGCGTGCCTTCCGCGGCCCGCGGGCCGTCGCCTGACCCGATTCCGGCGGCCCCGAGTTGGCTTGAACCAGACCCGTGCGTAGCCGGGCGGCGGCGTACGGTGATTGCCCCCGGCCCGGCCGCCCCGTGCGGCGCTCCGGGCCCCGTTTCCCACACAGCCCTGGGGGGCCGCCATGTCCCGCATCGCCCGCACGATCACCGCAGCCCCGGCCTCCGACACCGGCTGGGGCCGGCGAAGCGTCAGTCGTTCGGGACGGTCTCGTAGCGCGGGGTGCCCTCCGCCATCTGCTTCAGGGCGTCCTTGCGGTCCCGCTTCGAGAGCCGGTCGATGTAGAGGTAGCCGTACAGGTGGTCGGTCTCGTGCTGGAGGCAGCGCGCGAAGTAGCCGGTGCCGCGCACCTTGATCGGGTTGCCCTGGGCGTCCTGGCCCTCGACCTCGGCGTAGTCCGGGCGGGCCAGCGAGGCGTAGGCGGTCGGGACCGACAGGCAGCCCTCGTTGGAGTCGTCCAGGACCCGGGCGCCGGCCGGCAGCTCGACGAGCTTGGGGTTGACCACGACACCGGTGTGGCGCACGCCGTCGTCGTCGGGGCAGTCGTAGACGAAGACCTTGGCGTCCACGCCGATCTGGTTCGCGGCCAGGCCCACGCCCTCGGCGGCCTTCTGGCTGGCGAACATGTCGTCGATCAGCTGCGCCAGTTCGTCGCCGAACTCGGTGACGTCCTTGCACTCGCGGTGCAGGACCGGGTTGCCGACGACGGTGATCGGGCGGGCGGTTCCGCGCTCACGGTGGGCGAGCTCGCGCTCGGCACAGTCCTCCGTGTCCACGACGTACCCGTCGTTCACGATCTCGACAACCTCGTTCTCCTGCTGCGACATGTCCGCCGTACGCCTTCCGTAAGTCCAAGTCACCGGTGGTCGCCGATGGCCACCGATGTGCCCGTACAGCCTACGGCCCCGGTTCAGCAGACTTCTTCGAGATCCCGCCACTCCCGGGTGTCCGGGCTGTCCGCGACCCAGCCGTCGAGCAGGCCGCGCACCAGGCCGGGCGGGGCCGCGATCCCGCATTCCCGCTCGGGCACCCACAGCGAGCCGGAACCGGCCGTACGGTGCCCCAGCGGACCGGGGTGCCCCGGCTCGCTGTGGTCGTGCGGATCCAGGTGTTCGCCGTCGCCCTCGTCGCTCGGCATCTCGCTCTCCGAGCAGGTCCGGCACAGCAGCCGCACCGACGAGGACCAGTCCTCGGCGGCGAAGCCGGCGTCCGCGGCGAGCTGCTCCAGCGCGTCCCGGTCGGTCTCGCTCGCCGCTTCCAGGAGCACCACCCAGGTGGGCACCGGCGACGGCGCCCACAGCTCGATCTCGTCGAAGACGGGGTACGAAGGTCCGGCCGCGGTGATCCGCTCGCCGTGCGGGACCCCGTCGTGGAGCACGACCTCGCCCCAGCGCCGCCCCGAGGAGGGCAGCGGGATGGAGAGGACCTCCAGCCGGGCCGGGTCCAGCCTGCGGCCCCAGACCACCTCGGCCTCGCCCTCGGGCGAGAGGCGGACCGCGGCGCTGCCGAGCTCCATGCCGACCGGTTCTCCGCCGTGCTTGCCGCTGCCCGTGCTGCCGTGGGGGTCGCCGGGCACCTTCAGCCCGTACGCCTGCCAGGCCCGCCGGGCCAGCGGCCAGTCCTGGAGCGCGGTGGCGGCGATGCCGACGTTCCACCAGTCCGGGGCGCCCGTCTCGCGGTCCAGCAGGGCCACGGCGCGCAGCCCGGCGGCCCGGGCCTGCTCCCAGTCGTGCCGGAACTTGTGCAGCAGGGCCAGGTTGAACCAGGACTCGGACAGCCAGGGTTCCAGGTCCGCCGCCCTGGTCAGGAGCGCACCCGCGTCCTCGTACCGACCGTCGCCGATCAGCGTGAACGCGCGGTCGGTGGCCTGCCGCCACGAGGCGGAGGGCCTATGCCGTACCTTCCCGAAGATCCTCACGATTCCCGCCTGCCTGGGGGCACCTCCCAGCGGGTGGCTGGGGTCTCTGGTGCAGCCTTGCGGACACTCTCACGGTCACTCTTACTGGCATCCAACCATGCCCACTCGGACGGCCGCTCATTACCCATGGGTTACCCCGGTGGTACGGGAACAACTCTGTCACGTCCACCCCTGGCCAGAACCCTCGCCAGGCACTCCACGACCTCGGGCTGGTAGTCCCGCCCGGTGCCCAGCCTCAGCTGCTCCAGGGCGGCCAGTGAGCCGCCCGGGTGACGGCTCCCGCCGGCGGCGCCGGTGAGGTCCTCGTACGCGTTCACCGCGCGCACGATCCGCGCGGCGACGGGCTGCTCCCGGTACGGGTCGGCCTGCCGTTCCACCACCACGGCGACCTCCGCGGGCACCCCGGTCTGCCGGGCCACCTCCCCGCCCAGCTCGGCGATGCGGCGGGCCTCGTCGGCGGGCAGTTCCGCGGTGGCCCCGGCGGGGACCGGGTCGACCAGGGAGAGCTGCCCGATGTCGTGCATGAGCGCGGCGTACTCCAGCACCGTGAGCTCCCGCTCCGACAGGCCCAGCTCCCGGCCCACGGCGCAGCTCAGGGCGGCGACCCGGCGGGAGTGGCCGGGCCGGGTGTAGCCGGCGATCTCGGTGGCGCGGGCCAGGGAGGTGATGGTCTGGCGGTAGGTGGTGCGGATCGCGGCGATCCGGTGGAAGGACAGCTGCGTGAGCAGCAGGGGCACGCTGAAGACGGGGACGGCCCACAGCCCCGCGACGGCCACGCCGAGGGCCACCACGACGCCGGTGGCGCAGATCGCGGCGCCGATGCCCAGCTGGGCCCTGAGCTCGTCGCGCAGCAGGGGCCCGTACGGCCAGCCGGTCCGGGCCCCTGCGAGCGCCGCGGCGAGCACGGCGTCGCACAGGGCGGTGAGGCCCAGGAGGCAGAGCAGGAAGAGGACGAGGTACGGTCCCTGGCCGCCCCACTCCCCCAGTCGGCCGGAGTTGTAGAGCGGCTGGAAACAGACGGCCGCGAAGGCGACGGTGAGGACCCGCCGGGAGAGGTGGTCGAGGGCGGGGCCGCGGCCGCGGGCGACGTGCGGGACGATCCCGGCGAGTGCGGCCGCCACGACCACGGCGACGGTCTGGAGCACCCCGTGGTGGGTGGGCTGCCCGGCGTTCTGGCCGAGCAGGGCGTACGCGAGGGCCCCGGCGGAGGCGAGGGGCGCGGGCCGGTCCCCCACGCCCTCGTCCGGCCGGCCGGCCCACTGGTCCCTGCGGGCGAGCTCACCGACGGCGATCACGATGCCGAAGGCCAGGGCGGCGCCCGGCTCGTGGACGCCGTTCCACAGCGTGTGTCCGAGGGCGACGGCGGTGAGCACGCCCGCGGCCCCCCGCACGGCCCACACGGCCCCCGCCCTCACCGGTCCCCCTCGGCCCGGAAGCCGTCCGGGCCGGCCGCGGCGTCGCCGGGGGGCGGGGCAGCGCCCCGGACGCCCCTTCCTGCGCCCGCTCCCCGTTTCCCCGCGACGGCGGCCGCGTGCCGGTGCAGGGAGCCCCGCAGCGCGGCCCCCGCCGGGCCCGCCGGGGCCGCACCCGGGGTCCCCGTCCCGCCGGGCGGCAGTACCGCGCCCTGCGCCGGGAGGGCGGCCAGGGACCCCGGGCCCCGGTCCGCCCCTGCCGCGGGAGCACCGGCGGCGGGAGCACCGGCAACGGCGCCGACAGGAATCACCTGGAGGTCGTCGTCGGAGGTGACCACGGGGTGCCAGCCGTGGCGGCCGATGGCTTCGGCGAGGGCGTGGACCATCTCCGCGTCGAACTGGGCCCCCGCGCACCGCTCCAGCTCGGCGAGGGCGGTCGCCACCGGCCGGGCGCGGCTGTAGGACCGGGTGGAGGTCATCGCGTCGAAGGCGTCGGCCACCGCCACCACCCGGGCCAGCACCGGGATCTGCTCGCCGGTCAGCCCGTACGGGTAGCCGGAGCCGTCGACCCGTTCGTGGTGGTGCAGGATCGCCGCCCTGGCCTCGCCGAGGAACCCGATGCCGCGCACCATCTCGTGTCCGTACTCGGGATGGAGTTCGATGATCCGGCGCTCCTCCGGGGTGAGCGGCCCGTCCTTGCGCAGCAGCCTGGTGGGGACGCCGAGCTTGCCGACGTCGTGCAGGATCCCGGCGATGCGGACGACTTCGAGGCGGTCCTCGGCCATGCCCAGCTCGCGGGCGATCATCGCCGAGGCCTGGCCGACCCGCTCGCTGTGGCCGCGGGTGTAGCGGTCCTTGATGTCGACGGCCTGGACGAGGGCGCGGATGGTGGCCCGGTGGGCGGCGCGCTCGCGGTGGTACTGGGCGAAGACCCAGCAGGAGATGTACATCGGCAGCAGCACGAGCAGCGCGGCCGGGAGCCCGTAGGGGCTGCGCCACATGACGGCCATCATCAGTCCGGCGAGGCCGTGGACGCAGTGCGGGGCGAGGGACCGGGTGAGCAGTCCCCGCCAGGCCGTGGCGGCCCGCCGGCGTTCCGCGGCGGCCAGGATGGCCCCGTCGAGGGCGGTGAGCACCAGGCAGAAGGCGGCGGCCGCGGCCGCCGCGGGAAGCAGCACGTACGGGAAGTCGGCGACCCAGCCGGGCGGGCCGGAGCCCGCGGCGACCGGGTCCGTCCGCGTCGGCCCGCCCAGGGCGGCGGGGCCGCGCAGCAGCCCGTACGCCTGCCCGGCGGTCCAGGCGGCCACCGCGTGCTGCGCCCCGTGCCAGACGCGGCGCACCCAGGCGGGCCGCTGGACCACGGTGCCCGCGAGTCCGCCGGGCAGCGCCACGAGCGCGGCGGCGGCGGGCGGGAGCAGGAAGACGGCGGCCAGCAGCACGGGGAAGAAGGCGCCGATCCCCTCGGGTACGCGGCTGCCCAGCAGCGGGCAGACCTTGACGAGTTCGCAGCCGAGGTAGAGGACGGCGAGCGTGGCCACGGCGGGCCAGGGCGTACCGGAATCCGTGAAGGCGGGCACGAAGCACGCGACGGCGGCGAGGACGGCGCAGAGGATGCATGCGCGCGCGGTCGGCGGAAGTACCCGCATGGCGCTCTCCTCCCCTGTGCCCTGCACGCCCGGCACCAAATAGAACCAGTACCGATGGGGGAGAATAGGTGGGGCCCCGCGGGACGTGGGCCACATTTTCTGATTGCGCCGAGCGGGCGCCCCCGGATTAACACCTTCGGGTGAACGAAGTTGCCTTCCGGGGGCGGGTGTTCAAACGGCGGACGGCTCGGTCAGCCGGTGACGGGATTCTCTGCCGTGACGTCGTGTTCGGGCACGGCCTGCCCCGATCTGATCAGCTCGATCCGGCCCATCACCTTCGACCGCAGGTCGGTCGGCACGTCGTCCGACCCGCAGCAGCGCTTGACCAGCTTCTTCACGGCCTGCTCGAGGCCGTACTTCTCCAGACAGGGATTGCACTCGCCGAAGTGTGTTTCGAACTTCGTGCAGTCACTGTCGGGCATCTCGTGGTCGAGGAACTCATAAAGGTGGTCAAGCACCTCAGAGCAGTCCGTCTCGTGCGGCTCTCCGCAGCTCATGAGCCCGAGCCTTTCCGGTCGTTCGACTCTCCCGCGCCGGCGGGTACCAGCCCGCGCTCACGGGCATAGTCCTCCAGCATTCCGCGGAGTTGACGGCGGCCACGGTGCAGTCGCGACATGACCGTACCGATGGGTGTACCCATGATGTCGGCGATCTCCTTGTACGCAAAGCCCTCTACGTCTGCAAGATAGACCGCGATGCGGAACTCCTCCGGAATGGCCTGGAGCGCTTCCTTCACGTCCGAATCGGGCAGGTGGTCGAGTGCCTGCGATTCGGCGGACCGCAAACCGGTCGACATGTGCGACTCGGCGCGCGCCAGCTGCCAGTCCTCGATCTCCTCCGCGGCGCTGCGCTGGGGCTCGCGCTGCTTCTTGCGGTAGGAGTTGATGAACGTGTTGGTCAGAATGCGGTAGAGCCACGCCTTCAGGTTGGTGCCCTCGCGGAACTGGTGGAAGGACGCGTATGCCTTCGCGTACGTCTCCTGGACCAGGTCCTCGGCGTCGGCCGGGTTGCGCGTCATGCGCAGCGCGGCCGAGTACATCTGGTCGAGGTAACCGAGGGCGTCCCGTTCGAAGCGCGCGTTGCGCTCCGGGGTCGTCTCCTCCGCGTGGCCTTCGTCGGTCCCAGCGACAGGACCCACCTCCTCCGACAGCGTGGCGGCTCCGAAAGCGGATCCGCTCGAATCGGAGAATAGTCGACCTTCCCGGCCCTCCGCCGCCCGAAGCTCACTGCGCTTGGGCCCCGGCAGAACCGTCCAGTCCAGGTCAACGGCATGCGTCCGGCTCTGGCTGATGACCTGGGTCATGCGCTCCCTCTCCTCCGACGATTTCCCGTACGTACCGACATCCGGCACAACAGGTGGGCCGGGCGCCGCATTCCCGCGTACGGGAGGGGTTTCCGGCGGATCTCACACGGGGAGCGCGAGAAGCCATTCCGAGACCGCCCCGGTGATCATCGCGAGGGCCTCGTCCTGGGTGAGGTCCGCTTTCTTCGGCACGGCGAAGCCGTGGTCGGCGGCGGGAATCTCCACCAGCGCGTGGTCCCCCGCCGGGAATTCCTCCGGCTTCCCGAAGGGGTCCCGGCCGCCCTGGACCACCAGGGCGGGCCGCCCGGCCCCGGTGAGCTCCGCGGCGCGGGACTTCTCCGGCCGGCCCGGCGGGTGCAGCGGGAAGGCCAGCGCCAGCACGGCGGCCGCGCCCAGTTCGGCGGCGGTGCGGCAGGCCACCCGGGCCCCGGCGCTGCGGCCGCCCGCGACCACCGGCAGCCCGGGCCGCGCGAGGACCGGCCACAGCCCGCGCCAGCCCTCGTCCAGCACCTTGGGCGCGGCGGCGACCTTCTTGCCGGCGACCCGCCAGGGCTGTTCCACGAGCGCCACGGTGATGCCCAGGGCGGGCAGGGCGGCGGCGAGCGCCCGGAGGTCACGGGCCTCGATGCCGCCGCCCGCGCCGTGGCTGACGGCGAGCACGAGCTTCGGCTTCGCGGCGGTGTGCCAGGTGACGCGGGCCTCGCCCGCGGGGGTGTCCACGCTCTCGGTACGGGTGCTCATGGCTCCCATCCTGCCCGCCGGCCCGCCCGGGTCAGAAGAGCGTGCCCTCCTCCGGCGCGGCCAGCTCCACCAGCAGCTCCGGCCCGTTGTTCCGCACGTTGCTCGCGGCGGTGGAGACCGGGTAGGCCCGCATCAGGCCGCCCGGCGGGGGCGCGAGGAGCTGCTGCAGCGAGCCCTCGGTGTCGGTGTTCGCCGGGTCCAGCCAGGCGTCCCAGCGGTCCGGGGTGAGCATGAGCGGCATCCGCGGGTGGATCTCGGAGAGCGAGCGCGGCCCGTCGGCGGGCGCGACGCCCAGCGGCGTGGTCTCGGCCTCGGTGGTGATCACCGAGCAGGTGGCCCACCAGGCGAGGGGGTGCTGGTCGGGCAGGGTCCGGTCGCGCCAGAACTCGTATATCCCGGCCATGGCGAAGACGGAGCCGTCGGCGGGGAGGACGAAGTAGGGCTGCTTGCGGGACCGCTTCTTCTTCCCCTCGACCTCCAGCTGCCGCTCGTCGTGCGCGGTGACCCACTCGTAGTACCCGTCGGCGGGGACGATGCAGCGGCGCTGGGCGAAGGGGCGGCGGAAGGACGGCTTCTCCGCGAGGGTCTCGGAGCGGGCGTTGATCATCCGGGCGGCGCCGTCGGGGTTCTGGGCCCAGGAGGGGACCAGGCCCCATTTCAGGACGCGCAGCTGGCGAACCGGACCGCGCTCGGGTGCGTCCTTCAGAGGACGGTCGAGGACGACGTGGACCTCTTTCGTCGGCGCCACGTTCCAGTCGGGGGCCAGGGTCTCGGCCGGCTCCCACCGCTCGATGCCGAACGCCTCCACCAGCTCCTCGGGCGCCCGCCCGGCTGCATACCTTCCGCACATGGCTGCCACACTGCCATGTCGCTCGAACAAGACCACGAGGAGTCCGCCACTTCATGGACAGCAGCACGATGGCCGGTCTGTGGGACCGGCTCACGGGTATACAGACGGCCCCCGACCGGTGGCTGGTCATCGCGACCGGGGTGGTGGCACTGGCCGCCGTGGGCTACGGCCCGGTGTGGCGGGTGCTGCGCAACGCCGTGACCATCGCCCACGAGGGCGGCCACGGGCTGCTGGCCAAGCTGACCGGGCGCCGCCTCGACGGGATACGGCTGCACTCCGACACCAGCGGGGTCACCCTCAGCTACGGCAAGCCGACCGGTGTCGGCATGGTCCTGACCGCCGCGAGCGGGTACACGGCGCCTTCACTGCTCGGGCTCGGCGGGGCGCTGCTGCTGTCCGCGCACCGGATCACGCTGCTGCTGTGGGTGGCGACCGCCCTGCTGGCGGTGATGCTGATCAAGATCCGGAACGCCTACGGGGTGCTGACGGTGGTGCTGACCGGCGGCACGTTCGTGCTGGTGTCCTGGCTGGCCCCGGCCGAGGTGCAGGCCGTGTTCGCGTACGGGGTGGTGTGGTTCCTGCTGATGGGCGGGGTCCGGCCGGTGTTCGAGCTGGGGGCCAAGCGCCGGAACGGTGGCGCGCCCGATTCGGACGCGGACCAGCTGGGCCGGCTGACGCATCTGCACCCCGTGGTGTGGCTGCTGTTCTTCCACGTCGTCGCGCTGACCTCGCTCACCGGTGGCGGGCGCTGGCTTCTCGGCCTCTGAGACGGTCCGGCCATGGGGCCGTGATCAAGATCCGGGGGCCTCGCGAGCCACTAAAGTGGGGGCCATGACCGAGACCCCCGCGCTTCCCGCCCTCTGGCCCGCTCCGTTCGCGGAAGCGGCCGTCCACGCCACCGTCACGGTGCCGGGGTCCAAATCGGTCACCAACCGTGCCCTGGTCCTGGCCTCGCTGGCCGCCGAGCCGGGCTGGGTGCGCCGCCCGCTGCGCTCGCGCGACTCCCAGCTGATGTCGGACGCGCTGCGCGCCATGGGCGTGGGCATCGAGGAGACGGTCTCCTCCAGCTCCGCGGGCGACGGCGAGAGCGGCGAGGCCTGGCGGATCATCCCGGCGGCCCTGCACGGCCCGACGACCGTGGACGTCGGCAACGCGGGCACGGTCATGCGCTTCCTGCCGCCGGTCGCGACCCTCGCCGACGGGGACATCCGCTTCGACGGCGACCCGCGCTCCTACGAGCGTCCGCTCGGCCAGGTCATCACCGCCCTGCGCACGCTCGGCGCCCGGATCGACGACGACGGCCGCGGCGCGCTGCCCATGACCGTCCAGGGCGGCGGGGCCCTGGAGGGCGGAACGGTCGAGATCGACGCCTCCAACTCCTCGCAGTTCGTCTCCGCGCTGCTGCTCTCCGCCCCGCGCTTCAACCAGGGCGTCGAGGTCCGGCACGTGGGCGGCAACCTGCCGTCGATGCCGCACATCCGGATGACCGTGGAGATGCTGCGCGCGGCGGGCGCCCAGGTCGACACCCCCGAGGCCGGCGGCGAGAAGGACGTGTGGCGGGTCTCCCCCGGCGCGCTCCTGGGCCGCGACATGGTCGTCGAGCCGGACCTGTCCAACGCCCAGCCCTTCATGGCCGCGGCCCTGATCACGGGCGGCACGGTCACCATCCCGGACTGGCCGCGCCGCACCACGCAGCCCGGCGACGAGCTGCGCCGCATCTTCACGGAGATGGGCGGCTCCTGCGAGCTGACCGACGAGGGCCTGGTCTTCACCGGCAGCGGCAAGATCCACGGCATCGACGTGGACCTGAGCGAGGTCGGCGAGCTCACCCCGGGCATCGCGGCGGTCGCCGCGCTGGCGGACTCGGAGTCGGTGCTGCGCGGGGTCGCGCACCTGCGGCTGCACGAGACGGACCGGCTGGCCGCGCTGACCAAGGAGATCAACGGGCTCGGCGGCGACGTCACCGAGACCGAGGACGGTCTGCACATCCGCCCGCGCAAGCTGCGCGGCGGCGTCTTCCACACGTACGACGACCACCGGATGGCCACCGCGGGCGCGGTGATCGGCCTGGCCGTGGAGGGCGTGCAGATCGAGAACGTGGCGACGACCGCGAAGACCCTGCCGGACTTCCCGAAGATGTGGGCCGACATGCTCGGTCAAACTCCGCGAGGCACGACGGGAGCGGGAGCGTAGGGGCCCCGTCATGCGCAGGTACGGCAAGCACACCGACGAGGACGACATCCGCCAGCGCCCGAACCCCAAGGGCAACCGGGCCAGGACGAACATCCGGCCCAAGCACGAGGACGCCTCCGAGGGCTTCGTCCTCACCGTGGACCGCGGCCGGCTGACCTGCCTGGTCGAGGACCGCACGGTCACCGCCATGAAGGCCCGCGAGCTGGGCCGCAAGGCGGCGGTGGTCGGCGACCGGGTGTCCCTCGTCGGCGATCTGTCCGGCAAGAAGGACACCCTCGCGCGGATCGTCCGGATCCAGGAGCGCAAGTCCGTCCTGCGGCGCACCGCCGACGACGACGACCCGTACGAGCGGGTGGTCGTCGCCAATGCCGACCAGCTGGCCATCGTCACGGCCCTGGCCGATCCGGAGCCGCGGCCCCGGATGATCGACCGCTGCCTGGTGGCGGCGTACGACGCGGGGCTGGAGCCGCTGCTGGTGCTCACCAAGTCCGACCTGACCTCCGCGGACAAGATCCTGGAGATCTACTCGACGCTCGGCCTGAACTACGTCGTCACCAACCGCGAGGAGCTGGCGACGGGCGATGCCGCCGAGCGGGTCCGCGAGCGGCTGGCCGGCCGGATCACCGCGTTCGTCGGCCACTCGGGCGTCGGCAAGACCACCCTGGTCAACTCGCTGGTCGCCGAGGGCCGCCAGCGTGCCACCGGCCACGTCAACGCGGTGACCGGCCGCGGCCGGCACACCACCACCTCCGCGCTCGCGCTGCCGCTCCCCTCCGGGGACGGCTGGGTCATCGACACCCCCGGCGTGCGTTCCTTCGGCCTGCACCACGTGGACCCGTCCCGGGTGATCCTGGCCTTCCCGGACCTGGTTCCGGGTACGGAGGAGTGCCCGCGCGCGTGCAGCCACGACGAGCAGGACTGCGCGCTGGACAAGTGGGTGGAGGACGGCCACGCGGATCCGGCGCGGCTGTATTCGCTGCGGCGGCTGCTGGAGACGCGGGAGCGCCGCGAGGGCGACTGATCCGGCGGGGCGGCGGGGTCTGCTGTGTTTCTCGAACGACCTGTCTGGATAAATGCATAATCGCACCAAGTGACAGGTCGTCACGTGACGCGAGGAGGCATTCGCCATGGCGTGGCTGCTGGTCGTGGTCGCCGGACTACTGGAGACCGGTTTCGCGGTCTGCCTCAAGCTGTCCCACGGGTTCACCCGGCTGTGGCCCACGATCGCCTTCGCCTGTTTCGCGCTCGGCAGCTTCGGCCTGCTGACCCTCGCACTGAAGAAGCTGGACGTGGGGCCGGCGTACGCGGTGTGGACGGGCATCGGCGCGGCCGGCACCGCCATCTACGGCATGGTCTTCCTCGGCGACCTGGTCTCCACCCTCAAGCTCGTCTCGATCACCCTGGTCATCCTCGGGGTCATCGGGCTGCAGCTCTCCGGCTCCGCTCACTGAGCAGGGCGAGCAGTTCGGCCGCCCCCGGCTCCTCCCCCGGGGCCACCACGTAGGAGAGGGCGAGGCGCACGGCGAGCTCGCACCTGCGGACGTCCTCGGCGGGCATGAGCGCCGCCGCGGCCCGGTCGCGCACCGCCCGGGTCAGCTCGCCGGGCCCGGGCGCCCGGCCCGGCGCAGGGAGGTCCGGGTCCCAGAACCCGGTCAGCAGGGCCCGTACGAGGGGATGCGCACGGGCCGCCCGTAAGGTCCACTCCGCGACGGCGGCGAGCCGCTCGCCCGTCCTGCCCGGGGCGGCGAGGGCCCGGTCCACCCCGTCGAGGTACCGGTCGACCTCCAGCCTGACCAGGGCCCGGCCCAGACCGCCCTTGCCGCCGAACTCGTTGTAGAGGCTCTGCCGGGACACCCCGGCCGCCGCCGCGACGTCCACCATCTTCACGGCCGGCCAGGGGCGCGCGGCGAGGGCCGCTCCCGCCGCCTCCAGCAGGGACTCCCGGGCTGCCGGCATCGTCGCCTCCCCCGTTTGGCTTCACGGCCAGAGTTGACGGGCCGACAGATCCTGTCAAGGGCGCCTCCCGGCCGCACCGTGGACGTCGTTCGCCGGGCCGCGGCGGTCTCGATACTGTTCGGGCATGCCCGAGTATGACGATGACCTGCGCCTTGCCCTTGAGCTCGCCGACGCGGCGGACGCCACCACGATGGAGCGGTTCCGCGCGCTCGACCTGGTGGTCGAGACGAAGCCGGACATGACTCCGGTGAGCGAGGCGGACAAGGCGGCCGAGGAGGTCGTCCGGGCCGGCATCGAGGCCGCGCGGCCCGCCGACGCGATCCTGGGCGAGGAGTACGGGCTCGAGGGCAGCGGCCCGCGCCGCTGGGTCGTGGACCCGATCGACGGTACGAAGAACTACGTCCGCGGGGTACCCGTCTGGGCGACCCTGATCTCCCTGATGGAGGAGGGCGCCGACGGGGTGTTCCGCCCGGTCGTCGGCGTGGTGTCCGCACCGGCGCTGGGACGCCGCTGGTGGGCCTCGAAGGGCGGCGGCGCCTTCGCGGGCGGCGCGCTCGGCGAGACCACCCGGATCGGCGTGTCCAGGGTGGCGGAGCTCGGCGACGCCTCGTTCGCGTACTCCTCGCTGAGCGGCTGGGAGGAGCAGGGCCGGCTCCCGGGCTTCCTGGACCTGACCCGGGCGTGCTGGCGCACGCGTGCCTACGGCGACTTCTGGCCGTACATGATGGTCGCGGAGGGTTCGCTGGACCTGTGCGCCGAGCCCGAGCTGAACCTGTGGGACATGGCCGCCATCGCCGCGGTGGTCGAGGAGGCCGGCGGCCGCTTCACCAGCCTGGACGGCGTGGACGGGGTGCACGGCGGGAACGCCGTGGCGTCGAACGGGCTGCTCCACGACGAGATGCTGGACATGCTGCGCCCGCGCGCCTGAGCGCGCCCTCTTGATGACCCTGCGTTGTCGTGGGAATGTGAGAATCCTCCGCTTGTGCGCTTGTGAACCCTTTCTCTAGGGTTCCGGCCGCACCCCACCCAGGCGGAGGGACTCACCAGGAGGTGGCTCTCTTCATGCTCGTCCGTGACGCCATGAGCACCGTGATCCTCACCCTCGGACCCGCCCACACCCTCCGGCAGGCGGCCTGCCTGATGTCCGGCCGGCGCGTCGGCGCGGCCGTCGTCCTCGACCCCGACCACAGCGGAATCGGCATCCTGACCGAACGCGACATCCTCAACTCGATCGGCGCGGGCCACGACCCCGACCGGGAGACCGTGAGCGCGCACACCACCAACAACGTGGTGTTCTGCACCCCCGACGCCACCCTGCAGGAAGCCGCCGAGGCCATGGCCCACGGCGGCTTCCGTCATCTGATCGTGCTGGAACACGGCGGCCCGGTGGGCATCGTGTCCGTGCGCGACGTCATCAGGTGCTGGACGCCCGCGCGGCGTACGGTTCCCGCCTGACGCGACGACGCCGGGCCGGGGCCCGAGAGGGGTTCCGGCCCGGCGTCCCGCCCGGCAAGCAGCCCGTCCGGCCGCGGAGGGCCTGGACCGCGGCCCCGATCCACTCGCCGAGGCAGCCCGTTCCGCATCCGATCCCATGATGGACATGGTCCAAATCGAGAGCCAATACAAGATCGCAACCCTTCGGTAGTTACACCGGGTCACCCCACTGTTAGGCTGGCGTCCATGAGTGACCTGCTGGAACGACTTCGCGGACGCGGCTGGCGCATGACGGCGCAGCGGCGTGTCGTCGCCGAGGTGCTCGACGGTGACCACGTGCACCTGACGGCAGACGAGGTGCACGCACGTGCCGTGGCCAAGCTGCCCGAGATCTCCCGGGCGACCGTCTACAACACGCTGGGCGAGCTCGTCACCCTCGGCGAAGTACTGGAAGTCGCCACGGACCGCCGTGCCAAGCGGTACGACCCGAACGCCCACCGGCCGCACCAGCACCTGGTCTGCGCCCAGTGCGGCGCGATCCGCGACGTCCACCCGGCGGGCGACCCGCTGGCCGACCTGCCCGACACGGAGCGCTTCGGCTTCGTCGTGTCGACGGTCGAGGTGACGTACCGCGGGATCTGCCCGAACTGCGCGGGCGCCTGAACGACACGGGGAAGGGCCCGGACCCACGGGGTCCGGGCCCTTCCCCGTTCCCCCGCCCCTCTCGCTTGGCATACGGAAACGACTCAGGGCCCGGATCCATTGGATCCGGGCCCTGAGCCTTCAGTAGCGGGGACAGGATTTGAACCTGCGACCTCTGGGTTATGAGCCCAGCGAGCTACCGAGCTGCTCCACCCCGCGTCGGTAAACCCAACGTTACGTGAGAGCCCCCGGCAGATGCAAATCGTTGAACCGGTCGGCCGAAACCGGCCCCGTCGGCGTTTGAGGCGCGGGGGTCCGGGGGGAGGCGGCGCCCCCGGCAACGGCGCCGCACCCGCGCAGCACCCGCCGAGCCCCCGCAGGGGATCAGGCCGAGAGCTCCTCCGCCAGCGCCTCCCGCAGCCGCGCCGCCCGCTCCGAGACCTCCGCCGGGCCCAGCTCCATCGCGCGGACGCACCACTTCTGGGCCTCCGCGAGGTCACCGTGCCGGGCCGCCAGCAGGCCCAGCCGCAGCGCGGCCCGGCCGTGGCCCGCCACCGCGGCCCGGGTCCACCACAGGGCGGCCTCCGGCTCGTTCCCCTCACGGGCCAGCAGCAGCCCGAGGTTGAACGCCCCGTTGCGGGAGCCGGCTTCGGCCGCCTCCCGGTACCACCGCGCGGCCACGTCCGCGTCACCGCGGGCGGAGGCCAGCATGCCGACCCGCACCTGCGCCCGGCGGTGGCCCAGCTCGGCGGCCCGCTCGTACCAGTCCTCGCTCTCGGTGCGGGCGGCCCCGCCCACCGGCTCGCCCAGCGCCACCGGCTCCGGCGGCGGAGCCAGCGATTCGAGCAGCGCGGCCAGCCGGAAGGCGGCCTCCGCGCTGCCGCCGCCCGCCGCGCACCGCAGGTGCCGCTCGGCTGCCCGTTCCTCGCCGTCGCGCACCAGCGCGATGCCGACCTGGAGCGCCGCGTCCGTGTGACCGGCCGATGCGGCCCGCTCGTACCACTTCAGCGCCGTGCGGTCCTCGTCCCGGCTGGCGAAGAGGATCCCGAGGTTGAAGGCGGCGTCGACGCTGCCCGCTTCGGCCGCCTTCGAGAACCACGGCTCCGCGCCCGCCGCGTCGCCGCCCTGGAGCAGCAGGATGGCGAGCGCGTTGGCGGCCTCGCGGTGCCCGGCGTAGGCCGCGCGCCGGTACCACTGCTCGGCCTGCGCGGTCCGGTCCTGCGCCACGCACAGCAGAGCAAGGTTGTACGCCCCGTTCTGGTCGCCCGCGTCCATGGCCGTCCGGTACCAGCGCTCGGCGGTCTCGGTCTCCCCGCGGGCGGCGTGCAGCGCCCCCAGCGCGTTGGCGGCGTTGCCGTCGCCGTCCTGCGCGGCGCGGTGCCACCACGCGGCCGCGCTGTCCTCGTCGCCGGCGTCGCGCAGCAGGAAGCCGAGCGCGCACGCGGCCCGCGCCTCGCCCTGCTTGGCGGAGGTCAAGTACCAGCGGCCGGCCTCCTTGAGCTCCCCGCGGGCCTCCAGCAGCGCGCCCAGGTGCAGCGCGGCACGGCGGTGTCCGCGCGCGGCGGCCTGCCGGTACCACTGCTCGGCCTCGGCGGGGTCGCCCTTGCGCAGGTGCCTGGCCAGCCGGTACGCGGCCTCGCGGTGGCCCTGTTCGGCGGCGGCGCGGAACCACCGCTCGACTCCCTTGTCGCCGCGGTGCTCCAGCAGGTCGGCCAGGCCGTACGCGCCCAGCGCGTGGCCGGACTCCGCCGCCTGCCGCATCCAGTACTCGGCGGCGGGCTCGTCGCCGCGCTCGCGGAAGTGGCGGCCCAGAGCGTGCGCGGCGGGTGCGGATCCGGCCACGGCGGCGACCCGCCACCAGCCGGCGGCCTCGTCCGGGTAGCCCCGCTGGTGCAGCAGCACGCCGAGGTTGTTCGCGGCGGCGCGGTCCCCCTCGCCGGTGGCACCGCGCAGGTAGGGTTCGGCCCCGTCCAGGTCGCCTCGGCGCAGCAGCAGCGCCCCGAGCACGCTCATGGCGCCCGGGTCCCCCTTGTCGGCGGCGACCCGGTGCCGGGCCTCCAGCTCCGCGTCGCTCGCGGCGTCACCTTCCCCGAACACGTCCTCCGCACCGTGCTTGTCCAAGAAATCCGCATGGGTCCGGGCGGTCCGGGCGTCGGCGGCCCGAGCCGCCCCCTTGGCCCCCGTGGCCGGTTCGGCTTCCGCCCTCGCAATCCGCCCTGTCTCCAGCAGAGTTGGCCTGTCCCCCATGAATCCCATCGTCGCATCACCTGCTACCCGCGTACACCTGGTATGTCGCAGCCAGTGAGGTCACTACAGCGTTTTGTCGACATGCCCACAGACCGCTAAGTCAAACACGGTCTTGCCCCAACTCACCCGCCCCAGTTACCGCGTGTCCATCCCCGTACATATCCGGGGCATATCCCGGACATGACGAAGGCCCGGATCCATGGGATCCGGGCCTTCGTCTTCAGTAGCGGGGACAGGATTTGAACCTGCGACCTCTGGGTTATGAGCCCAGCGAGCTACCGAGCTGCTCCACCCCGCGTCGGTGAAACCACAGTATCACGACGCGGGACGAAGCCATTACTCCTCGATCACAGACCGCTCACCGGAGCGGCCCGCACCGCCCGGTCACTGGCCGGCCGGCTTCGGTGCCGTCAGCTTCGCCTCCGCGTCGATCGCCCGCTTCAGCGCCGCCTTGATCTCGTCCTGCGCCTTGCCGAAGGCAGCCCAGTCGCCTGCCTGCCGGGCCTTCTCGGCGTCGTCGATCGCCTTCTGGGCGTCGGCGAGCGCCGCCTTGACCGTCGGGTCCTGGCTGACCGGCGGCGGGTTATTGGTGCCCTCGCCCGGCGGCTGCGCCGGCGGGACGGGCGTGGTCGGGGCCTCCGCTCCGAAGACCACGTTCAGCGCCTTCTCCAGCGTGTCCTCGAAGGCCGTCTGGTTGCCGTAGGTCACCAGCACCTTGCGCAGCAGCGGGTACTTCAGGCCGGAGCTGCGGACGTACACCGGCTCGACGTAGAGCATCCCGTCGTCGAGCGGCACCGCGAGCAGGTTCCCGTACTCGATCTCCGAGTCACCACCGCGCAGCAGGCGGATCGACTCGGCGATCTTCGGTTCGGACTGGAACTTGCTCTGTACCTGGCCGGGACCGTCCGGCGGCTTGCTCGTCGGCATCTTCAGGATTCTGATCTTGCCGTAGTCCGGGGTGGCCGGATCGGCGTTGACCGACATGAAGGCGCTCAGGTTGGGCCGCTCGTTCGGCGTGAACGTCGTGGTGAGGGAGAAGACCTGGTCCTTCTCCTTCTGGCCCGGAGTCTTCATCGACAGGTAGTACGGCGGAACCGCCGTGCCGGCCTTGGTCGTCGGGTCGTCCGGGACCGCCCACGCCTCACTGCCGCTGAGGAAGGTCTGCGGGTCGGTGACGTGGTAGCGGGTCAGCAGCTCGCGCTGGACCTTGAAGAGGTCCTGCGGGTAGCGCAGGTGGTCCAGGAGCGGCTTGGAGATCTCGCTCTTGGACTTCACGGTGCCCGGGAACGCCTTCATCCAGGTCTTCAGGACCGGGTCCTCGGTGTCCCACTGGTACAGGTTGACCGTGCCGTCGTACGCGTCGACGGTGGCCTTCACCGAGTTGCGGATGTAGTTGACCTGGTTCTCCTGGGCCACCACCGCGCGCTGGCTGTTGGTCAGCGAGTCCGCGGTGCTCTGGCCCAGCGTGGTGCGCGAGGCGTACGGGTAGCCGTTGGTGGTCGTGTAGGCGTCGACGATCCAGACGACCCGCTTGCCGATGACGGCCGGGTAGGGCGCGCCGTCGATGGTCAGCCACGGGGCGACGGCCTCGACGCGGTCCTTCGGCGTGCGGTTGTAGAGGATCCGCGATCCCTCGCCGATGGCCCCCGAGTAGAGGATCTGCGGCTCGCTGAAGGTCAGCGCGTACGCAGCCCGGTTGACCGGGTTGTCGAGGTTGACGCCGGAGTCGCCCTCGTAGCTCGTCTCCTTCTCGCCCTTGTCGTCCGAGTAGTCGAGCTCCTTCTGCGGACCGCCGACGATCGAGTACTGCTTCGTCTGCTCGCCGTAGTAGATGCGCTGCTCGAAGTCCGTGCCGAACATCCCCTTGGAGGGGAGGTCGGACTGGGTGAAGTCCGGGGCGCCCTGGTCGCCGACGGTGGTGCCCTTGGCCGCGACCACGCCGTAGCCGTGCGTGTACTTGAAGTGGTCGTTGATCCAGTTGTTCTTCGGGATGCCGCCGATGTTCAGCTCGCGCAGCCCGATGACCGTGTCCTGCGCGCTGTACCGGTCCACGGCGAGCGTGGACGGGAAGGCGTAGTAGCCCTTGACCTGCTGGAGCTGCTGGAAGGCGGGCGAGACGATGTTCGGGTCGAGGAGCCGGATGCTGGCCGTCGTGTCGGCCTGCTGGCGCAGGACGTTCTTGTCCGTCTTCGGGTTCGGCACGCCCGCGTAGTCCGTGACCTCCGAGCCGGCGACCCCGTAGGCGTCGCGCGTGGCCTTGATGTTCTTCTGGACGTACGGGGATTCCTTGGCCTGCTCGTTCGGCTGGACCTGGAACTTCTGCACGATCGCCGGGTAGAGCCCGCCGATCAGGATCGCCGAGAGCACCATCAGGCCGAAGCCGATCACCGGCAGCTGCCAGGTGCGGCGCCACAGCGTAGCGAAGAACAGCAGGGCGCAGATCGCGGCGATGGCGACGAGGATCGTCTTCGCCGGCAGGTACGCGTTGGCGTCGACGTACCGCAGGCCCGTCCAGTTGTCGGCGGCCTTGAAGTCACTGGACTTCACGGCCAGCCCGTACCGGTCGAGCCAGTACGCGACGGCCTTGAGGCTGACGAAGAGGCCGAGCAGCACCGACAGGTGCCCGGTCGCCGCGGCGGTGGCCCGGGCGCCCGGGCTCGTCACGCGCAGTCCGCCGTACAGGTAGTGCACGACGGCCGCGGCGATCACCGACAGCACGACCGCGGCGAAGCCGAAGCCGAGCAGGAAGCGGTACCAGGGCAGGTCGAAGGTGTAGAAGGACACGTCCATGTGGAACTGGGGGTCCTTCGTGCCGAAGGCCACCCCGTTCACGTACATGAGCCAGGTCTTCCACTGGCCGGCCGCCGAGGCGCCCGCGATCAGGCCGACGAGCACGGCGATGCCGAGGAGCAGCCACTTCTTGTACGGGGCGATGCTCATCCGGTAGCGGTCGAGGCTCTGCTGCTCCATCGACATCGCGCTGAGCGGCGGCCGCAGCCGGTGCGCCAGCCAGATGTTGAAGCCCACGGCCCCCGCCATCAGCAGGCCGAAGACGGCGAACAGGCCGATCTTGGTCCACAGGGTGGTGGTGAAGACCGTCGAGTACTTCACGGAGCGGAACCAGAGCCAGTCCGTCCAGAAGCCCGCGAACATGATGAAGAGCATGGCGAGGACGGCCAGCACGCCCAGGGTCATGAGCAGAGTGCGGGCTCGCCGGGAGGGGCGGCCGACTCTCATCCGTGGCCCGGAAGGGCCTCCGCCGCGGTCCGGCATCTGGAAAGCCAAGGTCCACACCTCGAAAGTCGCTGAGTCTGGTATTAACGGGGCCCCCGATCGTAGGGCCCACTCTTGCAACTTACTGAGGCTTTAGTCAGTTCCCGGTATCCGCCGGAAAGGAGGCAGGATGTTGTCCATGTCCAACGTTTCGCCTTCCCCCGGCACGCCGATGGCGGCCAGCCCGCTCACCCGGGCCTGTCTCGAGATCGACGAGTACGCCGCCGGCCTCGGCTGGGACCAGCCCGCACGGCTGTTCGCCCTCGTCGACACCGCCAAGCTCAAGAAGCAGGAGCCCCGCCTGGCGAGCCAGCTCGGCCTCGACCAGGACGACGCCGGCAAGAGCTCCCTCACCCCGATCGAGCAGGACAAGCTGCCGGCCGGGACCCCGCTCGACAAGTTCCTGGGCACCGTCGCCTGGCCCGACGCGGTCGTCGGCTGCGCCCTGACCGTGGAACGCCTGATGCTGCCGCCGTCCGCGGAGGCCTCCGTACCGGAAGGGCTGAGCGACAAGCAGCTCTCGAAGTGGGTCGCCGGTCACCCGGAGCGGCAGGAGGTGCGCCTCACGGTGGCCGTGCTGCGCGACGGCTCGCGCGAGTCGGCCGTACGCCTGCGGGAGAAGGACTCCTCGACCGAGGTCCTCACCGGCGGCGGCCTGGTGCCCGGGCTGGCGGAGGCGCTGGCGGCGACCTTCTCCTGAGCCGTGGGGGGGTCAGGACCCGGCGACGCTGCACTGCGGCAGCCCGGCCTTGTCCCCCTTGCGGATCTTCTCCAGCGCCTTCGTGGCGTCGTCGATGGTGGACACCTTCACCAGGGTCAGGCCGTCGGGCACGTTCTTGGCGGCCGACGCGCAGTTCTCGGCGGGCGTCAGGAAGTACTGGGCGCCCGCCTTGCGGGCCCCGATGGTCTTCATCTGGATGCCGCCGATCGGGCCGACCTTGCCCGTGTCGTCGATGGTGCCGGTGCCCGCGACGAACTTGCCGCCGGTGAGGTCCTCCGGGGTCAGCTTGTCGACGATGCCGAGGGCGAACATCAGACCGGCGCTCGGGCCGCCGACGTCGGCGAGCTTGATGTCGATCGTGAACGGGAAGGTGTGGTCGGTCCCGGCCCGGATGCCGACGATGGCGTGGCCGTCGCCCTCCGCCTTGCCGGCCGTGATGACGATCTTGGTGGAACCGGTGGCCTCACGGTTCGCCTTGGCGGCCTCGGCCGCTTCCGCGGCGGGCACGATGGTGAACTCGACCGGGTCGCCGGGCTTGTGCTTGGTGACGAACTTGGCCACGTCCTCGGGCGCGGTGACCGGGGTGCCGTCGACGGCCTTGATCACGTCGCCGGCGTGCAGCTTGCCGTCGGAGGGGCTGTCCTTGACCACCGAGGCGACGATCACGCGGGCGGTGACCGGGATGCCGAGCTGCCTCAGGGCCGCCACCTTGGCGCTCTGCTGCGACTGGCTGAACTCCTCGGCGTTCTCCTGGGTGGACTGCTCGTCCGTCTTGCCGTCCGGGTACAGGTTCTCGTGCGGCACGACGATGTTGTCGCCGGCCAGCCAGCCGTAGACCGCTTCCAGCAGGTTCATGTCGTAGTCCGCGCCCGTGACGCGGACCGTCGTCATGTTGAGGTGGCCGCTGGTCGGGTACGTCTTGCGCCCCGAGATGTTGAGTACGGGCTCGCCGTGCGAGTCGCCGAGCGTGTTCACGGTGGGTCCGGGGCTCATCTCCGAGTACGGGACCTTGATGAACACCCCTGCGCAGAGCAGCGCGAACAGCACGAGCGTGGAGGCGAGCATCGTCGCGGTGCGGCGTGGCATGGATCCGACAGTACGGGACGCCCCTGTGAAGCGGCTGCCGGGGCCGGTCCGTGAGGGGCCCGGGCACTCGCGGGACGCGTCAGACGGCGTCGGAACCGGAGTGCGCTTCCGCCTTCACCTTGACCTGGTCGGCCTTGCCCATGGCCTCGCGGAACCTCGCGTAGCCGGCGAGCTCGGATATGTCGCCTTGCGTACGGTCGCGTGCCGCCCAGCTGCCCCATATGCCCGCGCCGATCGCGGCGAACAGCGGAATCAGCAACCACGCCAGAGATGCCATGGGCGTGTCTCCCTACCCCGAAAGTACGTGCCGTTGTGGTGGCTTCAACGCTCGTGCCCGTGGGGGGGTTACGCAAATCGAGGGCGTGTTGCGCGGCCGAACGGGTGCGAGGCTACCCCCTTCCGGGGGCGGCCCTTCCGCCGGGGGTCAGCAGGCGCCGACCCACTCCTCCGAGCCGTCCGCGAACGTCTGGTGCTTCCAGATCGGGACCTCGTGCTTGAGGTCGTCGATGAGCATCCGGCAGGCGTCGAAGGCTTCGCCGCGGTGCGGGCAGGACACGGCGACGACGACGGCGAGGTCGCCGACGGACAGGTCGCCGACCCGGTGCACGGCCGCCAGGGCGCGGACCGGGTACTTGGCCACGACGCGCTCGGCGATGCGGCGCATCTCGGCCTGGGCGGTGGGGTGGCAGGAGTAGCCGAGGGATTCGACGTCCGCTCCGCCGTCGTGGTTGCGCACCGTGCCGACGAAGAGCGTCGTACCGCCGGTCGCGTCGTCGCCGACGGCCCGGAAGACCTCGTCGATCGAGAGCGGGGTTTCACGGATGTCGAGCAGCCGGATGGGGTCCGAAGCGGCCTGCTCGCCGGGGTGGTCGAAGTGCGGTGCCATGCCTTCATCGTGCCCTAGCCGCCGACGCGGCGGAATAGCCGAATCGCCCGTCCCCCGCCCCCCGCCTTGGGAGCCTCCTACAGAAACGCGCTGGTGACGGCCGGGGGCGGAAATCCAGCCCCGGCGGCGCATGTCCAGCCCCGCCGGCGCTCGAGGCGCGGGGTCCGGGAAATCCAGCCCAACCGGCGCTCGAGACGCGGGGCCCGGGAAACCCAGCCCCGCCGGCGCTCGAGACGCGGAGTCCGGGAAACCCAGCCCCGCCGGCGCTCGAGACGCGGGGCCCGGGAAACCCAGCCCCGCCGGCGTTTGAGGCGCGGGGTCCGGGGCGGAGCCCCGGAAGCCCGGGCGCAGCCCGGGGCCCCGCCACCCGGCCCGGGAGGGCAGCGGCAGCCGGCCTCAGAGCCCGCGGCGCCTCCGCGCCGCACGGACCACCGCGGCCGCACCCAGCAGCGCGACCGTCGCACCCGCGGCACCGGCGGCCGTGGCGTCCTTGCGGCCCAGCCGGCGCCCCGCGACGGTGTGGCGTCCCGCCACCTCCTGGAGCAGCTCGGCCAGCACCTCCTCGTTCGTCCACCGCGGCCGCCACCCCGCCGCGTGCAGCCCGCTGACGCTGACCACCCACGGGTGCATCGTGTACGCGAGGTCACCCGCCGGGGACGGCGTGAGCCCGATCCGGTGCAGCCTGGCCGCCGCGCCCAGCGCGACCGCGGACGGGAGCTCCATGCGGCGGATGCCGCTCAGCTCCTCGACCTCCTCCTGCTCCAGCCAGCCCTCGCAGCCCACCGCCAGCTCGCCCTCGACCTTCTCCAGGGCGGCGTACTCCAGCGCGCTGACCAGGTCCTCCACGTGGCAGAACTGCCACGTCGGCCGGGAGCCGGCCACCACCAGCAGGCGCGGCGACTCGAAGTACCGGGTCAGCGCGGTGTCCGTACCGCCGACGAGGACCGCCGGGCGGACCACGGTCACGTTCAGTCCGGGGTGCGCGCGCGGCGCCCGGCGGCCCAGCCGCTCGATCTCCAGCAGGTCGCCGACGCCGGTCGCCTCGGCGGTGGCCCGCAGCTCGGAGTCCTCCGAGAGCGGGATGTCGTTGTCCGGCAGGGCCCCGTAGACCATCGCCGAGGTGCACAGCACGACCCGGTGCACCCCGGCCGCGGCGGCGGCCGTCAGCACGGTCTGCGTCCCGCGCACGTTGTACGCGGTGCGGGCCGCCGGGTCGGTCTCGAGGTCGAGGTCCAGGGCGAGGTGGACGACCACGTCCGCGCCGCGCAGCTTCTCGGCGATCGCGGGGTCCCGTACGTCCAGGACGTGCCACTGGGCGGCCGCGCACTCGCCCCGCCGCTCGTCGATCGCGACGACCTGCTTGACCTCGTCGGACTCGGCCAGCCGGCTCACCAGGGCGGCGCCCACCCCGGTCGCGGCACCGGTCACCGCGATCACCGGGCCGCGCAGGGCCGGGTTACGCGGCTGGCGAACACCATCGGTGCTGTCGGCCTGCTCGGGGCGATTTTCCGGGCTGAGCTTGTCCAAAGCGTGCGGATCCGGGGAACTCACCAGGCGTCTCCAGCGGTTGTCTTCAGTAGGGACGCGCAGCGACGCGTACCTACCAGGTGATGTCCATCCTGCCGCAGCCCAGGAGTCGGCGGAGCACCGAGCCCGCAAGCGGCTCGGGTGTCTACGCTGGGTGGTGTTGTCGGACCATTGCCCGTCGGCACCCGCCGACGGCCCTACGAGCCGAGGAAACCCGTGAGTGACACCCCATTCGGATTCGGCCTTCCGCCGGAGGAGCCGGACAACGGCGACGAGGGCAAGAAGAAGGGCAATCAGGGCGGTCAGGGCGGCCCGAATCCGTTCGGGTTTCCGGGCATGGGCCTGCCCGGCGCCGGCGGCCAGGGCGGTGCGGACAATCCGTTCGCCGCGATGTTCGGTTCGATGAACCCCAACGACCTGGGCGCGGCCTTCCAGCAGCTCGGTCAGATGCTGAGCTACGAGGGCGGTCCCGTGAACTGGGACATGGCCAAGGACATCGCCCGCCAGACCGTCTCGCAGGGCACGTCGGACGGTGTGAAGGACGTGAGCGTCGGCGTCGCCGAGAAGTCGGCCGTCGAGGAGGCCGTGCGCCTCGCCGACCACTGGCTGGACGGGGTGACCTCGCTGCCCTCGGGCGCCACCACGGCCGTGGCGTGGAGCCGCGCCGAGTGGGTCGAGGCGACCCTCCCGGTGTGGAAGGAGCTCGTGGACCCGGTCGCCGAGCGGGTCGGCGCGGCCATGGGCAGCGTGCTGCCCGAGGAGATGCAGGCCATGGCGGGCCCGCTGCTCGGGATGATGCGCTCCATGGGCGGCGCCATGTTCGGCCAGCAGATCGGCCAGGCCGTGGGCGTGCTCGCGGGCGAGGTCGTCGGCTCCACCGACATCGGGCTGCCCCTGGGACCGGCCGGCAAGGCCGCGCTGCTGCCGCTGAACATCGAGGGCTTCGGCAAGGACCTGGGCGTCCCGTCGGACGAGGTGCGGCTGTACCTGGCCCTGCGCGAGGCGGCGCACTCCCGGCTGTTCGCGCACGTGCCGTGGCTGCGCTCGCACCTCTTCGGTGCGATCGAGGGCTACGCCCGCGGCATCAAGGTCGACACCTCCAAGATGGAGGAAATGGTCGGTCAGCTGGACCCGTCGAATCCGGAGCAGCTCCAGGAAGCGCTCCAGGGCGGCATGTTCCAGCCGCAGGACACCCCGGAGCAGAAGGCCTCCCTGGCCCGCCTGGAGACGGCGCTCGCGCTGGTCGAGGGCTGGGTCGACGCGGTGGTGCACGAGGCGGCCAAGCCCCGGCTGACCTCGGCGGACGCGATGCGCGAGACCATGCGCCGGCGGCGTGCCTCGGGCGGTCCGGCGGAGCAGACCTTCGCGACGCTGATCGGCCTGGAGCTGCGTCCGCGCCGGCTGCGGGACGCCTCGCGGCTGTGGGCCTCGCTCACCGACGCCCGCGGGGTGGACGGCCGCGACGGGCTGTGGGAGCACCCGGACATGCTGCCGACGGCCTCCGACCTGGACGACCCGGACGGGTTCGTGCACCGCGAGCAGATGGACTTCTCGGAGATCGACAAGATGCTCGGCGAGGCCGCGGAGAAGCGCGACGAGGACGGCGGCGAGAAGTGAGCCTGCACGAAGACGCGGTGCTCGTGCTGAAGGAGTACGAGGGCCAGCCCGAGCTGCGCGACGTCTACCTGGAGCACCTCGCCGCCCACGAGGACGGGGTCTACAAGCCCTGCCGGGCCGGACACGTCACGGGCAGCGCCCTGGTGATCGACCCGGTCGGCGGCCGGGTGCTGCTCACGCTGCACAAGAAGCTGGGCATGTGGCTGCAGATGGGCGGCCACTGCGAGCCCGGCGACGAGACCCTGGCCGGGGTGGCGCTGCGCGAGGCCGCCGAGGAGTCGGGCATCCCGTCGGGGCTGAGCCTGCTGCCCGGCGGGCCGGTGCGGCTGGACCGGCATCCGATCCCGGAGCCCTGCAACTGGCACCTGGACGTGCAGTACGCGGCGCTGGCCCCGGCCGGTGCGGAGGCGGAGATCAGCGACGAGTCGCTGGACCTGCGCTGGTTCCCGTACGAGGAGGTGGCGGCGGTGGCCGACGCCTCGGTCGTGCGGCTGCTGGAGGCGACGCTGGCGCGGCTCGGCGGCTGATCCGCGGGGCGTGACGAAGACGGAAGGGGCGGTCCCGAGGTGGGACCGCCCCTTCGTCGTGGCCGTCGGCCTGCGACTAGTTCCAGGCGTTGTTCTGGTTCTGCGCGTGCGCGCCGTGCTGGCCCATGCCGAACTGGGCCGCCATGCCCTGGCCGAGCACGGCGTTCTGCGGCGGGAGCACCTCGCTGGGCTGGACCAGCGCGAAGCCGGTGCCCAGGAAGCTGAGCTCCCAGCCCTCGCCGGTGTTGCCGCGGCGCCGCCAGACACCGGTGGAGTGCGTCTGGGCCTGCATCTGCACGCGCAGCGAGGTGGACCAGGCGACGATGGCGTCGGCGTCGGCGTTGACGTACTTGTCCGGGGTGACCTGCATCATCAGCGGCTGGCCGGAGGTCATCAGGGCGACCTTGCCGCGGCCGGTGATGTTGAGCTGGTACTTGCCGGTGCCGGAGACCCCGTACTGGCTGTCGACCGCGATAGCCTCGGTGTGCAGCGTGGAGTCCATGGCGAGGACGTAGCTGCTGTCGACGGTGAGGCCGTCCTGGTCCACGTCGATGACGTGGACGTACTGGGCGAGGTTGGCCAGGTAGACCGTGCCCTGCCCGGAGCAGCGCATCAGGTCGAGGCCCTCGCCGGTGCGGGCACGGGCGGTGCGCTGCGTGGTGCTCTGGTACTCGCCGTCGAAGTCGACGATGCCCTGGTAGGCGACCATCGCTCCCTTGCGGGCGAGCACGTCGTCGTGGCCGGTCAGCGTGACCCGCAGGAGCTGCGGGTTCTGGACGGCGTACCGCTCCTGGGACTGCGCCTCGGCGTGGGCGAAAAGTGAGCTCTGCATGATGTGCCTTCTCCCCCTCAGCCCCGGGCCCGGAGCCGGTCGGTGCTGTCCTCGCTGGGCTGTACGACGACGATGCCCTGACCGGAGAAGGCCATCTGGTAGGCCTCCCCGCTGCCCCGGCCGATCAGGGACGAGGCCTTGAAGCTGCGCTTGCCCTTGACCTTGAGGTTCGGGGACCAGGCGACGAGCGCGTCGGGGTCGACGTAGGTCTCGTCCTCGCCTCGGCCGCAGTCGACGACGATCGGGGTGCCGCGGGAGGTGATGGCGACCCAGCCGGTGCCGGAGATCCCCACGTTGAACAGGCCCTGGCCGGCGAACTTCGCCATGCCCTTGACCCGCTCGACGCCCCACTGGAGGTGGGCGTCGAAGGCCAGCAGGTTGGTGCCGTTGACCGAGAGGGCGTCGTTGTTGAGGTTGATGACGACGACGTCCGCGCCGTAGTCGGCGAGGTAGAGCAGGCCGTCGCCGGTGCACTTCATGAGCGGTGCGCCTTCGCCGGTGAGCCACTGCGAGGCCATCTGGCGGACGGCCGGCGGGTTGGGCTCGTACTGGACGAAGCCCTCGTAGGCGACCATCGAGCCCGTGCGGGCGAAGAGGTCCTGGCCGCTCTGCATGGCGACCTTGAGCATGGCCCGGCCATGGTTCTCCATGCGGGCCGTGACGGGGGTCGGGGCGTAGCCCGCGAGCTGCTGGTTCATTGCGTTCATGTCGGGCTCCCTCAGACCTCGTACGGCTGGACGACGATGAAGTTGCCGGGAGCACCGCGGAACTGGAGGTTCACGGTCTCCCCGCTGTGGCCGGGGTAGGCGTTGCGCCGGAGCCGGACCTGGCTGGACAGGATCACCTGGGAGGCGGCCGACCACGCCACGATGGCGTTGCTGTCCGCGAAGGTGGTCGGGGTGACGGGCAGGACGACGGGGACGCCGTGCGTCTTGACGATCACGGTGCCGGTGCCCTGGAACTGCATGGTGAACAGGGCGCCGCCGGGGATGCCGTGGCCCTCGATGCGGCGGACCTCGTGCTGGAGCGACTCGTCGAAGGCGAGGACGGCTTCGGCGGAGACGCAGATCGCGTCGCCCTGGAGTTCGATGGCGTGCAGGTGCGCGCCGTTCTCCGCGAGGAAGACCTGGCCGCGGCCGGTGCAGCGCATGAGCTGCATCTCCTGGCCGGTGGCGTTGCCGACGATGCGGCCTGCGAAGCCCGCGCCCTTGTAGCTGAAGTCGACCTTGCCCTGGTACAGGACCATGCTGCCCTGGCGGGCGAGGACGGGCTGGCCGCCCATGGCGAGGTCGACCCGCATGAGCTGCTGGTTCTGCGGGGTCCAGCGGGAGCCCGTGGGGGCTTCCTTGTACGGCTGGAGGGCGGCGGCGAGGCCTGCGCCCGCGGCGGGGGCGGCCTGCTGGGGGTAGCCGGGCTGCTGGCCGTACGCCGGGGGCTGCTGGCCGTACGCGGGGGGCTGCTGGCCGGGGACCTGGCCGTACGACGGCTGCTGGCCGTAGCCCGGCTGGGGCTGCTGGCCGTAGGGCGCGGGGGCCGGGGCGGGCGGCGGCGGGACCTGGCCGTAGGGCTGCTGCTGGGGCGGCTGGGCGTAGGACTGCGGCGGCATGGCCAGCGGCGCGGCCATCGTCGGCGCGCTGTGCTGCGGGTACGCCTGAGGCTGCGGGGCGGGGGCCGGCGCGGCCGGGACCTGGCCGCCGTAGGAGGGCGCCGGGGCCTGAGGGACCTGCGCCTGCGGGGCGGGCGCTCCGAAGGCGGGGGCCGGGGCGGGGGCCTGCGGCGGCGCGGCGAAGCCGGGCGAGGCGGCGGCCTGGGCCGGGACCTGCTGCTGCGGCTCCTCCTCGGCGACCTCGCCGCCGAAGTTCTTCAGCAGCGCCTCGAGTCCGCCGTCGAAGCCCTGGCCGACGGCCGCGAAGCGCCAGACGTCCTTCAGGTAGAAGTCGCCGAGCATGACGGCGCGCTCGGTGCTGAACTCCGAGCCGTTGAACGAGTACCGGACGACTTCCTCGCCGCCGGCCACGATCCGGATGTAGCCCGGGCCGATCTGCGACATCTGTCCGGCGCCGTCGATGGTGGCGGTGAAGGACAGCTTGTGGATGTTCGCCGGGATGCGGTCCAGGGTCACGCGGAAGGACTCCGCGTCGCCGGACTGCGCGCCGAGGAGCTGGATGGACTCCTCCGGCGACTTCGGCTGGTTGAAGAAGACGAAGTAACGGTCGTCCGACAGCTGTTCATTGGCGTCGAGGCCGAAGCAGCTGATGTCGAAGGTGAGTCCGGGTCCGGAGATCTGGACGCCTACGTACAGATCCGTGCCCGCCGTCAGATCACTGATCTTGGCCTTGTGGCCTCGTTGGAATTCCCTGGCCATACGTAACGACCGTCCCCCATCCCGACTGTGAATACGTGCCGCTCAGGCTAACGGCAACTTCCGACATCCGGCCAAGCCGGTACCGACCCGGTACATATCACGCTGCGCTGCTCCGGACCTATTCGTCGCGGGCCGCGGGGACCTTCGGCAGCCGCTCGGCCGCGACGACGCCCTCCAGGTATCCGCGGGCCCGTTCGGTCTTCGGGTAGGCCTCCAGCAGCCCCCAGAAGCGGGGGCCGTGGCCGGGGACCAGGAGGTGCGCGAGCTCGTGCAGGAGCACGTAGTCGACGACGTACTCCGGCATTCCCTGGAGCCGGTGGGAGAGCCGGATGCTGCCCTCGGCCGGAGTGCAGGAGCCCCAGCGGGTGTTCTGGTTGGTGACCCAGCGGACCGATCGGGGGCGGGCGCGGCCTCCGAAGTACTGCTCGGACAGACGCTCGGCGCGCTCGCCCAGTTCCGCGTCCCCGAGGGTGCGCTTGCCCTCCTGGGCGGCGAGCTTGTCGAGCATGACGCCCACCCAGCGCTGCTCCTCGGCCTCGGACATCCGGGCAGGGATGAGGACGACCGTACGGTCACCCTCGCGGTAGGCGGATACGGTCCTGCGGCGGCGCGCGCTCCGGCGGACTTCCACGGCGCGCTGCGTTGGGTCGGCGGACACGCCATGACGGTACCGGGTCGCCGTCGCAGAAGTCCCGCTCGTCCAGGGTTCGAACATGATCGATTCACGAGGAGTCCACGGAACATCCCTTTTCTTCATCTCATATGCCTAATACCCCTCGCCTGTGGACAAATTTCTGCACGGAATTCGGCGGGCGGGCACTGTTGCGGAAGACCCGGAAATCGGGGGCGGGATCGGACCGGATCGGATCCGATCGGATCGGGGGGGGCGGGAGATGTATCCGAAGGTGAAGCCGGCGCTGGCACGGGCCTGGCGGGATCTGCAGACGGTGCAGTTCGGGGTGACACCGGCGCACGCGGTGGTGCTCGGCCCGGTGGACACGGCGACGGGCGCGCTGATCGACCGGATCGACGGGACGCGGGGGATGGAACTGCTGCGCGCGGAGGCCGCGGTGATGGGGCTGCCGGACGGCCGGGCGGACGAGGTGGTGCGGCGGCTCGCGGGGGCCGGCCTGATCGACGACGCCACGGCGGGCGGTCCGCCGGCGCAGGCCCTGCGCAAGCGGCCGGAGGCGCTGGAGCGGCTGGGGCCCGATCTGGGTTCGCTCTCCCTCGTCCACCGCGAGCCGGGCGGGGACTTGCGGGGCGTGGCCGCTCGCCGGGCGATACAGGTCCAGGTGCGCGGGAGCGGCCGGGTGGGCGGGGTGATCGCCTCGGTGCTGGCGGGAGCCGGCGTGGGCCGGGTGGAGGTCCTCGACGGAGGCCGGGTGGAGCCGGCGGATGTGGCGCCGGGCGGGATCGGGCCGGGCGGCGTGGGCCGGCTGCGGGCGGAGGCGGCCGGGAAGGCGGTGCGCGAGGCGGCTCCAGGTCCCGCCCCGAGGGCCGGGGAGCACACGGGGGCGGAGCCCGGGCTGGCCCTGGTGGTGGTCGCGCCCCGGGACGGGCTGGCGGCCTGGGCCCCGGATCCGGAGACCTCGGCCGACTGGGTCGCCACCGGCGTCCCGCACCTGTTCGCGGGTGTGCTGGAGGGCACCGGGATGGTGGGGCCGCTGGTGCTGCCGGGGGCGACGGCCTGCGCCGGATGCATGGAACGCGACCGCGTGGACGGGGATCCGGCGTGGCCGAGGATGCTGGTGCAGTGGAGATCGGCCCGCCGGCGCAGCGCGGGCGCCGCCTGCGACCTGGGGCTGTCCACGGCGGTGGCCGGGCTGGCCGCGGCCCACGCGCTGTCCTTCCTCGACGGGGAACTCCCCGCCAGCACGGGCTCCCGCTGGGAGGCGGCCCTGCCCGCCCTGCACTGGGAGGCCGCCCCGGTGCACCCGCACCCCGACTGCCCGTGCGGGGCGGGCGCGGCCCGTCCAGCGGCGCTGGAGCACGCAGGAGGAGGATCGGGAGCGGACCGGCAGGGAGGGCCATGACAGGATGCGTTGGGTCTGCCGGGCCGGAGGGCGGGCCAGGGGCTGCCGCTTGCGGCGCAGCTGTCTGGGAAACGGAGGGGCGTTATGTCTGATCTTCCCCGGAAGGCGGTCACCCGTACCGCCAAGCTTGCCGCGCTGCCGCTCGGCATCGCCGGCCGGGCCACGTGGGGGCTGACCAAGCGGATCGGCGGCAAGTCGGCCGAGCTGGTCGCGCGCGAGCTTCAACAGCGCACCGCGGAGCAGCTGTTCCGCACGCTCGGGGAGCTGAAGGGCGGTGCCATGAAGTTCGGGCAGGCCCTGTCGGTCTTCGAGTCGGCCCTGCCCGAGGAGGTCGCGGGGCCCTACCGGGCGGCGCTGACCAAGCTTCAGGAGGCGGCCCCGCCGCTGCCCGCGGCGACGGTGCACCAGGTGCTGGCGGAGCGGCTCGGCGCGGACTGGCGGGAGTTGTTCGAGGAGTTCGAGGACAAGCCGGCCGCGGCGGCCTCCATCGGCCAGGTGCACCGGGCGGTGTGGCACGACGGCCGGGCGGTGGCGGTCAAGGTCCAGTACCCGGGGGCCGGTGAGGCGCTGCTGTCGGACCTGAAGCAGCTGGGCCGGTTCGCCGGGCTGCTGGGGCCGCTGATCCCCGGCATGGAAATCAAGCCGCTGATCAAGGAGTTGCGCGACCGGGTCGCCGAGGAGCTCGACTACGAGCTGGAGGCGGAGGCCCAGCGGACGCACGCGGACGCCTTCGCGGACGACCCGGACGTGGTCGTGCCGGAGGTCGTGCACCAGGGCGACCAGGTGCTGGTGACCGAGTGGATGGAGGGCACCCCGCTGTCGGAGGTGATAGCCGACGGCACCGACGAGGAGCGCGACCGCGCCGGTCAGCTGCTCGCCCGGTTCCTCTTCTCCGGTCCCGCGCGCACCGGTCTGCTGCACGCGGACCCGCACCCGGGCAACTTCCGCCTGCTGTCCGGCGCGGACGGCCGGACGCGGCTGGGCGTCCTGGACTTCGGCACGGTCGACCGGCTGCCCGGGGGCTGGCCCAAGCCCATCGGCAGGTCGCTGCGGATGACCCTGGACGGTGACGCCGAAGGGGTCTACGGGCACCTGTGCGCGGAGGGGTTCGTGAAGGAGTCCATAGAACTGGACCCCGATGCGGTGCTGGACTACCTGAAGCCGATCATCGAGCCCGCCGAGGCCGAGGAGTTCACCTTCACCCGGCCGTGGCTGCGCGGCCAGGCGGCGAGGATCGCCGATCCCCGCTCCCCCGCGCACCAGTTGGGCCGGCAGATCAACCTGCCGCCCTCGTACCTGCTGATCCACCGCGTGACGCTGAGCACCATCGGGGTGCTGTGCCAGCTGGGCGCGACGGTGCGGCTGCGGGACGAACTGGACACCTGGCTGCCGGGGTTCGCTTCCGACGAGTGACGCCGGGAGGCGGTCACCACCAGGAGGAGTCGAGCCTGCCCTCGATCGCGCGGAGGTTGGCGCGCGCGCAGTCGACGCAGAAGTACTGCCTGGTCCCGTTCTCCACCGAACAGGTCCAGGTGGGCGGGGGGCCACCCGGGGGCGACTGGGTGCCGCAGCGCGCGCAGACGACGGGCTGGGGCTCGCTTCCCGGTGGGGCGGGGTGGGGAGTCGGCTGGTCCACCTACAGACGATATCCCCGCAAGGGGTGGACAGCCGTCCGCAACGCACCGGAGGGACCGGTCCCTTCGGACCGGTCCCCCCGGGTGGTTCTGTCTTCAGCTCTTAGTGCATGACGGCCATGGCCAGCGCACGGCGGGCGCGCAGCGAGACGCGCTCGGCTCGCCGCTGCATGCGGCGGGCGGCGACCAGGCGCAGGGCGAGACGCTCGGCGTCCACCTCACGCATGCGGTCGTCCATATGGGCACGAGCCATGGCTTCTGGGATGAGTTGCATTTCACGGGTCCTGTTCTGACGCGAGGTGATCTCGCCTGCGGTGATGAAGTCTGCGTGGGCGGCGCCGTGCGGCTGCTCGCTCGTGGTGGAGGGGGACATGAGGGCCTGCTTCAGGGGGTCGTGCGTGAGGGGGCGGTCGATGGTTCCGAGGGCGGTCATGCCGCTGCAACCGGGTTCTTGCGCGGGCGGCCACGGGGGCGCTTCCGGGCTACGACGACACCCTGGACGAAGAGCTCTCCGCCCCAGACGCCCCAGGGCTCACGACGCTCGGTCGCCCCGGCGAGGCAGGCCTCGACGAGCGGGCAGGTACGGCAGAGGGACTTCGCGTACTCGACGTCCGCCGGGGACTCGGCGAAGAAGACCTCCGGGTCGAAGGTGCGGCAGGGAACCGGGACGCCGAGGTTCTCGATGGCGTCGTCGAGCGCGGTGAGCGCGGTGAGCGGGGTCAAGGTGGAGTCCTCCGGGACTGCGGGCGGGGAGAGAGTCTGGGTCTGCGATACGGACGGGGCGTGCGCTTCGAGTTGCACGGTGTTTTCTTCCTCGTCTTGGTCGGCTAGTCGTTCCGGCCGGTCGGCCGGTCGCGGCTGGTCTGGTTCTGCCAGTCCCGAGGCCCCTTCGCTCCGTCATCCCCGTTCGGGGACAAACAGAAGGGCCGCGGATCCCGGGTGGGGTTCCGCGGCCCTGAAGGCGCCGGCCTGATCTTTCGATCAGGCTGGATCACTCCAGGGTTCGAGCCCACGGAAGGCCCACATCAGGTGGTGCTGGTGCTTCGTCGTCTGCTTCGTCTTGGATCCGGCACCGGCTTCGGCGGCGAAGCCATAGGCGCCCTGCGCCTGAGCTTCTGCTGCCAGTACTGCCACCGGTGCCTGGGTCGGTCGCTCATTGCGCGCGCTGACCGGAAGGGTCGCCAGCAGGGCGGGGCGGTCGGCGGAAATCGCGGACGCACCGGTACCCCGGAGGGAGACGGAACCGAGCAGGCAGGAAGCGGCGACCGAGCGATCGGTCATTTTGGTGAAGGTCATGAAGCTGGTCACTGGTCTCGCCTCCTCTCGGCGTCTCGGGGACCTGGCCCCGGGGGGCCCGTCCCATGCGTATTCGGATAAGTACAGCACGGATCCAGGGCTTCGGAGAAGCCACCGTTTCCGTTGCTAAGAACCTATGGGTCTTCGCTGGGCATGTGCAAACTATTTTTCCGACGAGTTTCTACGCGTCGTCAGAATCCTCGGTTCCGCTCTCCCGGCCTGCGCAGATGGCCAGGACATCGGCCCCGTACCGGTCGAGCTTGCGGCCGCCCACTCCGGAGATCATCGAGAGCTCTCCCGCCTCCGAGGGCGCGGCCTCCGCGATGGCCATCAGGGTCTTGTCCGTGAAGACGCAGTACGCGGGCAGTCCCTGCTCCTTCGCCTGGACCGCGCGCCAGTCCCGCAGCCGCTCGTAGAGCCCTTCGTCCATGTCGGACGGGCAGTCCTCGCAGCGCATCAGTTTGATCTCGCCGGCCTCGGTCAGGGTCTTGCGGCACACCCGGCACAGGGTGGGGCCCCGTCGGCCGCGCTTGCGGGCCTCCCGGTCGGCCGGGGAGCCCGGCAGGCTCCCCGGGGCCGCGGAGCCCGGCCGCAGGCCGTTCAGGAAGCGGCTGGGGCGCCGGGAGGCCCTGCCGCCCGGGGCACGGGAGAGCGCCCAGGAGAGCGTCAGGTGCAGCCGCGCCCGGGTGACGCCGACGTAGAGGAGCCTGCGCTCCTCCTCGACCTGCTCGTCGGTCTTGGCATATGTGATCGGGATCATGCCGTCGGTGAGGCCGACGAGGAACACGGCGTCCCACTCCAGGCCCTTGGCCGCGTGCAGCGAGGCCAGGGTGACGCCCTGCACCGTCGGGGCGTGCTGGGCGGCCCTGCGCTCCTCCAGCTCGACCGTCAGGTCCGCCAGGTTGGCCCCCGGCCGGCTGCGGGCGAAGTCCTCGGCGAGACGGACCAGGGCGGCCAGCGATTCCCACTGGTCGCGGACGGCGCCGGAGCCGGCGGGCGGCTCGGCGGTCCAGCCGGTGGAGCTGAGCACGGCGCGGACCTGGGCGCCCAGTTCCACGACGTCGTCGAGGACCCGGTCGTTCCCGCTCCCGGCGGAGCGGGCTGCTCCGCGCAGCGCGAGGATCGCCTTCTGGACCTCCTGCCGCTCGAAGAACCGCTCGGCCCCGCGCAGCTGGTAGGGGACCCCGGCGTCGGCGAGGGCCTGCTCGTAGACCTCGGACTGGGCGTTGATGCGGAAGAGCACGGCGATCTCGCCGGCCGGGACGCCCGCCGCGATCAGATCGCGGATCCGGTGGGCGACGCCCTCGGCCTCGGCGGGCTCGTCCGGGTACTCGGCGTAGACCGGGTCGGGGCCGGTCTCGCGCTGCGACACCAGCTCCAGGCGGTGCTCGGCGGCCCGGCCCCTGGCCTGCTTCAGCAGCCCGTTGGCGAGGTGGACCACCTGGGGGGTGGAGCGGTAGTCGCGGACCAGCTTGACCACGGTGGCCTGCGGGTAGCGGGTGCGGAAGTTCAGCAGGTGGTCGGGGGTGGCGCCGGTGAAGGAGTAGATCGTCTGGCTGGCGTCGCCGACGACGCAGAGGCTGTCCCGCTCGCCGAGCCAGAGGTCGAGGAGCCGCTGCTGGAGCGGGCTGACGTCCTGGTACTCGTCGACCACGAAGTGCTGGTACTGGGCGCGGATCTGCTCGGCGATGTCGTGCCGGTCCTGGAGGATGCCGACCGTCAGGAGCAGCACGTCCTCGAAGTCGATCATCGCGCGGTCGCGCTTGAGCTGCTCGTACGTCCCGTAGATCTGTGCGATCTCGGCCAGGTCCCGGGGGGCCTCGCGGCCCGCCTTGACGGCGGCCGCCGGATAGTCGGCGGGCACCGTCTGGGTGACCTTGGCCCACTCGATCTCGCCGGTGACGTCGCGCAGCTCGCCCCGGTCGAGGCGGATGCGGCAGCGGGCGCCGGCCTCGGCGACGAGCTGGATCTTGCGCTCCAGCAGCCGCGGCACGTCCCCGCCGACCGCCTTGGGCCAGAAGTACTGGAGCTGGCGCAGGGCGGCGGAGTGGAAGGTGCGGGCCTGCACCCCGCCGGCGCCGAGACCGCGCAGGCGGCCGCGCATCTCCCCGGCCGCGCGGTTGGTGAAGGTGACGGCCAGCACGCTGGCGGGCATCAGCTGGCCGGACTGGACCCCGTACGCGATCCGGTGGGTGATCGCGCGGGTCTTGCCCGTGCCTGCGCCGGCCAGCACGCACACCGGCCCGCGCAGGGTCGTCGCGACCTCGCGCTGCTCCGGGTCCAGGCCCAGGAGCACCGCGTCGGCCGATTCCGGGGAGCCGGCGGAGGCGGGGAAGGATGGGGAGTGCGTTGCTGCTGTCACCCCGCAATGCTGCCAGGTCTCGTGGGCCGGGCGGGAAACTTGTCCACAGCCTGCGGGCTTCCGTCGTACTTGTACGACGGATGGGGTGGTACGGGAATGGCGGCGCGGTCCCGTACGTTCGGGTACTCGGACCACCGAGCCCTCACGAAGGAGAGCGCAGCATGCAGGACACGGGCACCGTCACGATGTACAGCACGACCTGGTGCGGCTACTGCCGCCGGCTGAAGACCCAGCTGGACCGGGAAGGCATCGCGTACAACGAGATCAACATCGAGCTCGACCCGGCGTCCGCGGCGTTCGTGGAGAAGGCGAACGGCGGCAACCAGACCGTTCCCACCGTGCTCGTGAAGTCCGCCGCCGGCAACGAGTCCGTCATGACGAACCCGAGCCTGGCCCAGGTCAAGCAGGCCCTCGCCGTCTGAGGGACACCGCCGCGGGTTCTCCGCCGAGCCCATCAGAAGGGCCCCCGCCGCGGCGGGGGCCTTCTGCTGTGACGAAAGTTACTCGGCGACGAAACTCACGCGGCCGGCTTCGGCAGCGGTTCGCCGTACCAGTTCTCGACGAGGCGGGCGGCGATGGAGATGCCCGACGGGGGCACCACCTCGCCGCTCTCGAACGCCCGGCGCAGGTCCTCGCGGGAGAACCAGCGGGCCTCCTGGATCTCCTCGCCGTCCACGTTGATCTCCGAGGTGGTGGCGCGGGCCGTGAAGCCCAGCATCAGGCTGTACGGGAAGGGCCACGGCTGGCTGGCCACGTACTCGACCTCGCCGACCCTGACGCCCGCCTCCTCCCACACCTCGCGCACGACGGACTGCTCGATGGACTCGCCCGGCTCCACGAAGCCGGCCAGGGTCGAGAAGCGGCCCTCGGGCCAGTGGACCTGGCGGCCGAGCAGCGCGCGGTCCTGCTCGTCCGTGACCAGCATGATCACGGCCGGGTCGGTGCGCGGGTAGTGCTCGGCGCCGCAGCCCGGGCAGCGGCGGATGTGTCCGGCGGCCGCGACGACCGTGCGCTCGCCGCAGCGGGAGCAGAAGCGGTGCATCCGCTGCCAGTTCTCCAGTGCCACGGCGTGCACCATCAGCCCGGCGTCGCGCGGGCCCAGCAGCAGTCCGGCCTCGCGCAGGCCGGCCGGGCGGGCCGACTGGTCCATGCGGCCCGGCAGGGAGTCCTTCTGCAGCGCGAAGTACCGTACGCCGTCCTCGTCGGTGCCCAGGAAGTAGCGGTGCGTCTCCGTGGCCGGGGCCTCGAAGGCCGCGGTCATCACGATGCCGGTGCCCCCGTCGGGGGTGTCGTCGATCAGCACCTGGCCGCCGGAGACGACGAAGACACGGGTGGTGGGGTGGCTCCAGGCCGCGGCGAGCCACGCCTCGTCGAGGCGGTGGTGCGCAGCGCGGTCGATTCCGCTGGCCGCGGCCAGCGAGAGCGGGCGCTCGGTACGGGTGCTCACAGGTACTTCCAACTCCCCCGGTGGTGGGACTAGGCAGGCGTACGACGGACTACTACGAGTGCGGCGGGTACGGGTGTCAGGCGGTTCCGCGGCGGTGGGTGGCGGCCAGGTCGCCCCACAGGTAGGCGGTCGTCTCGACGCCCTTGAGGAGGAGGTCCAGCTCCACCTTCTCGTTCGGCGAGTGCCAGCCGTCGGAGGGTACCGAGATGCCGAGGAACAGGACGGGCGCGTCCAGAACGTCCTGGAGGTCCGCCGCCGGGCCCGAGCCCCCCTCGCGGGTGAAGCGGACCTTCTCGCCGAACGCGCGGCCCATGGCCCGTACGACCGACTGCAGCGCCGGGTGGTCCAGCGGGGTCAGGCACGGGCGGGTCGGGGCGCCGAAGGTGATGGAGTGCCGGACCCCGTCCGGGATCCGGGCGGCCACCCAGTCCCTGACGGCCGCCTCGACCTCGTACGGGTCCTGCCCGGAAACCAGGCGGAACGACAGCTTCAGGTGGGCGGAGGCGGGCACGATCGTCTTGCCGCCGGGGCCCTGGTAGCCGCCGCCGATGCCGTTGACCTCGGCGGTCGGTCGGGCCCAGACGCGCTCCAGGGTGGAGTAGCCCGCCTCGCCGGCGGCCGCGTGGGACTTGGCCGTGCGCAGCCACTCCGCCTCGTCGAAGGGCAGCTCGGCGATGAGCGCGCGCTCCGTGTCGGTGAGCTCGGCGATGCCGTCGTAGAAGCCCGGGATCGTGACCCGGCCGTCCTCGTCGTGCAGGGCGGCGACCAGGCGGGCGGCGGCGGTGGCCGGGTTCGGCACGGCTCCGCCGAAGGCGCCGGAGTGGATGTCCTGGTCCGGGCCGTGGAAGTCGATCTCGCAGTCGGCGACGCCGCGCATGCCGGTGCAGACGGTGGGGGTGGTCTCGGACCACATGCCGGTGTCGGAGACGATCACGACGTCGGCGGCGAGCTCGGCGGCGCGGGCCTCGACCAGCGCGCGGAAGTGCGGGGAGCCGGACTCCTCCTCGCCCTCGATCAGGAGCTTCAGGTTCACGGCGGGGGCGGCGGAGCCGGTGGCCGCCAGGTGCGCGCGCACGCCGAGGGTGTGGAAGAACACCTGGCCCTTGTCGTCGGCGGCGCCGCGGCCGTACATGCGGCCGTCCTTGACCACCGGCTCGAACGGCTCGGTGTGCCAGCCGTCGGCGAGGGCGGCGGGCTGCACGTCGTGGTGCCCGTAGACGAGGACGGTCGGGGCGTCCGGGTCCTCGCTCGGCCAGTGCGCGAAGACGGCGGGGGCGCCGGTGCCTCCGGCGGTCTCCCAGATGTCGGTGACCGGGAAACCGGTCTCCTTGAGCTTCGCGGCCAGCCACTCGGCGCTGCGGCGCACATCGTCGGCGTGCTCGGGCCGCGCAGAGACCGAGGGGATGCGCAGCCACTCGGCGAGGTCGTCGAGGAAGGCGGCGCGGTGGGTGTCGATGTACGTGCGGACGACGCTGTCCGGCGTGCTGAGGCTCATGGCCACGAGCCTAGCCTTCCGCCTGAGCCTCACCGTCCGTGCCCGGTTTGCCTTGGAGGATCCGCTCAAGACGCGCCCGGTCGGGAAGGTTGCGGGGGCGGATCACGCGGCCGCTGCGCACGTGCAGGAAGGCGGCCGTGACCTGCTCGAGGGGGGTGCCGGTGGCTTCCGCCCAGGCCAGGCGGTACACGGCGAGCTGGAGGGGGTCGGCTTCGGTGGTGCGGCCGGTCTTCCAGTCGACGATCTCCCAGCCACCGTCGTCGGTGCGGTACACGGCGTCGATCCGGCCGCGGATGACCCGGCCGGCCAGGGTGAGCTGGACCGGGGCCTCCATGCGGTGGGGCGGGCGGTCGGCGTATTCGCTGCGCTCGAAGGCCGCCTTGAGGGCGTCTAGGTCGGCCTCGTCCGCGATCTCCTGGTCCGAGCCGGGCAGCTCGGTGGCCGGGTCGAGGACGTCGAGGAGCGGGAGGGGGAGCTCGTCGAAGCGGGACTCCACCCAGGCGTGGAAACGCGTGCCCTGGCGCGCCGCGGGCTGCGGGGGCTTGGGCATGGGGCGGGCGAGGTCGCGTACGAAGCCCTGCTCGTCGGCGGCGAGCCGGAGCAGCTGGCTGGCGGAGAGGGCGGGCGGCAGCTCGACGTCCCGGACGGCGGCGCGGGCACGGCGCAGCTCGCCCTCGAGGGCGTCGAGGTCGCGGTCCCAGGAGGCCACCGTCCGCGCCTCTTCGGGGGTGAGGGGGGTCGGGGCGCCGGGCGTGCCCCGGCGGGCGGGCCGTACGGGCCCGGGCGCGGGTACGGCTGCCGCCTGCCTCCCGGCGGGGGTCGGGTCGGCTGCGGCGGGCGCGGGTGCGGCGGTCTCCGGCCAGAGGTCGTCGTACGGGTCGGCGGGGGTGGGCCGGCGGGGTTCGTCCCCCACCCCGCCCCTTCCCGGAACCGGGGCTCCGCCCCGGACCCCGGCGGGGTCCGGGCCGGCGGCCCAGGGCTCGACGGCCCAGGGGTCGTCGAGGTCCGGGCCCTCGGCCGGGGACGGGGCTGCGGGCCGCGGCTCGGACCAGGGGTCGGTGGCCCAGGGGTCGGTGGCCGAGGGGTCCTCGTCATCCGGCCCGTCGGCCGGGGCTGCGGGCCGGGGTGCGGGTACGTCGGCGGGGCCGGGCTCCGCCCAGTGCTCGGCGGGCCGGGGTTCGTCGTCGTAGGACGGGTCGTCGCAGTGCGGGGGCCAGAGGTAGGGGTCTTCCTCGGGGGGAGGCGGGGTGGCCAGGTGGGATTCGACCAGGGCCGCCGCCGCGCGCCGGAGGGTGAGGGAGGCCGGGTCCAGGGGGAGCGGCCAGGAGTGGTCCGGGCCGGAGTCGGCGGCGAGGGAGGGGTTCTCGGCCTTCGGGTCGGGTTCCTCCGCCCAGGCCTCGATCTCCCCGAAGCCGGCCGCGCAGTGCTCGTACAGGGCCGTCAGGAAGGCGGACGGGCCGCGGCGCTTCTTCTGCGTCGGGCCCCACCAGTGGCCCGAGGCCAGCAGGAGGGAGCGGGGGCGGGTGAAGGTGACGTAGCCGAGGCGGAGCTCTTCCGTCTCCTTGTGGGATTTCAGGGCCGCCTTGAAGGACTTGAGGCCCGCCGAGGTCCACGCCGGGTCCCCCGGCAGGGTGGCGGCGTCACCGCGCAGGGCGTACGGGAGCACCTTCGCGTACGAGGTCCAGGCCTCCGGCGCCTTCTCCTTCGGGAAGGAGCCCGCGCAGAGGTCGGGGACCACGACCACGTCCCACTCCAGGCCCTTGGACTTGTGGGCCGTCAGGACCTTGACCGTGTTCTCCCCGCCCGGCAGCGCGTGGTCCAGGCCCTTCTCGTACTGGGCGGCGGTGCGCAGGAAGCCGAGGAAGGCGAGGAGGGAGGCCTCGCCGTCGAGGGCGGCGAAGCCGGCGGCGACGTCCATGAAGTTCGACAGGGTCTCGCGGCGTCGGGCGGCGAGTGCGTGCGGGGACGCGGACAGCTCCACGTCCAGCCCGGTGGTGGCCAGGACGCGGTGGAGGACGTCCATCAGGGGGTCGGCGAGGGAGCGCCGCAGGTCGCGCAGCTCCTGGGCGAGGTGCGCGAAGCGGACCCGGGCCTCGGCCGAGAAGGGGAGGTCGTCCGGGGCCTGCCCGGCGCCGTCGAGGAAGGTCTCCAGGGCGTCGGCCAGCGAGATGATCTCCGCCGGGTCCACGCCCTCGACCGCCGCCGCCAGGCGTTCGTCCGCGTCCTGCTCGGAGGAGGGGGCGCGGCCCACCAGCAGGCGGGCCCGGCGGCCCAGCAGGGCCAGGTCGCGCGCGCCGATCCGCCAGCGCGGGCCGATCAGGAGCCGGACGAGGGAGGCGTTGGCCGCCGGGTCCTGGAGCACCTCGCAGACCGCGACCAGGTCCGCGACCTCGGGCAGGTGCAGCAGGCCGGACAGGCCGACGACCTCCACCGGCACGTCCCGGGCCACCAGGACGGCCTGGATCTGTGCGAAGTCCCCCGCGGAACGGCACAGCACCGCGATCTCCCCGGGCTCCGTGCCCGTGCGCACCAGGTGCGCGACGGAGTCCCCGAGCCATTCGAGTTCCTCGGCGTGGGTCGGCAGCAGCGCGCAGCGCACGAAGCCGGCCTGTTCCTCGCCCGGCGCCGCGCGCAGCGCCTCGACGCCCTCGTGCATGGCGCGCAGCGGGGCGGCGAGCCCGTTGGCCAGATCGAGCAGGCGGCCGCCGCTGCGCCGGTTCTCGCTGAGGGAGAGCCGGGTGGCGGGGCTGCCGTCGGCGTGCGGGAAGTGCTCGGGGAAGTCGTCGAGGTTGGCCACGGAGGCGCCGCGCCAGCCGTAGATCGCCTGGCAGGGGTCACCGACGGCCGTCACGGCGTGCCCGGTGCCCGCGCCGAACAGACCGGAGAGCAGGAGGCGCTGGGCGACGGACGTGTCCTGGTACTCGTCGAGCAGGACGACGCGGAACTCCTCGCGCAGCAGTGCGCCGACCTCGGGGCGGGTGGTGGCCAGCTGCGCGGACAGGGCTATCTGGTCGCTGAAGTCGAAGAGGTCGCGGGAGCGTTTGGCGGCGCGGTAGCGGGAGACGAGCTCCAGCAGCTCGAGGCGGCCGCGCACGGCCTCGGGGACCTTGCGCAGGTCCTCGTTGGTGAGCTTCGTGCCGGCGAGGGTGTCCAGGAGGGCGGTGTCGTACGCGCGCAGTCCGGCCGGTTCGACGAGGTGCTCGGAGAGCTCCGCGTCGAGCGCGAGCAGGTCTCCGACGAGGTCGGGGAGGGACTTGGTGAGCGCCGGGTACGGGCCGGGGGCCTCGCGCAGCACCTTCGCGGCGAGCTGGAAGCGGGTGGCGTCGGCGAGCAGGCGGGAGGCGGGCTCGAGGCCGATGCGCAGTCCGTGGTCCTTGAGGAGCTGCCCGGCGAAGGCGTGGTACGTGGAGATGCGCGGCTCGCCCCCGGCCGCTTCGGGGTCGGCCGGTGAGGGGTCCGGGTCGGTGATGCCGGCCCGTGCGAGGGCCTTGCGGACGCGCTCGGCGAGCTCGCCGGCGGCCTTGTTGGTGAAGGTCAGTCCGAGGACCTGCTCGGGCGCGACCGCGCCGGTGCCGACGAGCCAGACCACGCGGGCGGCCATGACGGTGGTCTTGCCGGAGCCGGCGCCCGCGACGACGACCTGCGGGGCGGGCGGGGCGGTGACGCAGGCCATCTGCTCGGGCGTGAAGGGGATCCCGAGGAGCTCCTTGAGCTGCTCGGGGTCGGTGAGGACGGCGGGACGCGCGGACACGTAAAAAGGCTAGCCGCACCCACCGACAGCCCCGACCGCCCGCGGTTCGGCCCCGGCCGGGCGCCGGGCCTTGCGCACCCCCGCCCCGCCGGGGCCGGGTGTGCGGCGGGGCGCCCCCGCAGGGCGTCGAACGCAGCCACCTCGAACATGTCCGCTTCCTGGAAACGTTCGACGGCCGAGGAAGTGCCCCGGCGCGCGCCCGGCCCCGGCGGCCCCTGTGTGCGGCCGCTGCGCGGAGCGGGTCCCCTACCCGCCCTTCCTCCCCCAGCTACCGCTGGGAGGTGCCCCCGGTTCCCCGGGGCGCCGCCCCGGACCCCGCGCCTCAAACGCCGGCGAGGCTGAAATGCCCCCAAGCGCCGGAGGCTGGAATGGCCCGGCCCCGTTACTCGACCGTCTGGCGGCCCTCGGGGCGGGCGCTGCACGAGGCGCGGAAGGAGCAGTGGTCGCACTGGCGGCCCGTGACGGGCGCGAAGCGCTCCTCGAGGACCCGGCCCGCGGCGGTGGCGAGGAGGTCGCCGACCCATTCGCCGTCGAGCGGCTGCTGGGCCTGGATCTTCGGGTCGTCGGAGCCCTGGCGGAGCTGCACGAGTTCGGCGCCGCCGGGCTCGGGGCGCAGTCCGTCGAAGACCTCGTCGACGGCGCCCTCGCGGACCGCGAGCTGGTAGACGGCGAGCTGGGGGTGGCGGGCGACCTCGGCCTTCGTCGGCGAGGACTTGCCGGTCTTGAAGTCCACGACGTACGCGCGCCCCTGCGGGTCCGCTTCGACGCGGTCCATGGAGCCGCGGATGCGCACGGCGTAGTCGCCCGCGTCGAGGGTGACGTCGAACTCGTGCTCCGTGGCGACGGCGGCCCGGCCCCCGCGGTCGGTGTTGTGCCAGCGCAGGAAGCGTTCGAGGGCGGCGCGGGCGTTGTCCTTCTCCTGGCGGGACTTCCAGGGCGCGTCGAAGGCGAGGGCGTCCCACACGGAGTCGAGGCGTTCCATGAGGACGGCCAGGTCGGCGGGGGTGCGCCCGGAGGCGACCTCGTCGGCGAGGACGTGGACGACGTTGCCGAAGCCCTGGGCGGCGGTGGAGGGGGCGTCGGCCTTGACCTCGCGGCCGAGGAACCACTGGAGGGAGCAGGTGTTCGCGAGCTGGTCCAGGGCGCTGCCGGACAGGGCGACCGGCCGGTCCCGGTCGCGCAGCGGGACGCTGCTGCGGGTGGGCTCGTACAGGCCCCACCAGCGCTGCGGGTGCGCGGCGGGCACGAGGGGGCGGTCCTCGTCGTCGGTGAGCGCGGCGAGCCGGGCCAGGCGCCGGGCGGCCGCTTCGCGCAGCTCGGGCGATGCCTCGGGGTCGACGGTGGTGGCGCGCAGCTCGGCGACGAGTGCGGGGACGGCGAGGGGGCGGCGGGGGCGGCCGGAGACGTCCTTGGGGGTGACGCCGAGTTCGCCCAGGAAACGGGAGGGCTGGTCGCCGTCCTCGGCGGGGGCCTTGACCGCGGTGACGACGAGGCGGTCGCGGGCGCGGGTGGCGGCGACGTAGAACAGCCGGCGCTCCTCGGCGAGGAGCGCGCCGGGGGTGAGGGGCTCGGCGAGGCCGTCGCGGCCGATGCGGTCGGCCTCCAGGAGGGAGCCGCGGCGGCGCAGGTCGGGCCAGAGCCCCTCCTGCACGCCGGCGACGACGACGAGACCCCATTCGAGGCCCTTGGAGCGGTGGGCCGTCATCAGCCGGACGGCGTCGGGGCGGGCCGCCGTGCCGGTGAGGGTGTCGGCGGCGATGTCCTCGGCCTCGAGCTGTTCGAGGAAGTTGAGGGCGCCGCGGCCGCCGGTACGTTCCTCCGCGCGCGCGGCGGTGTCGAAGAGGGCGCAGACAGCGTCGAGGTCGCGGTCGGCGTTGCGGCCGGCGGTGCCGCCGCGGCGGGCCTGGCGCTCGAGCCGCTGCGGCCAGGGGGTGCCGTCCCAGAGGGTCCACAGGGCCTCTTCGGCGGTGCCGCCGCCCTGGAGGAGCTCGCGGGCCTTGCGGAGGAGGAGGCCGAGGCGCTGGGCGCCGCGGGCGTAGGCGGGGTCGTGCGCGGTGAGCCGCTCGGGCTCGGCGAGGGCGCGGGCGAGCAGGACGTCGGAGGGCGCCGGCACCTTGACGCCTGCGGCGCGCTCCTCGTCGCGCAGGGCCCGGCCGAGGCGGCGCAGGTCGGCGGCGTCCATCCCCCCGAGGGGGGAGGCGAGCAGGGTGAGGGCGGCCTCGACGCCGATCCATCCCCCGTCGGCGGTGTCGCCTGCGGCGGGCTCGGGGTCCGCGCCGTCCGTCCCGTCGGCGGTGTCGGTGGTTTCCCGCCCGCCCGCCCCGACGCTGCGAGCAGGCTCGCCCTCCTCGGGCGCCGGGGTGCCCGCAGGGCCGGCGGGCAAGGCCGCGCCTGCGGCCGGCTCGTCGGCGGAGCCGGGCGCGGCGCTGCCCGTTGCCGTTCCCGGCGCTGCCGGCACGGCGGGGGTGCCCGGGGTGGCGTTCGGCCGGGGCGGGTCGGTGGGGTCGGCCGGGCTCGCCGCAGGCGGCGGGGCGGCGGTTGTGCGGAGGGCTGTGAGGAGGGGGGCTACCGCCGGTTCGTGGCGGAGGGGGGTGGCCGTGGCGTCGGTCTCGGCCGGGACGCCCGCCGTGATCAGGGCGCGGCGCATCGCCGGGAGGGTGCGGCCCCCGGAGCGGACCAGGACGGCCATGTCCTGCCACGGCACGCCGTCCTCCAGGTGCGCGCGGCGCAGGATGTCGGCGATGTTGTCGAGCTCGGCGCCCGCCGTGGGGTACGTGTACACCTCCACCGAGCCGCCCTCCCGCGTGGGGGTGAGGGCGCGGTGCGCGCGGACGGCGGCCGCCGGGAGGCGGGGCACCGGCATGCGGGCGGTGAGGAGGCGGGTGGCCGCGAGGAGGTTCGCGCGCGAGCGGCGGCCGACCGTGAGGGCCCGTACCTCCGCGCCCGGGAAGGCGGACTCGAAGTCCAGGGTGTTGTTGATGTCGGCGCCGCGGAAGGCGTAGATCGACTGGTCGGGGTCGCCGAAGGCGGTCAGCGCCCCGCCGGGGCCGGTCAGCGCGCGCAGCAGCCGCAGCTGGGAGGCGTCCGTGTCCTGGTACTCGTCCACGAAGATCGCGTCGTAGGAGGAGGCGAGGGACGGGGTGCGCTCCGCGAGGAGGACGGCCCGGTGCAGGAGTTCGGCGTAGTCCAGCATGCCCTGCAGGTCCAGGACGTCCAGGTACTCGGACAGGAACGCCGCGGCCGCCTTCCAGTCCGGGCGGCCGATCCGGTCGGCGAAGGCGGAGAGCGCGGAGGGGCCGAGGCCCAGCTCGCGGGCGCGGGCCAGGACGGCGCGGACCTCGTCGGCGAAGCCGCGCGTCGTGAGGGCGGCCCGCAGGTCGTCCGGCCAGCGGATGGAGCGGGAGCGGCGCTGGCCTTCCAGGAGGGTGCGGACCATGACGTCCTGCTCCGCGCCGGACAGCAGCCGCAGCGGGTCCGCGAACAGGTCGGTGTCCTGGTGGGCGCGGACCAGGCCGTAGCAGAAGGAGTGGAAGGTGGTGGCCTGCGGCGCCCGCGCACCGCCGAGGCGCAGGGCGGTCCGGTCGCGCAGTTCCACCGCGGCCTTGCGGCTGAACGTGAGGATGAGGATGCGGGCCGGGTCCGTGCCCGCCTCCACGCGGGCGGTGACCGCTTCGACCAGCGTGGTGGTCTTGCCGGTGCCGGGTCCGGCCAGGACCAGCAGGGGTCCGCCGGTGTGCTCAACCACCGACCGCTGGGCTGCGTCCAGCACAGGGGGATCCACCCGTTCCGGCCCGGTGCGCACGAGGCGGTACGCGTCGGGGGTCCGCGTACGCCGCCGTTCGGTGCGGCGGTCGGCGTCGGAGGAAGGGGTGTTCACGTGAGATGCCGGTCCTGGTCGTCCTGGGTGTGCTGGTCGGGAGGCTGGGTCTGCGGGGGGCGTCGCGACGGTTCGCGGAGCAGCCGAAGAGGCAACGCTACGGCAACGGGCCGATGCCGCGCAGTCCCCCCGGGTACCCCGTACGGGCGTTCGCGCGTTCCCCCGACCGCCCGCTCAGGCCCCGCATGGCCGAAGCTGTCAGGTGTGAGCCTCGTCGCGCGTGCCGTCCCGGCCGGGGTCCCCGGGATCCCCGTCCCAGCGCGCCCGGCGCATGTCCAGCCGCGCCTCGCCGCCGGCCGTCAGGCGCAGCGGGGTGGCCTCCGACCGGTAGTGCTCCAGGGCGCGCAGCTCGTGTCCGGGCAGGGGTACGCCGTCCGCCCGCACCACGCGCCACCAGGGAACTGCTCCCCCGTACAGGGCCATGACGCGCCCGACCTGACGTGGTCCGCCCTCGCCGAGCCACTCGGCGACGTCCCCGTACGTCATCACCCGGCCGGGCGGAATCCGCTCGGCCACCTCCAGTACGTGCTCCGCGTACGCGGGCAGTTCCTCGCTCATCCGGCCCATGGTGCAGCACGCCGGAGGCCCGTCGGCGGAAGCCTCGGTTCCATACCGGCGCGCACCCTGATGCCCCGCGGCCCGGTCGGTCCGTGCCACCATCTTCCGGGCGGTGACTGGTGATACGTGATCAAGAAGAGACGGATGTGACGACGAAGGAGCAGGGTGTGAGCCCTCCGAACGGCGCGGCGACGGACGGCGACGCGCGCCCGGGCGACGGCGACGGCGAGAGCCACAGCACCCACGACCGCGCTCGTCACGACGGCACCACCCGCCCGGATTCCCCGGGGGACGGCCCCGCCCAGCACGCGGAGGACGGCCCGGCACCCGGATCGGGCGACGGCCCGCAGAACGGCCTGGGAGACGGACCGCACAACGGCCCGGAGGACGGACCGCACAACGGCCCGGGGGACGGCCCGCACGGACACGCCCCCACGGCCGCCGATCAGGTCGAGGTCGACGAACCGCTGCTCGCCGCCCGCGTGCACCGGCCGTCCGATCTCGTACGCCTGCTCGTCGGCATCATCGGCATCGCCGTCGTCCTCGGCATCTCCGCCTTCGCCCACGGCACCACCGCCGGCCTGGAAGCCGACATCAACCAGGGCACCGGAGCCGCACCCGACCTGCTGATCAAGGTCGCCGCGCTGGTCTCGAGCATCGCCGTGCTGCTGCTCCCCGTCGCCTTCGCCATCGAGCGGCTGATCAAACGCGACGGACTGCGCATCGCCGACGGCGTGCTCGCCGCCGTCCTCGCGCACGGGGTCACCCTCGCCACCGACCTGTGGGTCTCCCAGGCCGCCCCCGAGACCATCCAGGACGCCCTGACGCTCCCCGCGGGCACCGCCGGGGACCTCACCGATCCGGTGCACGGCTACCTCGCGCCCGTGATCGCGTACATGACCGCCGTCGGGATGACCCGCAGACCGCGCTGGCGCGTGGCGCTGTGGGTGGTGCTGCTGCTCGACGCGTTCACGATGCTGGTCAGCGGTTACACCACCCCCTTCTCGATCATCCTCACCGTGCTCATCGGCTGGAGCGTGGCGTACGGGACCCTGTACGCCGTCGGCTCGCCGAACGTCCGCCCCACCGGGCAGAACCTCCTCGCGGGGCTGCGCCGGGTCGGCTTCCAGCCGGTCAGCGCGATGCGGGCCGAGCAGGCCGAGGGCGGCCCGGAGGCCTCGGAGATCGGCGACCGGGGGCGGCGCTACCACGTCACCCTGGAGGACGGCCCGCCGCTCGACGTCACCGTGGTCGACCGGGAGCAGCAGGCCCAGGGGTTCTTCTACCGGGTCTGGCGCCGGCTCACCCTGCGGGGCATCACCACCCGGCGCAGCCTCCAGTCGCTGCGCCAGGCCCTCGAGCAGGAGGCCCTGCTCGCCTATGCGGCCATCGCGGCCGGGGCCAACGCGCCGAAGCTGATCGCCACCTCCGAGCTCGGCCCGGACGCCGTGATGCTCGTGTACGAGCACCTGGACGGCCGGACGCTGGACTCGCTCCCCGACGAGGAGATCACGGACGAGCTGACCCACAACACGTGGAAGCAGGTACGGGCCCTGCAGTCGCGGCGCATCGCGCACCGTCGGCTCACGGGGGACGCGTTGGTGGTGGATCGTTCCGGCAACGTCGTCCTCACCGACCTGCGCGGTGGCGAGATCGCGGCCGGTGACCTGGTCCTGCGGATGGACGTGGCGCAGCTGCTGACCACCCTCGGCCTGCGGGTCGGCGCGGAGCGCGCGGTGGCCTCGGCGGTGTCGGTGCTGGGCCCGGACACGGTGGCGGACTGCCTGCCGCTGCTGCAGCCGATCGCGCTGAGCCGGTCCACCCGGGCGACGCTGCGCAAGCTGGCCCGGGAGCGGGCGGAGCGGCAGCGGGAGGCCGTACTGGAGTCCTCGCGGGCGGCGAAGGCGGCGCGCGAGGCGGACACGGCGGCTTCGGGCGGCTCGGGCTCCGCATCGGCGGCGGCCGACCGCAAGGCCCAGAAGAAGGCCCTGGACGACGCGCTGGACGGGGCCCGCGAGGAGGACCTGCTGAGCCAGATCCGCCAGCAGGTCCTGCTGATCCGCCCGCAGGCGCCGGTGGAGCCGGCCCGGCTGGAGCGGATCCGGCCGCGGACGCTGGTGTCGTTCATCGCGGGCGCGTTCGGCGCGTACTTCCTGCTGACGCAGCTCGCGCACGTGGACTTCGGCACGATCGTCGCCAAGGCGCAGTGGGGCTGGGTCGGGGCGGCGCTCGCCTTCTCGGCGCTCAGCTACTTCGCGGCGGCGATGAGCCTGCTGGGCTTCGTGCCGGAGCGGGTGCCGTTCCTGCGGACGGTGGTCGCGCAGGTGGCCGGTTCCTTCGTGAAGCTGGTGGCGCCGGCGGCGGTGGGCGGTGTCGCGCTGAACACCCGCTTCCTCCAGCGCGCCGGGGTCCGCCCGGGGCTGGCGGTCGCGAGCGTGGGCGCCTCGCAGCTCTTCGGACTGGCCAGCCACATCCTGCTGCTGCTGTCCTTCGGCTACCTGACGGGGACCGAGAAGACCCCCGAGATGACCCCGTCGAGGACGGTCATCGCCGGTCTGCTGACGGTGGCGGTGCTGGTGCTGGTGGTGACGGCGGTCCCGTTCATGCGGAAGTTCGTCGTGACGCGGGTGCGGGCGCTGTTCGCGGGTGTGGTGCCGCGCATGCTGGACGTGCTCCAGCGGCCGCAGAAGCTGCTGACGGGCATCGGCGGGATGCTGCTGCTGACGGGCTGCTTCGTGATGTGCCTGGACGCGTCGATCCGCGCGTTCGGGGGCGGCGAGGCCATCAGCCTCGCGAGCATCGCGGTGGTCTTCCTCGCGGGCAACGCCCTGGGGTCGGCGGCGCCGACGCCGGGTGGCATCGGCGCGGTGGAGACGACCCTGACGCTGGGTCTGATCGCGGCGGGGCTGGAGAAGGAGGTCGCGATCTCGGCGGTGCTGTTGTTCCGGCTGATGACGTTCTGGCTGCCGGTGCTGCCGGGGTGGGTGTCGTTCAACTTCTTGACCCGCAAGGAAGCCATCTAGCCTCCGGCTCGGTCAGCGGTCCCGGGGCGGGTGCCGCCCCGGGCCTCCGCCCGTCCGTGCTCCGCCCGGTACCCCCTACGGCGCTCCGCGCCCGCGCCTCAAACGCCGGCGGGGCTGGGATTCCGGCCCGCCCGCACCCCCGTCCGGCGTTTGAGGACCGGGGTCCGGGGCGGAGCCCCCCCACGCGCGGCGGAGCCGCAGATTCGGTACGCCGGGAAGGGGCGGGGCGGGGAAAGGCCCCGCGCAGCGGCCCGCGCTCGCAGGGGCCGCCGGGCCCGGGCGCGCGGCGGGGCACCTCCTCGGCCGTCGAACGTTTCCACGGGGCCGGCCGAGTACGGGGCGGTTGCGTTCGACTCCCTGCGGGGGCACCCCACCGCACACCCGACCCAGGCGGGGGCGATCAGAGGACCGCCGCCAGTGTCAGCAGCAGGGCCGCCGAGCAGCACAGTTCGACGGCGCCCACCACCGGGACCCGCAGCCCCCGCCCGGGGAGGGCGACGGCTCGGGCCAGGTAGGCCGCGAAGGGGATCGCCAGCCAGGGTGAGAGGAGTGCGGCCACCGCCAGGGCCCCCGCATGGTAGACCGCCGAACCGGCCCGGTACGCCGGCGAGTTGCGCTCCCTGATCATCGTCTTCACGTACGGCACCGTCCCCGCGAAGTACAGCAGGCACGCCACCGCGCCCGGCCAGGCCCCCGCCGGGCCGAGGCCCCCCAGGCGGGCCGCCACGAGCAGCATCCCGCACGCCGGGACCACCGCCGCCAGGCCGTTGAGCAGGGCCCGCTCCCGCCCCCGCCAGGCGTGGTACGTGTTGACCAGGACGAACGGCGAGGCGAGCAGGGCCGCCGGCACCAGCCACGGGTGCAGCACCGCCAACGGCGCGCCGGCCGCCGCGAACGCCGCCCCGAACACCACCGCGGGACGCGCATGGCGGGCGGCCGAGCGCAGGCCGCGCGCGTGCAGCCGCAGCCACTGCTGGCCGTGGAAGGCCGCGGCGTACCCGAGCAGCCACGCCGCGAACAGCAGCGCGTGCGCCCAGCCCGTCCGGGGGGCGAGCAGCGTGCCCGCGAGGAACGGCACCGCCAGCATCGCCCAGGCCCCGTGCTGGTCCGGGAGCCATGTGCGGTTCTTCGTTCTCGCCATCGTGAATGGGAATTTCTTCGCGCTATTCGCCTCCGCCGTCGCGGAGTTGGACCCCTCCAGGCTGGCATCCGCCCGGCCCCCGAAATAGCGGAAAGAGGTCATGCCCGTCCGGGACCTTCGTCCCCGGATTCTGCCTTTCCGCGGGCGTAGCGTCGATGACGCACCATTCCCATCGGCCTGGAGGGTCGCCTTGCAGAAGCGTCAGGGACATCAGGACGCGGATCCACTCGTCAGGGCGGGGAGCTTCTTCACCCGCGCCGAGGTCTCCGGTGACCTGCGTACCGTCCATCACACGGGCGGGCGCGCTGCCGAGGCCTTCTACCGGGACCGTTGGAGCCACGACAAGGTCGTCCACTCGACCCACGGCGTGAACTGCACCGGCTCGTGCCGGTGGAAGGTGTACGTCAAGGACGGGATCATCACCTGGGAGACCCAGGCCACCGACTACCCGTCCGTGGGTCCGGACCGGCCCGAGTACGAGCCGCGCGGCTGTCCTCGGGGGGCTTCGTTCTCCTGGTATTCGTACTCGCCCACCCGGGTGCGCCACCCGTACGTGCGGGGCGTCCTGCTGGAGATGTACCGGGAGGCGAAGGGGCGGCTGGGCGACCCCGTGCTGGCGTGGGCCGACATCCAGGGCGACCCCGGGCGCCGGCGCTCCTACCAGCGGGCCCGCGGCAAGGGCGGGCTGGTGCGGGCGAGCTGGGAGGAGGCGACGGAGATCGTCGCCGCCGCGCACGTGCACACCATCAAGGAGCACGGCCCGGACCGTGTCGCGGGCTTCTCGCCGATCCCCGCGATGTCGATGGCCTCGCACGCGGCCGGCGCCCGCTTCCACTCCCTCATCGGCGCGCCGATGCTGAGCTTCTACGACTGGTACGCGGACCTGCCAGTGGCCTCGCCGCAGGTGTTCGGGGATCAGACCGACGTGCCGGAGTCCGGTGACTGGTGGGACGCCGCGTACCTGATGATGTGGGGCTCCAATGTGCCCGTCACGCGTACGCCCGATGCGCACTGGATGGCGGAGGCGCGTTATCGCGGGCAGAAGGTCGTCACCGTCTCCCCCGATTTCGCGGACAACACGAAATTCGCCGACGAATGGATGCACCCGCACCCCGGCACGGACGGTGCGCTGGCCCTGGCGATGGGGCACGTCATCCTGAAGGAGTTCTTCGTCGAGAAGGAGACGCCGTTCTTCGCCGAGTACGTGCGGAAGTACACCGACCTGCCGTTTCTCGTGTCGCTGAAGGAGACGGAACAGGGGCTGGTGCCGGGCAAGTTCGTCACCGCCGCCGATCTGGGGCGGGAGACGGAGAACGCGGAGTGGAAGACCGTCCTCGTCGACGACGTGACCGGTGAGCCGGTCGTCCCGAACGGCACGCTCGGGCACCGCTGGGGGAAGAACGAGACCCCGGAGTGGAATCTGGACCTCGGCGCGACCGTCCCCCGGCTGACGCTCCTCGGGGAGAGCGGCACCGCGGAGATCACGCTGCCCCGCTTCGAGGACGACGAGCGCGGCGGTACCGTCCGCCGCGGGGTCCCCGTGCGCCGCCTCGGCGGCCGGCTCGTCACCACCGTCTTCGACCTGATGCTGGCCCAGTACGGGGTCGAGCGCGCGGGCCTGCCCGGTGAGTGGCCCGCCGGCTACGAGGACGCCTCCCAGCCCGGCACCCCCGGCTGGCAGGAGTCGCTGACCTCGGTCCCGGCCGCGCAGGCGGCGCGCGTGGCACGGGAGTTCGCGCGGACCGCCGAGCAGTCGCAGGGCCGCTGCATGATCCTGATGGGCGCGGGCACGAACCACTGGTTCCACTCCGAGACCATCTACCGCGCCTTCCTCGCCCTCCTCACCCTCACCGGCTGCCAGGGCCGCAACGGCGGCGGCTGGGGTCACTACGTCGGCCAGGAGAAGTGCCGTCCGGTCACCGGCTGGGCCACCCTCGCCGCCGCCTCCGACTGGTCGCGTCCGCCGCGCCAGATGATCGGCGCGGCCTGGTTCTACCTCCACACCGACCAGTGGCGTTACGACACGCTGCCCGCCGAGGCGCTGGCCTCGCCGCTGGCCACGGGCGCCTTCGACGGCATGACGGGCTCCGACTGCCTGGCGGCGAGCGCCCGGATGGGCTGGATGCCGTCGTACCCGACCTTCGACCGCAATCCGCTGGAGCTGGGCGAGGCCGAGGACCCGGTCGGTGAAACGGTTCGCCGCCTCAAGGACGGCACGCTCGGCTTCGCCGGCGAGGATCCGGACGCGCCGCGCAACTGGCCGCGCGTGCTCAACGTATGGCGGGCGAACCTCCTCGGCTCCAGCTCGAAGGGCAACGAGTACTTCCTCAAGCACCTCCTCGGCACGCACTCCAACCTCCCCGAGGACGGGCCGCGCTGCACGCCGAAGGACGTCGTCTACCGGGAGGAGGACGTGGAGGGGAAGCTCGACCTGCTGATGAGCATGGACTTCCGGATGACGTCCACGACGCTGCTGTCCGACGTGGTCCTGCCGGCCGCGACCTGGTACGAGAAGCACGACCTGTCGTCCACGGACATGCACCCCTTCCTGCACGCCTTCACCCCGGCCGTGGACCCGCCCTGGCAGGCCCGCTCCGACTACGACGCCTTCCGCGGCCTCGCGACACGCTTCGGCGAGCTCGCCGGGACCCATCTGGGCGTGCGCAGGGACCTGGTGGCGACCGCCCTCCAGCACGACACCCCGGGCGGCGAGATGGCCCAGCCGGGCGGGGTCGCGCTCGACTGGTCGAAGGGCGAGTGCGAGCCCGTACCCGGCCGGACGATGTACGACCTCGCGGTGGTGACCCGTGACTACGGGGCGGTCGGCGAGAAGTTCGCCGCGCTCGGCCCGCTGGTGGACCGGCTCGGCGTGACGACGAAGGCCGTCACCTTCGACGTGGCGGAGGAGGTCGCGTACCTCGGCGAGAAGAACGGCCTGGTCAGGAGCGGGACGGCCGAGGGCCGTCCCCGCCTGGACACCGCGCAGCGCGCCTGCGAGGCGATCCTCTCCCTCTCCGGCACGTCGAACGGCCGCCTCGCCACCCAGGGCTTCGAGACCCTGGAGAAGCAGGTCGGCACGCACATGGCCCACCTGGCCGCGGAGGCCGAGGGCAAGCGGATCACCTTCGCCGACACCCAGGCCCGCCCGGTCCCGGTGATCACCTCACCGGAGTGGTCGGGCTCGGAGTCCGGCGGGCGCCGCTACACCGCCTTCACCGTCAACACCGAGCACCTCAAGCCCTGGCACACCCTCACCGGCCGCCAGCACTTCTTCATCGACCACGACTGGCTGCACGAGGTCGGGGAGTCGCTGCCCGTCTACAAGCCGCCGCTGAACATGCACACCCTGTACGGGGAGCCCGAGCTCGGCCGCGTCGACGAGAAGGCGAAGTCGGTGGCGGTGCGCTACCTGACCCCGCACAACAAGTGGGCGATCCACAGCCAGTACCAGGACAACCTCTACATGATGACCCTCGGCCGGGGCGGTCAGACGGTCTGGATGTCCCCGCAGGACGCGGAGGCGATCGGCGTCGCCGACAACGACTGGATCGAGGCGGTCAACCGCAACGGCGTGATCACCGCCCGCGCGATCGTCTCCCACAAGATGCCGCCCGGCACGGTCTACATGAACCACGCCCAGGAGCGGACGGTCGGCGTCCCGAAGACGGAGAAGACGGGCCGCCGCGGCGGCATCCACAACTCCCTGACCCGGGTGATGCTCAAGCCCACCCACCTCATCGGCGGCTACGCCCAGCTGACCTGGGCCTTCAACTACCTCGGCCCGACCGGCAACCAGCGCGACGAGGTGACGGTCATCCGCCGCCGCGACCAGAAGGTGGAGTACTAGAGCATGCGCGTGATGGCACAGGTCGCGATGGTCATGAACCTCGACAAGTGCATCGGCTGCCACACCTGTTCGGTCACCTGCAAGCAGGCGTGGACCAACCGGCAGGGCACCGAGTACGTCTGGTTCAACAACGTCGAGACCCTCCCCGGCCAGGGCTACCCCCGCCGCTGGGAGGACCAGGAGAAGTGGCAGGGCGGCTGGGAGCGCACCCGTTCGGGCCGGCTGCGCCTGAAGGCCGGCGGGCGGCTGAAGAAGCTCGGCAGCCTGTTCGCCAACCCCCACCTGCCGGAGATCGACGACTACTACCAGCCCTGGACGTACGAGTACAAGAACCTCGACCAGGCCCCGGCGGGCGACGACCTGCCCACCGCCCGGCCCGTCTCGCAGGTCACCGGCGAGCCCATCGACACGATCGAGTGGGGTCCGAACTGGGAGGACAACCTCGGCGGCGCCCCCACCCACGCGCCCAGGGACCCGATCGTGGAGAAGATCCGCGACGAGGTCGGCGAGAAGATCCGCTTCGAGTTCGAGCAGAGCTTCATGTTCTACCTCCCCCGGGTCTGCGAGCACTGCCTGAACCCGGCCTGCGTCTCCTCCTGCCCCTCGGGCGCGATGTACAAGCGGGAGGAGGACGGCATCGTCCTCGTCGACCAGGACCGGTGCCGGGGCTGGCGCATGTGCGTGACCGGATGCCCGTACAAGAAGGTGTACTTCAACCACCGCACCGGCAAGGCCGAGAAGTGCACCTTCTGCTTCCCGCGCATCGAGGTCGGCATGCCGACCGTCTGCTCGGAGACCTGCGTCGGCCGGATGCGCTACCTCGGCGTGATGCTGTACGACGCCGACAAGGTCGCCGGGGCCGCCGCCGTGGAGGACGAGCAGGACCTCTACCCCGCCCAGCTGGAGTGCTTCCTCGACCCGCACGACCCGGCCGTGGTCGCCGCCGCGCGGCGCTCCGGCATCACCCGGGAGTGGATCGAGGCCGCACGGAACTCCCCCGTCCACGACCTGATCGCCACCTACCAGGTCGCCCTCCCCCTGCACCCGGAGTACCGGACCATGCCGATGGTCTGGTACGTGCCCCCGCTCTCCCCCGTCGTCGAGGCGGTCGCCGCCACCGGCAGCGACGGCGAGGACGCGGGCAACCTCTTCGGGGCCATCGACGCCCTGCGCATCCCCGTCGAGTACCTCGCGGCGATCCTGACGGCGGGCGACACGTACGCCGTGGAGGCGGTGCTGCGCCGGATGGCGGCGATGCGCGCGTACATGCGGAGGATCAACCTCGGCGAGGAGAAGGACGAGTCGATCGCCGAGGCGGTCGGACTCACCGGCGTCGAGATGGAGGACATGTTCCGCCTCCTCGCGATCGCCAAGCAGGAGGACCGCTTCGTGATCCCGTCGTCGGCCCGCGCCGACGCCGATGCGCTCGCCGAGTCCCACCCGTGGGACGACGGCTGCCCCGTGGGCGCGGTGGGCGAGCCGCGCGTGATGCTCAACCTCGGCCCGACAAGGAGAAGTTCGTGACGACCGGGTCCCGTTCCCCCGATGCACTGGTACGCCTGGTCGCGGGCTGCGTCCTGCAGTACCCCGGCGACCACTTCCACGACGAACTCCCGCGGCTGCGCGCGGCCCTCGCCGGGGCGCCCGCCGGACCGGCCGCGCTGCTCGGCTCCTTCCTGGACCACGCCGAGTCGCTCTCCCCGATCGAGCTGTGCGCCGAGTACACCGGCACCTTCGACACCCGGAACCGGCGCTGCCTGTACCTGACCTGGTGGGTGGACGGGGACACCCGCCGCCGGGGCCTGTCCCTGGTCCGGCTCAAGCGGATCTACCGGGACTTCGGGCTGGAGTTCGCCGGCGAGGAGCTGCCCGACTTCCTGCCCGTGGCGCTGGAGTTCGCGGCGCTGCGCGAGGAGGCGGGCACCGAGCTGCTCCAGGAGCACCGGGCCGGTCTGGAGCTGCTGCGGCTCGCGCTCGCCGAGTCCGCCTCCCCGTACACGGGGGTGCTGGAAGCGGTCTGCTCGACGCTGCCCGGCCCGTGCCCGGAGACGAGGGCCGAGGCGAAGGCGCTCGCGAGGAACGGCCCGCCGCAGGAGCTGGTGGGCGCGGGATCTCCCCTCGAGCCCTTCGGCCCCGGCATCGACGCCGACCGGCCGGCCGACCTTCCCTGGCCCACCTTCGCGGAAAGGCGGACGGCCTGATGGACCTCCTCCTGTGGGGCGTGCTCCCCTACCTGTCGGTCGTGCTGCTGATCGCCGGCACGGTCTGGCGGGCCCGGTACGACGCGTTCGGCTGGACCACGCATTCGACGCAGCTGCACGAGTCGCGGCTGCTGCGCATCGGTTCTCCGCTCTTCCACTTCGGCATGCTCTTCGTGGTCCTGGGCCATGTGGTGGGGCTGCTGATCCCGATGAGCTGGACCGACGCGGTCGGCCTGAGCGACCACGCCTACCACCTGCTGGCCGTCTCCACCGGTGCGGTGGCGGGCGTCGCGGCCGCGGCCGGGATCGGCATCCTCGTGTACCGGCGCTTCAAGGTCCCCGCGGTGCGCAGGGCGACGCTGAAGAGCGACCACCTGATGTACGCCTGCCTGCTCGGCGCGATGGTCCTCGGCCTGACGGCGACCATCCTCAACTCCACCGGGCAGACGGACGGCTACAACTACCGCGAGGGCATCTCGGTCTGGTTCCGCAGCCTGTTCACCCTCACCCCGGACTACCACCTGATGGCGGGCGCCCCGCTCGCCTTCAGGATGCACATCCTGTTCGGGTTCACGCTGTTCGCGCTGATCCCGTACTCGCGGCTGGTGCACATGTTCTCGGCGCCGCTGAAGTACCTGTTCCGGCCGTACGTGGTCTACCGGCGGCGGGATCCGGAGCAGCTGGCCGACCGGGCGCCCAAGCGGGGCTGGGAGCGCGTGTCGTGAGGCCGGCCACCGTCGTGCGGCGGCCCCGGCACGCCGTCTCCGAGCGCCCGTTCATCGTCATCTGGGAGGCCACCCGTGCCTGTCCGCTGGCCTGTCTGCACTGCAGGGCCGAGGCGCAGACCGCCCGCCATCCCGGGGAACTGGACGGAGCCGGCGCCCGCCGCGTCATGGACGGGGCCGCCGAGTTCGGCAGGCCGGGGCCGCTGTTCGTGATCACCGGCGGTGACCCCTTCCAGCGCCCCGACCTCACCGAGCTCGTCGCGTACGGCACCTCGCTGGGCCTGCGCGTCGCCGTCTCCCCCTCCGGCACTCCGACCCTCACCCGGGCCGGCCTCCTCGCGGTGCGCGACGCGGGCGCGGTGGCGCTGTCGCTCTCCCTGGACGGCTCGACGCCGGAGCGGCACGACGCCTTCCGGGGCGTGCCCGGGGTGTACGACCGGACCCTGGAGGGCTGGCGGGCGGCGCGCGAACTCGGCCTGAAGATGCAGGTCAACACCACGGTCACGCGCGACAGCCTGGAGGACCTGGCCGATGTCGCGGCGCTCGTGAAGCGCGAGGGCGCGATGCTGTGGTCGGGCTTCGTCCTCGTCCCCACGGGGCGCGGGGAGCAGCTGGCGCAGCTCACGCCGGCCGAGGCCGAGGACGTGCTGCACTTCCTCTACGACTGCGGTTCGGTCATGGCCGCCAAGACCACCGAGGGCCACCACTTCCGGCGGGTCGCGCTCCAGCGCACGGTGCTCGCCGCGCGCGGGGAACGTCCCCGCCTGGGTCCCCTCCACGCGCGCCTGACCGCGCGCGCGACGGAGCTGGGCCTCTTCGGCGGGGAGCGGCGGACGGTGCGCCGGCCGCCGATGGACGTCTCCTCGGGGCGCGGCTTCGTCTTCGTCTCGCACACGGGCGAGGTGCACCCGTCCGGCTTCCTCCCGGTCTCGGCCGGCAACGTCAAGGACCGCCCGCTGACGGAGATCTACCGCGAGTCGGAGCTGTTCGCGCAGCTGCGGGACCCCGCACTGCTGCGCGGGAAGTGCGGGGCGTGCGAGTACAAGGCGGTGTGCGGCGGCTCGCGCTCGCGGGCGTACGGCTTCACGCGCGACGTGCTGGCGGCGGACCCGTACTGCGCGTACGAGCCGGGCAGCTTCCCGTACCAGGACGACGTCAGAGCTCTGACCGAAAGCACGAGGCGCCGGCCCCCGGCCGTGACCTAACCTCCCGAATGGGACATATCGGTCCCGACAGAGACGCAGGAGAAGACAATGCGGTCAGTGATCGTCATCGGTGGCGGGATCAGCGGTCTGGCCGCCGCGTGGGAGTTGCGCGGCCGGGCCGACGTGACCGTGCTGGAGAGCCACGGCCGGGTCGGCGGCAAGCTCCGCACCGGCACCATCGCCGGGATCACCGTCGACGAGGGCGCGGAATCCCTGATGGCCCTGCGCCCGGAAGCGGTGGAACTGGCCGCCGCCGTCGGGCTCGGCGAAGCCCTGTGCGACCCGGCGAAGGCGCCGACCACCATCTGGACGAACGGTGCGCTGCGGCCGCTGCCGGCCGGGCACGTCATGGGCGTCCCCACCGACCCCTCGGCCCTGGCCGCCACCGGCCTGCTCTCCCCGGAGGGCGTCGCCCGCGTCGCCGCGGAGGAGACCCTGCCCGCCGCCCCCCTCACCGGGGACTGCTCGGTGACCGAGTACCTGGCGGGCCGCTTCGGCCGGGAGGCCGTGGACCGGCTCGTCGAACCCCTCCTCGGCGGGGTGTACGCCGGGCGCGCCGAACGGCTCTCGCTGCGCGCGGCCATGCCGGGGATCGCGGCGCTCGCGGAACAGGGCGGCCCGCTGCTGCCCGCGCTGCGCCGGATGAGGGCGGCCGGTGCGCCGCGGCCGGCCCCGGTGGCCGTGCAGGGCGTGGCCGGGGGCACCGGCCGGTTCCCTCAGGCGGTCGCCGGGGCCTGCGGGGCGCGCATCCTCACGGGGACCACGGCGCGCGCACTCCGGCAGTTGCCGGGCGGCCGGTGGCAGGTGCAGGCCATGACGGACGACGGCGCCCTGACGATGGAGGCGGACGCGGTCGTCCTCGCGCTCCCCGCCTTCGCGGCGGCGGAGCTCCTGCGGCCGCACTCCCCGCTCGCCGAGGCGGAGCTGTCGGCGATCCCCCACGCCTCGACCGCCGTGATCACGATGGCGTTCTCCCGCGCCCGGGCGCACTACCTCCCGGAGGGCAACGGCTTCCTGGTCCCGCCGGTGGACGGGCACACCCTGAAGGCGGCGTCCTTCCTCTCCAACAAGTGGCCGTGGCTGGCCGCGGCGGCCCCGGACACGTTCGTCCTGCGCGCCTCGGTCGGCCGGATCGGCGAGGACGACGTCCTGGCCCGCCCGGACCGCCACCTGATCCGCTCCGCGATCACCGAGCTCCACCACGCGGTCGGCCCGATGGGCGAACCCCTCGCCGCCCGCGTGACCCGCTGGGACCGCGGCCTCCCCCAGTACGGCGTCGGCCACCACGCCCGCGTGTCCCGCATCCGCGAGGCGGCCTCGAAGCTGCCGGGGCTGGCGCTGTGCGGAGCGGCGTACGAGGGCGTGGGCGTGGCGGCCTGCGTAGCCACGGCCCGCCGCGCCGCCACCCAGACCCTGACTTCCTGGCCCTGACCCCTGGCACGGATCCAGCGCCCGTCGGCAATTCCAGCCCCTCCGGAGCCGGACGGCGCCAGGGTGCCAAAGAGGCCGAACACGGAGCCAGGAAGGAATCGGGCGGAGCCCGGAGGGGGACGGGCGGAGCCCGGGAAGGGGACCGGGACACGGATGGGTCAGCGCGGGGGCGGGCGGGGCCCGGGGCGCGGAGGATGGGGGCATGTCGACAAACGCCCTCCGGGTCACCGTCACCGCCGCCCTCGCGGCCGCGCTGCTCAGCACCAGCGCGTGCTCCGACGACGGCGACGGGAACGGGGGCGAGAAGGTGAACGCCGACGGCACCCGGCAGGTCAAGCCGCTGAAGTGGGAGGACTGCCCCGCCCCCACCCCCGTGGAGGGCGGCGGGCAGGCGCCGCCCAAGGGGTGGCAGTGCGCGACCCTCGACGTCCCGCTCGACTACGCGAAGCCCGAGGGGGAGACGATCCCGATCGCGCTCATCCGGGCCAGGGCGCGGGACAAGGACAAGCGGCTCGGCTCGCTCGTCTTCAACTTCGGCGGGCCCGGCGGCTCCGGGATCACCACCCTCCCCGGCGCCGCCAAGGAGTACGAGGCCCTGCGGGAGCGGTACGACCTGGTCAGCTTCGACCCCCGCGGGGTCGGCCGCAGCGTCCCCGTCGTCTGCCTGGGCGACAAGCAGCTGGACGCGTACTACGCGCAGGACTCCTCCCCCGCCACCCCCGAGCAGGAGAAGGCCTTCACCGACGGCATCAAGCAGTACCAGCGGGCCTGCGAGAGGAACGCCGCCAAGGTGCTCCCGTACGTGGGCACGGAGAACGCCGCCCGCGACATGGACCGCATCCGCCAGGCCCTCGGCGACGAGAAGCTGAACTACTTCGGCATCTCCTACGGCACCGAGCTCGGCGGCGTCTACGCCCACCTGTTCCCCAAGAACGTCGGCCGCGCGGTCTTCGACGCCGTCGTCGACCCGACGAAGAACTCCGAGGAGGGGGCGCTCGGCCAGGCCAAGGGCTTCCAGCTCGCCCTCGGCAACTTCGCCCAGGACTGCGTGGACCGCGGCGACGAGTGCAAGCTCCAGGGCAGCACCGCCAAGGAGATCGAGGAGAACGTCATCAAGCTCCAGAAGGAGCTGGCCGTGAAGCCGATCCCCGGCATCGGGGACCGGAAGCTGACCGAGTCCGCCGCGACCAACGGCATCGCGCAGGCCCTCTACTCCAAGGAGCTGTGGCCGCTGCTGGAGCAGGGCCTCGACGAGGCGGACGGCGGCCAGGGCCAGCTGCTGATGGCGCTCTCCGACGCGCTCAACGGCCGGGACGAGCACGGCCAGTACAGCAACATCGGCGCCGCGAACTCCGCGATCAACTGCGCGGACTCCAAGGACCGTTACACGCTGGAGCAGACCAAGGCCAAGCTGCCGGCCTTCCGTTCCGCCTCGCCCGTCTTCGGGGACTTCCTCGGCTGGGCCATGATGGGCTGCACCGGCTGGCCGGTCCCGGGCGCCTGGGAGACCCCGGACGTCTCGGCCCCCGGATCCGCCCCGATCCTGGTGGTCGGCAACACCGGTGACCCGGCCACCCCGTACGAGGGCGCCCGGAAGATGGCGGAGGGACTCGGCAAGGACGTCGGGGTGGAGCTCACGTACAAGGGCGAGGGCCACGGCGCGTACAACAGCGGCGACCCCTGCGTGCAGAGCGCGGTGAACTCGTACCTGGTGGACGGGAAGATCCCGGCCGCCGGGACCGTCTGCACCGCGACGAAGGAGGCCACGGGGACGCCGGTCGCGCCCGAGCCCCCCGAGGGGGCGTGAGGGCGGACGCACGGAGGGGCCGGTCCGCTGGTGCGCGGACCGGCCCCTCCGGGTGTGACTAGTAGACCGGCTTCTCGGGCTCGATCTGGTGGACCCAGCCGATGACGCCGCCGCCGACGTGGACCGCGTCGGCGAAGCCCGCGGACTTCAGCACCGCGAGGACTTCCGCACTGCGGACACCCGTCTTGCAGTGCAAGACGATCTTCTTGTCCTGCGGCAGGTCCTGGAGGGCGCTGCCCATCAGGAACTCGCCCTTGGGGATCAGCTTCGCGCCGGGGATCGAGACGATCTCGTACTCGTTCTTCTCACGGACGTCGATGATCTCGATCTTCTCGTCCGCGTCGATCCACTCCTTGAGCTGCTTGGGAGTGATCGTCGAACCGGCGGCCGCCTCCTGGGCCTCCTCCGACACGACGCCGCAGAAGGCCTCGTAGTCGATGAGCTCGGTGACGGTCGCGTTCGGACCGCAGACCGCGCAGTCGGGGTCCTTGCGGACCTTGACCTGGCGGTACTGCATCTCCAGGGCGTCGTAGATCATCAGGCGGCCGACCAGCGGCTCGCCGACGCCCGTGAGGACCTTGATGGCCTCGGTGACCTGGATGGACCCGATGGACGCGCAGAGCACGCCCAGCACGCCGCCCTCGGCGCAGCTCGGGACCATGCCCGGCGGCGGGGGCTCCGGGTACAAGCAGCGGTAGCACGGGCCGTGCTCGGACCAGAAGACCGAGGCCTGGCCGTCGAAGCGGTAGATCGAGCCCCACACGTACGGCTTGTTCAGCAGCACGCAGGCGTCGTTCACCAGGTAACGGGTGGCGAAGTTGTCGGTGCCGTCGACGATCAGGTCGTACTGGCTGAAGATGTCCATCACGTTGTCGGCCTCGAGCCGCTCTTCGTGCAGGACCACGTTCACGTACGGGTTGATGCCGAGGACGGAGTCGCGGGCCGACTCGGCCTTGGAGCGGCCGATGTCCGCCTGGCTGTGGATGATCTGGCGCTGCAGGTTCGACTCGTCGACCTCGTCGAACTCCACGATGCCCAGCGTGCCGACGCCGGCCGCGGCCAGGTACATCAGGGCGGGCGAACCGAGGCCACCGGCACCCACGGCGAGCACCTTGGCGTTCTTCAGGCGCTTCTGGCCGTCCATCCCGACGTCGGGGATGATCAGGTGACGCGAGTACCGGCGGACCTCGTCAACGGTGAGCTCAGCAGCTGGCTCGACCAGGGGTGGCAGCGACACGGGGACTCCAGGGTCATCCCCGCGGGTGCGGGGAATTTGTAGGTTGTTCTATCCCGTAACAGTGCCACGGCCTTTTTCATTCCGAGACACCCGTCCCGATCCTCGAGACGATTTCGTCCCAGTACCCGGGCATCGACGCCCACGGGTCCCGGTCGGGCGTGCCCCGCCGGTCCGTGAACCAGATGGTGCCCGCACCCTGCCAGCGGGCGATCCGCACCGCTTCCTCCAAGTGCGTGCGCGGCACGCCGTGGACGAGGTGGCAGAACCGCTCCGGCGGGTGGTCGGCGGTCCATTCGGCCACGTGCGACCAGCGGTAGTCGGCCCAGGCCCCGGAGAAGGTGACCAGCTGGTCGGCGATCTCCGCGTAGCCCTCGTAGGGGTGGGTGCCGTGTCCGAGCACGATCCTCGGCTCCTCGCCCAGCCCGCGCAGGGCGTCCACGACCCGGTGCACCGAGGCCAGTTCGGCCCGGTCGGCGGGGGTCCCGGACAGGTAGAAGCCGCCGACCCCGTACCAGTCGCGGAAGCGGTGGGCGTCGGAGACCAGCTCGCCGAAGGACCGCTCTCCGTTCCGCACGGCGAGATGTCCGAGCACCGTGCCGCCCGCCGCACGGAGCTTCGCCGCCGCCTCCGTGCAGTGCGGGTCGGGCCGCCCGCCCGGGCCGTCCGCGACGTTGAGCACGGCCCAGTGCAGCGGGGTGCCGGGGCGGGTCAGCTCGGCCCATTCGACCGGGGCGAGCAGCGGGTGCGCGTAGCCGGGGATCCCGAGACCGATGCGGCCGGCCTCGGTCGCGGCGGCCGTCGCCGTCCCGGGCGGGGTGGTCAGATGCGGCACGCCGCCTCCATCCAGATGTCCGCGAGGGACTCCTCCAGGTTGATCCGCGGCCGCCAGCCGAGCCGGTCGCGGGCGGTGCGGACATCCGCCTGCTGCCAGGCACCGCAGCCGTCGGGGTACGGGTACGTCTGCGGGACCGAGGCGGCGAGCTGCTCGGCGGAGGCCTCGGAGCGGGGCGAGGCGATGGCGGAGAGCCCGCCGGGACGGCCCGGGTGCCCCTGCTGGGGTCCGCCGTGCGGGACGTCCAGCTCGTGCAGGGCGCCCCCGTATCCGGCGACCCTCGCCAGCACGGCGGCGGCGTCCCGCAGCCGGACCGCGCGGCCGGTGCCGATGTTCACCACGCCCTGGGCCGCAGAGAGCGAGGCGGCGTGCACGGCCCGGGCCACGTCCCGTACGTCGACGAAATCGCGCTGCACCCCGAGCCCGCTGAGCTTGAGCTCCCCGTCGCCGGACTGCATGGCGCGGCGCATGGCCTCGGCGAGCCGGCCCAGCGGGGATCCGGCGGGGGTGCCGGGGCCGACGGGCGAGAAGATCCGCAGGACGACGGCGTCCAGCCCGGAACCCAGCACCAGCTCGGTGGCGGCCAGCTTGCTGACTCCGTACGGCCCTCCGGGTCTCGGCACGGCGTCCTCGGCCGTCGACGACCCGGGCTGGCTGGGCCCGTACTCGGCGGCGCAGCCGAGCTGGACGAGGCGGGCCCCGCAGCCGCTGCGGCGCAGCGACTCGCAGATCGTGGCCACGGCGACGGTGTTGTGCCGGGTGAGTTCCCGGGCGCCGCCGCGGGTGGCGCCGGCGCAGTTGATGACGACGCCCGGGTGGACGGCGTCGAGGAAGCGGGTGAGCGCACCGGGGCTGCCGGTCGCGAGGTCGAAGCGGACGTCCGCGTCGTCGCCGCGGCCGAGCGCGGTGAGCTGCACGGCGGGGTCGGCGAGCAATCGGTCGGCGACGTAGCGGCCGAGGTATCCGTTGGCTCCGATCAGCAGCACCCTCATCGCGTGGCCCCCTGCTTGGTTGGCTGCCCGGTCATGTCCTTCTCCTTCGTGGGTCGATGTGTGCGGAACGGGTGGGGCGACGTCAGGTACGTGCGTGCGCGGAAGCCCGGGCCAGCACGAGTACGGCTTGTACGACGAGTCCCGCGACGGCGGTGAGCACCGCGGCCGGTGACGGGACCAGGGCGAACGCCAGCGCAGCGGCGACCGGGGCCCTGCGGGCGCCGTGCCGGAGCAGGAGGCGGGTGAGGAACAGCAGGAGGGCGAGCGGTACGGCGGTGCGCAGCGGCGCTCCGGCGAGGGCGGCCGCCCCGGCGGCGGCCGCGGCGAAGAGCGCGGCCGCCGCGAGGAACAGGGGCCGGGCCCGGTCCGCGAACTCCTCCAGCGTCCGGCTCCCGGTGAGCCGGGCCCGGGCCTCGGCCGCGAAGGCCTCGGCGGCCAGGTGGGCGGGGGCGACGGCCAGCGCGAGGCCGACGCCGAAGGCGGTGCCGTGCCGGTACACGGCCCAGCCGACGACTGCCGCGGCGAGCAGGTAGGGGCCCCACGCGAGCCGGGGCCCGGCGGGCCGCCCGGGCCACACCAGGGCGGCCACGGTGACCGCCGCGGCGACGGCACCGGCCCACGGCACCGCGGCCGCGGCCGCGGCGAGCCCGATCGCCCCGGGCAGCAGGGCGTACCCGAACCCGCGGAACGCGCGGGCCCCTGCGGGGACGCGTGCGGGCCGGCCGCCGGGGTGCTCCCCGCGCGGGGTCCGGGCGTACAGCTCCTCGGCGAGCGAGAAGACGTCCCGGTGCCGGAACCGCGCGGCGGTGCGGTCGGTGATCCCGTACGCCTCCAGCCCGGCGGCGATCTCCAGCGGGTCGACGGCGCGCTCGCAGAGCTCCCGGTGCCGGTGCAGCAGCGCCTTGACGGGATCCCCCGCCGCCCTCCGGCGAGCCGCCGCACCTCCCCTGCCACCCCCCTCGGCCGCACCGGATCCACCCCCGCCCGGGGCCACTCCACCCCCGCCGGCCGATCCAGCCCCGCCGGGGGCCACTCCAGCCTCGCCGGCGTTTGAGGCGTGGGGGTCCGGGGGCAGCGCCCCCGGCAACGGCGCCGCGCCGGACACTGCACCGGAGGACGGCACCAGAGGCACGGAGCCGGCGCGGGGTTCGGGGCGGAGCCCCGGGTCCACGGTGGTCATACGGCTGCCTCCGGGGTGGAGGGGCCCGGGGCCGGGACGGACCAGGTCGGGCTGGTCCAGTGGCCCGGGACCCTCGCCTCCGCCGGCTGCGCGAACGGCACCTCGCCGTCCGGCCGCGTCCCGGAGCCCCGCGCCAGCAGCCACAGGTAGCTGTCGCGGAAGGCGCCCACGTTCTGCTCGACGGTGAAGAGCTCCAGCGCCCGCGCCCGGGCGGCGGCGCCCAGGCGCTGCGCACGTTCGGGGTCCCTCAGCAGCGACAGGCACGCGTCGGCCAGCGCCCGCGGATTGCGCGGGGGCACGACGAGCCCGGTGCCGCCGATGACCTCGCACACCGCGCCCACGTCCGTCGACACGGTGGCCCGGCCGCTGAACATCGCCTCGGCCAGGCTGATCGGGAAGCCCTCGATCACCGAGGACAGCACGGCGATCCGGCCCGTCCCGTACGCCTCCGCCGTGGACGGGGCGTCGGGTCCGCCGATCTCCTCGAAGGCGACCGGGTTCTCCCCCGCCGTCACGGCGTCCGCGGCCTCGTCGGGGAAGAGCTGCGCCGCCAGCGAGCGGCAGTCGGCGAGGTAGCCGGGGGCCACGGCGGTGGCGAAGATCCGCAGCCGGGTGCCCGGCTCGGCCTTGCGGACCTCGGCGAAGGCGTGGAGCAGTCCGACGAGGTCCTTCGCGGGCTCTATCCGGCCGACCCACACCAGGGTCCCGGGGTCCCCGCAGTCCGCGGCCTCGCCGACGGTGGCGAATCGGTCCGCCTCCATACCCGGGTAGACGGTGCGCACCCGCTCCCTGGGGGCTCCGCACCGCTCCTGCCAGCGGCGGGCGTGCGCGTTGCCGGGCGTCAGGAGGTCGGCCCGGGCGTAGATCTCGCCGGCCAGCCGGAGCTGGAAGGCGGCGAGCAGGCCCCGCAGGGCGGCCCGGGCGTCCTGCCGCTGCTCCAGGTAGTGGGAGCGGAGCTGGACGCCGTACTCGGTGACCAGGAGCGGGACCCCGAAGAAGCGTTTGGCCAGCAGTCCGGGGACGGCCGCCACGCCGCCGGCGGCCGCGTGGCAGACGTCGACCTCGCCGAGGCTCCCGAGCCGGGCGTCCTCCTCGTACCAGTCGAGGGACAACGGCCGCAGCATGCGCTCCAGTTCGTCGACGAACTCCAGCAGGTCGACCACATGGACCGCCTGCACGGTGCGGCGGGCGCCCGGCGCCCGGCAGGCGGACTCCAGCAGCCGCACGGCGGACTCGGACCGCAGGGCGGCGTACAACCCGCCCTGCTCGCGGGCGAGTTGAGCGAGGCCGTACAGCCCCTCGGCGAAGGGCCCGGGCTCGTCCGCGCAGATGCCCCGGACGAGTTCCTTGAAGCAGTCGGCGAACCGCCGCCGCTCGCGCCGGGAGTACGTCCGCCCGTCGTCCGCGGGGGCCCACAGGGGGGCCGTGCGGACCTGGGTGACGTGACCGGGGAGCGGAACCCGCGCCCGCTCCTGCTCGGCGTCGCGGCTCAGCGCGTAGAGCTCGAACTCGTGCTGCGGGAGCCCGCGCACGAGCCGGTCGCACCACAGCCTGGCCTCGCCCGTCGCATACGGATAACCACCTTCCGTGACCAGTCCGATCCGCACGAGTGGCACCCCCGATCTCCCGTTTCAGCGGTCTTCGCCGGTCTGGCGACCCGCCGCGGAAGAACTCAAGCGGATATGCCGAAGGCGCGGCGGACGGTTGTCCGTCGCGCCACCGGAAGGGGTGAAGAGTCGTAACTTTCGCCTTCGGTTCGCGTTTGAGCACGCTAGAAATAACGTGGGCGACTACGCGTGGACGGCCTTCCGCCCGGACTGCCGCTCCGACCGCCGCCGGGCCGCCGGCTCCGGGTCCAGCGCCGGTACGGCGGCCAGCAGCTGCCGGGTGTAGGCGTGGGCCGGGCGGTCGTAGACCTCGTCGACCGGGCCCTGCTCCACGATCTCGCCGGACCGCATGACGGCGACCCGGTCGCTGACCTGCCGGACCACCGCCAGGTCGTGCGCGATGAAGACCAGCGCGATGCCGAGCTCCCGCTGGAGCTCGGCGAGGAGCGCGGTGACCTGGGCCTGCGTGGTGACGTCGAGGGCGGAGACGGGCTCGTCGCAGACGATCAGCCGGGGCCGTGGTGCGAGGGCCCGCGCGATGCCGACGCGCTGGCGCTGCCCGCCGCTGAACTCGTGCGGGTACCGGTCGTAGTGCGCGGCCTCCAGCCCCACCCGCAGCAGCAGTTCCTCGACCCGGGCGCGTACGGCCGCCCCGTCCCGCTCACCGGCCGCGCGCAGCGGATCGGCGATGGACTCGCCGACGGAGCGGCGCGGGTTGAGGGAGGACACCGGGTCCTGGAAGACCATCTGCGCACCCGCGGCGACCCCCCTGACCTCGACGCCGTCGTGCCGCACCTGCCCGGAGCCGGGCTCCAGCAGCCCGACGAGCATCCGGCCGAGGGTGCTCTTCCCGCTCCCGCTCTCGCCGACGATCCCCAGCGTCTCCCCGGCGTGCACGGCGAGCGAGACCCCGCCGACGGCGGCCACCCGCCCCTTCCCCCGCCCGAACTCCCGCCGCAGGGAGAACGCTTCGACGACGGGAGCAGAGGCCGTTCCCGGCCGGGCGGAATCCGGACGCGGCGGCGCTTGAGGCGCGGGTACGGGCAGAGCCCGGGAAGCGCGCGGCCCGTCCAGCCGCGGCACCGCCGCCAGCAGGGCACGGGTGTACGGCTCGGCCGGCGCCGACAGCACCGCGCCGACCGGCCCCCGCTCCACGACCGAGCCGCCCCTCATCACCAGCAGCGCGTCCACGCTCTCCGCCGCCACCCCCACGTCGTGGGTGACCAGCAGCAGCCCGAGCCCCCGCTCCTGGCGCAGTTCGTGCAGCAGGTCCAGGATCTGCGCCTGGACGGTGACGTCCAGCGCGGTCGTCGGCTCGTCCGCGATCAGCAGCCTCGGCTCGCACGCCAGCGCCATCGCGATCAGCGCCCGCTGCCGCATGCCGCCGCTGAACTCGTGCGGGCGCGCCCGCGAGCGCCGTACCGCGTCGGGGATGCCCACCCGGTCCAGCACCTCGACGGCGCGCGCCCGCGCGGCCCGCCGGGAGACGTCCGCGTGGATCCGGTGGACCTCGGCGATCTGGTCGCCGATGGCGTGGTACGGGTCGAGGGAGCTCAGCGGGTCCTGGAAGACCATGGCGGCGGTCCCGCCCCGCAGCCGGCGCAGTTCCGCGCCCGAGGCGGCGGCCACGTCGGTGCCGCCCACCCGTACGGTGCCGCCCACCCGCGCGCCGGTGCCCCGGTGCAGGTCCAGCAGGGCCGCGGCCACGGTGGACTTGCCGCTGCCGGACTCGCCCACGATGCCCAGCGCACTCCCGGCGGCCAGCGTGAACGACACGCCGTCGACGGCCCGTACGTACGCGCCCGGCCCGCCGACCGGGAAGTCGACGGTGAGGTCGGTGACCTCCACCAGTGTCTCGGTCATGCCAGGGCCACCCTTCGGTCCGCCACCGCGTACAGCAGGTCGCCGATCGCGCCCGCCACGACCACGGCCGTGCCGATGGCCAGGACGATGCCCACCACGACCGGCAGGTCGACGATCTTCACGCCGTCCATCAGGGTCTTGCCGAGTCCGGGGATCCCGAACAGCGACTCCGTGAGCACGGCGCCGCCGATCATCGCGCCGAAGTCCACGGCGCTGAGCGCGATCACGGGTGCCAGCGCCCCCCGCAGTGCGTGCCGGGTGACGACGGCCCGCTCCCCCACCCCGTAGGCGCGGAAGGTGCGGATGTGGTCCTCGGCGAGGGTCTCCAGGGTGGAACTGCGCGTCAGGCGGGCGTACTTGGCGCTCTCGAACAGGCCGAGGGTCACCCATGGCAGCAGCATGTTCCAGGCCCACTGCTCGGGGTCCTCGCTCAGCGGCACGTACGTCGGGAACGGCAGCCACCGGAGGTAGGCGCAGACCGCCATGAGCAGCAGCAGCCCGAGGATGAAGACGGGCGTGCCGGTCCCGGCGAGGGTGAGGACGGTCAGTGCCCGCTCGGTGATCCCGCCCCGGCGCAGTGCGGACAGCAGTCCGGTGCCGACGCCGATGACGAGCCAGAGCACGAGCGCGCCCACGGCCAGGGACAGAGTGGCGGGCAGCCGGTCCAGGATCAGCTGGGTGACCTGCTGGTCGTTGCGGTACGAGAAGCCGAGGCAGGGCGCGTCGCAGTGCAGGACGAGGCCCGCGCCGCCGGAGTAGTCGCGGCCGGCGACCAGCCCCTGGAGGAAGTGCAGGTACTGCGTGAGCAGGGGTTCGTCGAGTCCGATCCGTTCCCGCACCTGGGCGATCTGCTGGGGGTTGCAGCGCTCCCCGCAGGCGAGGCGCGCGGGGTCGCCGGGCACGACGTAGAAGAGGGCGTAGACGACGACGGACAGGGCGAGCAGCACGAGCAGTGCCCCGCCGAGCCGGTTGAGCACGAAGCGGGTCACGCCGTGCGCTCCTTTCTGGTGCCGACCCGCAGGCGCGAGCCCTCGCGCGGGTCGAGGGCCGTGCGGACCGCGTCGCCGAGGACGGTGAAGGCGAGCACGGTGACGAAGAGCATCCCGGCGGGGAGCAGGACGTACATCGGGTCGGCCCGGAACCAGGTCTGGGCCGAGGACAGCATCTGCCCCCAGGACGGTGTCGGCGGTTTCACGCCGACACCGAGGAAGGAGAGCGAGGCCTCGACGACCATGTTGGTCGGCACGTGGATCGCGGCGTACGTGATCACGGGCGCGGCCAGCGAGGGCAGCAGCTCGCGGCGGGCGATGCGCAGCGGGCCGTTCCCGGCGAGCCGGGCGGCGTCCACGAAGTCCAGGCCGCGCAGGGCGAGGGTCTCGGCGCGCACGATGCGGGCGGTGGCGCCCCAGCCGAGGAAGCCGATGAGCAGGATCAGCAGCAGCGGCCGGGGGAACGCGGCCGGGACGACGGCGGTGAGCGCGATCCCGATCACCAGGGTGGGCAGGGCGATCATCACGTCGGTGAGCCGGCCGATGAGGGCGCCGACGGCGCGGTTGCCGAGTCCGGCGGCGATTCCGGCGACGAGGCCGAGCAGGGTCTGCAGGGCGGTCGCGCCGAAGGCGACGAGCAGGGAGATCCGCGCCCCGTACAGGAGCCGGGTGAGAAGGTCGCGGCCGCTGCCGGGTTCGACGCCGAGCCAGTGGTCGGCGGAGACCCCGCCGAAGGAGCCGTGGGGCACGCCGCCGCGCGCCGAGTCGACGAGGTCGTCGTGGTAGGCGTTCGGGTCCTGGCCGGTGAGCTGGGCGATCAGGGGCGCCGCGAGGGCGAGGAGGACGAGCAGCGCCAGGACGGCGCCGGCCGCGACGGCCGAGGGCCGTCGGCGCAGCCGGTGCCAGGCCTGGCGGCGCGCGGCGCCCGCGCCCGGGGTGGTGGTCCCGGGTGCGGGCGCCGGCTGCTGGGTCGTGGTGGTCACTTGACCGCGACCTGCGAGATGTCGAGGACGCCGGTCCAGTCGCTGATGACGACGTTCTTGACGTCCTTGCCCACGAGCCGCTTGTAGACGGGGTGGAAGAGCGGTACGTCCAGGGCCTGCTCGCCGATCTTCTTGTCGAGGGCGCCCCAGCGCTTGGCGGCGGCGGCCGGGTCGGTGAGCTTGGCGATCTCGTCGATCTCGGCGTTCACGGCGGGGTCGTCGAGCTGCGCGTGGTTGTAGTTGGAGCCGTTGGTGACGATCTGCCGGCCGTCGAAGATCGGCGCGAGGAAGGGTCCGCCGGAGGGCCAGTCGGCGCCCCAGCGGGAGAGGAAGAAGCCGGGCGTGTTCTTGGCGTCCCAGCGGCGCTGGTTGAAGGCGTTGGCCTCCAGGCCTTCCAGCTTGACCGTGATCCCGGCGGCGGCGAGGGCCTGCTGTACGGCGGTGGCGACCTCGGGGCTGGTCTGCCGGTTCTGCGCGTTGGAGTGGGTGAGGGTGATGGTGAGGCCGTCGGGGTAGCCCGCTTCCTTCAGCACCTCCTTGGCCTTGGCCGGGTCACCGGTCTTGCCGGCCGGGAAGTGGTCGTGGGCCAGGTAGCCGAAGGCCTCGTGCTCGGGCAGGAAGGTGGTGGCGGGCTCGGCGAGCGCGGAGCCGCCCGCCGCGTTGATCACGCTGGTGCGGTTGATCGCGTAGGAGATGGCCTGGCGCACCTTCGGGTTGTCGAAGGGGGCCACCTTCGGGTTGAACGCCAGGTAGTTGACGTAGCCGAAGTGGCCGGTTCCGACGCGGGCCGCGAGTTCCTTGTTGTCGCCGATCTGGGCGAGTTCCGCGGGCCCCAGGTTGGTGTCGGTGGTGATGGCGGCCGCGTCGGGGCCGGTGCTGGTGGTGAGGCGCTGGTTGATGACGGCGGCGTCGAGGCCGGCCCGGACGTCGATCGTGTCCGGGTAGGCCTTGCGTTCGCCGTCGGTCTTCGGGTCCCAGTGCTCGTTGCGCTCCAGGGTGAGGTGCTCGCCGTCGTTCTCGTTCTTGACGACCTTGTACGGGCCGGAGGAGACCGGGTGCTCCTCGTACTTGACCCCGGTGTCCTTGGCCTTGGGGACGGGTGCGAACTGCGTCTGGGTGGCGACGAACGGGAAGTCGCCCTCGGGCTTGCGCAGCTTGAAGACGATGGTCTTCGCGTCGGGCACGACGATCGAGTCGAGGCCCTTGCCGCCGTCCTTGTAGGGGCCCTCGTACGTCTCTCCGCCGACGAGCCAGTCCCGCAGATAAGGGGCTCCGCCCGACAGTTCGGCGGCGAAGGACCGCTCGATGCCGTACTTGATGTCGGCGGTGGTGATCGGGGAGCCGTCCTCGTACTTCAGCCCGTCCTTGAGGGTGTACGTCCACTCGGTGGCGTCGGCGTTGGCCTTGCCGGTGTCGGTGGCGAGGTCGGGCACGACCTTGGTGCCGGCCGCTCCGGCCTCGCGGTTGCGGGTGGTCAGCGTACGGAAGACCAGCGAGGGGACGTTTCCGCCGCCCGAGGTGTAGAGCCGGGCGGGGTCGAAGTCCTCCTGCGGCTCGTTGTTGAGGACGGTGAGGGTGCCGCCCTTCTGCGGAACGCCGGCGGCGCCCGCCTTGTCACCGGAGCCGGCCTTGTCCGCACCGTCCTTCGGCCCGCAGGCCGCGGCGCCCCCGGCCAGTACGAGGCTGACGGCGACCGCGGCGACGCGGCGCGATATGTGGGCATGACGGAGCATCGGAAAGAGACCTCTCGGCGTGAAGGAAGGGAGGGAATGCCACGCGAGGGGCAGCGGTCGACGGCGGAGCCGGAAAAGGGGTCCGTCACGGAGAAGCCGCGCCTGCGGGCGTTTGCGTGCGCCCGGGCGCGGCGGTGTTCCCGCGGGATGTCGCGGGGGAGGTCGCGGCGCTTGCGGGCAGGCTCAGCGACAGAGGATGTCGGCCACGCTGTGCGCGGTCACACCAAGCAGCGCCAGCTCGATGGCGGCGCTCGCGGTGGTGGTGTGGTGCTGCGACATGCGGAGAACGATTGCCGATGATCGGACGGATTGTCAACGCGGATGACGGCGGCCGGTCAAGTCCCGGGGAACACCCAGGGGTTGGGCTTGCACTGGATTCCGTCGATGTCGAGGGACTTGGTCTGCTGCTGCATGATCGGGGCGAGCGCGCCGGGCGTCTTGCAGTTCACGTGCCCGTGTCCGAGCCGGTGGCCGACCTCGTGGTTGATGAGCATCTGGCGATAACTGAGCATCTGCTCGGGGCCGTACGTCGGCGAGCCCTGCGCCCAGCGGAACGCGTTGATCATCACCCGCTCGGTGGACGCGGAGTCGCAGGAGACGTTGTCGACGGTGGTGTCGAGCCCCGACTTGGCGCACCACTTCCCGGTGGTCCCGGGACTCGCGAGGGTGATCACGAAGTCGGCCTCGCCGCCCGGCACGCGCTCGAAGGTCATCGCGCCGCCGTGACCCCAGCTGCGGTCGTCGTTGAGGGTGCGGTGGACGGCCTCGGCGAAGAGCGCCGGGTCCAGCCCGAGGCCCTGTTCGACGTCGACGCGGTAGCGCACGGTCTTGCCCTTGCCGGGGGCCTTGGCGACGCCGGGCACCGTGTCGAAGGTCCCGGGGCCGGCGAGCTTCGCGTCGATCGGCAGCTGCTGGGCCATCTTCTGCTCGTACGTGAGCTCCGGCGCGGCCGGGACGGCGGGGGCGTCGGCGGCGGGCGCGTGCGCCGTCGGGCTGTTGGCGGAGGCAGCGGCGTCGGCCGGGACCTTGCCGGGGGCGGCGAGCGGGTCCGGCTTCGCGCCGTCGGCCTCCGAGGTCATGTGGACCGCGACGACGACGGCGAGGGCGGTGGTGACGGCCGCGGCGGCCATGCCGGTGTACGTCCAGGCCTTGCGGCTGCGGCCGGAGCCGGGGCGCTCGGCCTCGGGAACGGCGGCATCGGCCGGCGTGCGCGGCCCGGGCACGCGCACCTTGCGGTGCGAGCCCGTGGAGGTGACCGGGCCGTGCGCGGGCGCAGGCGCCTGCACGGGCATGGCGGCGGGCGAGGGCACCGGGGCGGGCGCGGGGGCCGGCGGCGCGAGGGTGACCTGCGGGAAGCCCACCGCTGGCGTGCCGAAAGCCGGGGTGTCGCTGTCGAGGAGCGCGGTCGGCGCGGCGGTGCGGGTGCGCGGCACCCCGCGCCAGTCCCCGTACACGGGGGCCGGGTCCGGGCCCGCCCCCCAGGCGCCGCCCTGCTCGTACTGCTGGGGGTGCCCGCCGGCCCGCGCGTCCCGGGCCACGTACCCCTGGTGCGTGACGGTGGGTTCGGGGCGGCGCCGCGCGCCCGGTTCCCCGGAGTCGTATCCGTACGCGAACTCGTAGTCGTACTCGTACCCGAGCTGCGGCTCGGGGCTCGCCGGCGCGGGGGCCGGCGCCGGATCGGGCACCGGGGCAGGGGGCTGGGCCTTGCGACTATGTCGTCCCACGGTCCTCAGCCCTTGTCCTCTTCGGTGTCCCGGAGGAGGTCCCGGAAGGCGTCGGCCACCAGTCCGGGGTGCTCCATCATCGCCACGTGCCCGGCCTCGGGCAGCGTCAGCAGCCGCGAGCCGCGGAAGGAGGCGGCCGCCCTGCGCGCCATACGGTACGAGACCAGCTGGTCCCGTCCGCCGTAGACGAGCAGGGTCGGGGCGAGCACCCGCTGCGCCTGGCGCCACAGGCCGTGCTGCCCGCCGAGGGTGTAGGCGTCGACGATCCCCCGCGATGACCTGGTCATGGCCTCCCAGAAGTACGGGAGCTCCATCCGCCGCTCCATCTCCGCGACGGCGTCCCGGAACGCTTCGGGACTCACCCGTGAGGGGTCTCCGTAACAGAGGTCCGTCACCCCCCGGGTGCGCTGTTCGGCACTCAGGCCCCGCGTCAGCCGGCTGAACAGCGCCGCGACTCCGGGTACGGCGAGCAGCGCGGTCGGCACGGCGCTCTTCTGCACGCGCAGCTCGGGCAGGGCGGGCGAGACCAGCGTCAGGGTGCGCACGAGGTCGGGCCGGACGGCCGCGACCCGGGTGGAGACGGCGCCGCCGAGGGAGTTGCCGAACAGGTGCACCGGGCCGCGGCCGGCGGCGTCGAGGTGGCGGATGACGGCGCGGGCGAACGCGGTCACGGAGTAGTCCCGGTCGGCGGGTGGCGGGGACCAGCCGAAGCCGGGCAGGTCGACGGCCTCGCCGTCGACGGTGTCCGCGAGCTGTCCCATGAGGGCCGACCAGTTCTGAGAGGAACCGCCGAGTCCGTGGACGAACAGCGCGGGCGGCAGGTCCGTGCCGAGCGGCACGCGCACCCGGAAGTTGAGCTCCAGCCCGGGCAGCACGACGGTCCGCGACCGCTCCCCTTCGGCCACGGGGACCGCTCCCACCAGGGACGACAGCTCGGCGGTGGACCGTACGCCCGGCAGCTCCGTGGAAGACATGCGGGCAATGTTACGAGACGATCACGCCCGGCCTCCTGTGTTCGCGGTCACAGAAGTGTGGCAATCCGCATAGCGGGGTATCCGCGATCCTCCTAGGCTCGTAGGTGAAACCAAGGAAGCGAGGGGAGCGGCATGACTGTCGACCCTGCGGAACCGGACACCTTCCGGGAGGTCGAGTTCCCGGATGCGGAGGCGCCCGAGGCGGATGTGGCGGAACAACTGGCCGAATTGCAGCCGGGCGAGGACGACCCGGTGGGCGGCCGGGAGCGGGGCGAGGCCGCCGACGGCGACGCCGCCGAGCAGGCGCGGGTGGTGCCGCTGGACGAGGACGACTACCGCTGACCGGCCGCCGGAAGACCCGGAACCGACCCCAGACCGACCGCTGACCAGGGCGTCCGACCGGTCCGTACCGCGAGAAAACTCGGCTCGAACCCTCCAGATTCGGTTACCGAAAAGTACGATGGCGGCGCGGCGCAGAGCGCACTGTGTTCTTAGAGAAAGTGGGAGGCGGCGTGACAGCCATCGAGCAGACCGAGGCAGCGCGTCCGCGGGGCACGCGACTGCCGCGCCGAGCCCGGCGCAACCAGCTGCTGGGCGCGGCCCAGGAGGTTTTCGTCGCGCAGGGTTACCACGCGGCGGCGATGGACGACATCGCCGAGCGCGCCGGGGTGAGCAAGCCGGTGCTGTACCAGCACTTCCCCGGCAAGCTCGACCTCTATCTGGCGCTCCTGGACCAGCACTGCGAGGCACTGCTGCTGGCCGTGCGCGGCGCACTCGCCTCGACGACGGACAACAAGCTGCGCGTGGCGGCGACCATGGACGCCTACTTCGCGTACGTGGAGGACGAGGGCGGCGCCTTCCGGCTGGTCTTCGAGTCCGACCTGACGAACGAGCCGGCGGTGCGCGAGCGCGTCGACCGGGTCTCGCTCCAGTGCGCGGAGGCCATCTCGGACGTCATCGCCGAGGACACCGGCCTGTCCAAGGACGAGTCGATGCTGCTCGCCGTGGGTCTGGGCGGGGTCTCGCAGGTCGTGGCGCGGTACTGGCTGTCCAGTGAGAGCCCGGTGGCCCGTGACACGGCGGTCGGCCTGCTGACCTCGCTCGCGTGGCGCGGTATCGCCGGCTTCCCCCTGCACGGCACGGAGGGCGCGGGGGCCTGAGGGGGCGGCCGGTCCGACCGGCCGCTGTTCGCTGCGAGCGTGTCCGGTCCGCGCGGTCCGCGTCCCCTCTCCGGGCTAATGTGGACCGCGTACGGCGCGGCTGATCGCGCGAAACGGACCGTCGGAGGGACAAAGCCGTGGAGGTCAAGATCGGCGTGCAGCACGCACCCCGGGAGATCGTGCTGGAGAGCGACCTGAGCGCCGAGGAGCTGGAGCGCATCGTCGCCGCCGCGCTGTCCGGCACGGAGCCGCTGCTGAGCCTCAGCGACACCAAGGGCCGCAAGGTCCTGGTCCCGTCCGACCGCCTGTCGTACGTCGACCTGGGTGAGCCGACCGCGCGCAAGGTCGGTTTCGGGAACCTCTGAGGGGTATCCGGAAGCACGGAGAACTGAGCGAAACGGCCCGGTGGTTGATTCCATCGGGCCGTTTCCCTTTCTTCCGCTTCGGGTAGGACGGCAGTGACCCGGTTTGCCCCGACGTTTCGGAGGGACCCATGCTGCTGATGGAAGCGCTCGGCTCTGCTCTGCTGGGCCTCGCCCTTTCCGCGACAGCCGCGAGAGTGCTGGCGCAGCGGCTGCCCTCCCCGAGGATCGTGCTGGTCAGCGGAGTGCTGGGGGCGCTGTTCGGGGCGTATCTGACGCACTTCGCACTGGGCCCCGGGCACAACACGCTGATGGCGACCTTCGTCGGGGCGGTGCTCGTCTCGGCGGTGGTCCTGTCGCTGCTGCTCCGTCCGGCCGCAGGGCCCCGCAGGCAGTCCCACAGGACTCCGTTTTCGCTCCCGACGCAGGGCTGACGGCAGATCCCGTACGAGTCGTCCTCGACGAGACGGAGGCCCCGGCGCGCCGTGATGCGCGCCGGGGCCTCCGTGTCGTACGGGTAGTGCGGGTACTGCTAGGCGGCGAGCCCCAGGGCCGCCATGCGCTTGGTGTGGGCCTTGGTGATGCGGGTGAACATCTCGCCGACGGCCGCCAGGTCGAAGCCGGCCGCCATGCCGTCGACGCCGCCGACCAGCATGGTGGAGAGCGCGTCGCGCTCGGCGACCACGCGCTGGGCCTGCGAGAGGGCCTCGCCCATCAGGCGGCGGGCCCACAGGGCGAGCCGACCGCCGCAGCGCGGGTCCGCCTCGATCGCGGCGCGGACCTTCTCGACGGCGAAGTTGCCGTGGCCGGTGTCGTCGAGCACGCCGAGCACGAGCGCGCGGGTGTCGGTGTCCAGGTGGCTGGCGACCTCGCGGTAGAAGTCGCTGGCGATCGAGTCGCCGACGTACGCCTTGACCAGGCCCTCCAGCCAGTCCGACGGCGCGGTCTGGCGGTGGAAGTCGTCGACGCCCTTCGCGAAGGGCTCCATGGCGGCGGTGGGCTCGGCCTCGATGGCGGCGAGCCGGTCGCGCAGTCGCTCGAAGTGGTGGAACTCGGCGGAGGCCATGGCGGCGAGCTCGGCCTTGTCGTCGAGGGTGGGCGCGAGCTTCGCGTCCTCCGCGAGGCGCTCGAAGGCCGCGAGCTCGCCGTACGCGAGTGCGCCGAGCAGGTCCACGACGGCGGCCCGGTACTGCGGCGAGGCGGAGGCCGTCGCCCAGTCCTGGGCGGCGATGCCCACGGCTTCGGCGGGGGTGCTGTCGTCGGCGGGCGAGGCGTTTTCAACGGTCGGCATGCTCCGCACAATAGCCCGCCGAAAGGCGCGCCAAGTCACCACTCCTGCTCACTGTCGTGACACCTAAACGCGTCGACCCGGTGAATTCACCCGACACACCTGCGCGAATCCGGGGTACAGTGGTAATGCGCTTGCCGAATACTCGGCGGCGCATCCGAATGAGGATGCCCGGTCGGTGGCCCGATCGGCTCCAACCGACCGCCCTCGGTGTGGTGAGTACGTTCATGCGTACCGCCTCCTACGAGGGGCCCCCTCAGCGGCAGATGCGCTTGAGCGAAGGCCAGTGGTCCCGCGCAGCTTCGTACGTGGCAGTACTGCAAGCACGGCACGGTACGACCCCCCTCGCCGCCTCGCGCCGCGTCTCACAGAAGAGGCAGCACCCTGACTACGTTCCGAGACCTCGGGATCTATCCCGAGACGGCCGAGGCCCTCGAGGCCGTCGGCATCGTGTCCCCCTTCCCGATCCAGGAGATGACCCTCCCCGTCGCCCTTTCCGGCACGGACGTCATCGGCCAGGCGAAGACCGGTACCGGCAAGACGCTCGGTTTCGGCCTTCCGCTGCTGGAGCGGGTCGTCGTCCCCGCGGACGTCGAGGCCGGCCGGGCCAGGCCCGACCAGCTGACCGACGCCCCGCAGGCCCTCGTGGTGGTTCCGACCCGCGAGCTGTGCACCCAGGTCACCAACGACCTCCTCACCGCGGGCAAGGTCCGCAACGTCCGCGTCCTCGCCATATACGGCGGCCGCGCGTACGAGCCCCAGGTCGAGGCGCTCAAGAAGGGCGTCGACGTCATCGTCGGCACCCCGGGCCGCCTGCTGGACCTGGCCGGGCAGAAGAAGCTCGACCTGTCCCACGTCAAGGCCCTCGTCCTGGACGAGGCCGACGAGATGCTCGACCTGGGCTTCCTGCCCGACGTCGAGAAGATCATGAACCTGCTGCCCGCGCGGCGTCAGACGATGCTGTTCTCGGCGACCATGCCGGGCGCGGTCATCGGCCTGGCCCGCCGGTACATGTCGCAGCCGACGCACATCCGCGCCGTCTCCGAGGACGGCGAGGGCGCGACCGTCGCCAACATCGCGCAGCACGTCTTCCGTGCGCACAACATGGACAAGCCGGAGCTCGTCTCCCGCATCCTGCAGGCCGAGGGCCGCGGGCTGGCCATGATCTTCTGCCGTACCAAGCGCACGGCCGCGGACATCGCCGAGCAGCTGGAGAAGCGCGGCTTCGCCTCGGGCGCCGTCCACGGCGACCTGGGCCAGGGTGCGCGCGAGCAGGCGCTGCGCGCGTTCCGCAACGGCAAGGTCGACGTGCTGGTGTGCACCGACGTCGCCGCGCGCGGTATCGATGTCGAGGGTGTGACCCACGTCATCAACTACCAGACGCCGGAGGACGAGAAGACCTTCCTGCACCGCGTGGGCCGCACCGGCCGCGCGGGCAACAAGGGCACCGCCGTCACGCTGGTGGACTGGGACGACATCCCGCGCTGGCAGCTGATCAACAAGGCGCTGGAGCTGGACTTCCACGACCCGGTCGAGACGTACTCCACGTCCCCGCACCTGTTCGAGGAACTGAACATCCCGGCCGGCACCAAGGGCATCCTGCCGCGCGCCGAGCGCACGCGGGCCGGCCTGAAGGCCGAGGAGCTCGAGGACCTGGGCGAGACCGGCGGCCGCGGTGGCCGTGGCGGTCGCGGTCCGGCCGCAGCCGCCGTCGTGACGGAGGAGCGCCCCGCGCGTACCCGTACGCCGCGTCAGCGCCGTCGCACCCGTGGCGGTGCGGAGCTCGGCTCCGAGACCGCCGACGCCGCTCCCGTGGCCGAGGCCCCTCAGGCTCCGGCCGCTCCGGCCGCCGACGAGCCGCGCAGGCCGCGCCGCCGCCGCACCCGCGTCGGCACGGTGCCGGCCCAGGCCGTGGAGGCGGCTCCGGTCGCCGAGGCGGCTCCGGTCGCCGAGGCGGCTCCGGTCGCCGAGGCGGTTCCGGTCGCCGCCGCCCCCGTGGCGGAGGAGGCTCCGGTCCGTGCGCGCCGCCGGCCGACCCAGAAGGCCGTGGCTCCGGTCGCCGGCATCACGCCGGACGTCCAGGCGGCCCCGCCCGTGGAGCCCGTCCGCCGGGCCCCGCGCCGGCCGGTCCGCAAGGTCGAGACGGCTCCCGAGCCGGACTTCCAGATGGCTCCGCCGGTCGAGCCGGTGAAGGCGCGCCGCACGACGCGTCCCCGCAAGGTCGCCGAGGCGGCTCCTGTGGTGGCCGAGGCCGTCGCCGAGGTCGTCGCCGCAGCCCCCGTGGTGGCGGAGGAGGCCCCGGCCAAGCCGAAGCGGACCCGTACGCGCAAGGCCGCGGCCGCCCCGGTCGCCGAGGCCGCTCCGGTCGCCGCCGAAGCCGCCGTCGCAGCGGAGGAGGCTCCGGCCAAGCCGAAGCGCACGCGCACCCGCAAGGCCGCGGCCGCTCCGGAGGCGTAGGCGCCCCCGGTTCCCGTACCGCACCGACGGCCCCGGTCCCCTTTCGAGGGGGCCGGGGCCGTCGGCGTACCCGGGCCCCCGCCACCCCCTACGGGCCGGTAACCTCGGGCCATGAGCAAGCCGCCGCGCCTCACCCTGCCGTCCGTCGCCCGTGGGTACCGCCTCTCCACCGCCCGCGGTGAGTTCGCCGTGCACGAGGCCGGTGAGCCCGTCCGCGGCACCGCCCTGCTGGTCCCCGGGTTCACGGGGAGCAAGGAGGACTTCATCGGCCTCCTGGAGCCGCTGGCCGCCGCCGGGTACCGGGTCGTCGCAGTCGACGGGCGCGGCCAGCACGAGAGCGCGGGTCCGCGCGAGGAGGCCCCGTACGCCCTGGAGGAGCTGGCGCAGGACGTCCTGGCGCAGGCCGCGGCGCTGGGGGCGGGGCCGGTGCACCTGGTCGGGCACTCGCTCGGCGGGCTGATCTCGCGCGCCGCGGTGCTGCGCGACCCGTCGGCGTTCGCCTCGCTGACCCTGATGAGCAGCGGGCCGGCCGCGATCTCGCAGGAGCAGCAGGTGCGTACGAAACTGCTGGTCGCCGCACTCGAGGCGATGGGCCACGACATGCCGGGAATCTGGGCGGCGATGCGGGCGCAGGATCCCGAGGACGCGGTCGCGGACTCCCCCGAGCTGGCGGAGTTCCTGCGCGGGCGGTGGCTGGCCACCGCCCCTGAGCAGCTGATCGTCACGGGCCGGGTGCTGATCTCCGAGCCGGACCGGGTGGAGGAGCTGAGCCGCGCCGGTCTGCCGAAGCTGGTCCTCTCCGGCGAGGTCGACTACGCCTGGCCGGTCCCGCTGATGGACGAGATGGCGCGGCGGCTGGGTGCCCAGCGGGTGGTGGTCCCGGGTGCGGAACACTCGCCGAACGCGGAGTCTCCGCAGGTCACGGCAGGTGCACTGGCAGCCTTCTGGGACACCGCCGGGGACTCCCGTACCCACTAGTCCTTAGCCAGTGAAAAAATTTCTTTAGCGTAGGGAATGATTGCGGCCCACTCTTCGTTGACCCAGTGCAAGGAGAACACCGACGAAGGGAGAAGCCCGTGCGCTTCGAGATTCTGCGCCTGGACGACGTCGACGGGACCGCCGTGGACAGCACCGTCGTGGACGCGTCCTCCGTCAAGCGGATCGTGCAGCAGGCCGCGGCCGTCGGCCAGCGCATTCTGATCCGACCGGCCGAGAGTGCGTCCAGCTGACGCTTCGCGCAATACGTTCGCGCCCCCGCACCGGTCCCGGTGCGGGGGCGTTCGCATGCGCGGCGGCCGCGGGCTCAGGACCCGCGCACGACCTGGAGCACGCCGTTGATGATCTGCTGGACGGCGATCGCGGAGAGCATCATGCCGGCGAGCCGGGTCACGAGGACCACGCCGCCGTCCTTGATGACCCGGATGATCACCAGGGAGTAGCGCATCGTCAGCCACAGCACGACGTGCATGGCGGCGATCGCGGTCCAGACGGAGACCTGCCCGCCGAACCCGTCGGCCTTCTGCACGGCGAGGATCACGGACACGATCGCACCGGGCCCGGCCAGCAGCGGCATGCCCAGCGGGACGAGGGCCACGTTCACGTCCTTGGTCTGCTTCGGCTCGTCCGTCTTGCCGGTCAGCAGGTCCAGGGCGATGAGCAGGAGCAGCAGACCGCCGGCGATCATCAGCGCCGGGACGGAGACGTGCAGGTAGTCCAGGATCTGCTGGCCGCAGAGACCGAAGACGGCGATGACGCCGAAGGCCACGCAGACGGCCTGCCAGGCCATGCGGCGCTGCACCTTGGCGGGACGGCCGGAGGTCAGGGCGAGGAAGATCGGCGTGATCCCCGGGGGGTCCATAATCACGAAAAGCGTGAGGAATAGGGATCCGAAGACGGCGAAATCAAACACAGTGATGCCTTGCAGGTGAGGGGTGTCGCGAAATGGGGGTATCGCGCAGAAGAGCGGAAAGAAGTACGGGAGGGACGGGACGGGCGGGCCGGAAGGCCGTCCGTCAGCGCTCGCGTCCGCCGGCGCCGGGCACCGGGAAGGCCCCGGTCGCGCGGCGCGTGATCTCGCCGTAGATCTCGGGGTCGGTCGTGTACTCCCCGAGTCGGCACGTCTTGCGGCTGCCGTGGTAGTCGCTGGACCCGGTGGTCAGCAGCCCGAGGTCCGCCGCCAGGTCGCGCAGCCGGGCGCGGGTGTCGGCGTCGTGGTCCATGTGGTCCACCTCGATGCCGTCCAGGCCCGCGGCCGCCAGCTCGGCGATCGCGGCCTCGGGCACGCACTCGCCGCGCTTGACGGCGAGGGGGTGTGCGAAGACGGTGACCCCGCCGGCCGCCTTGACCAGGCGGATGGCGTCGAAGGGGTCGAGCTCGTGCTTCTCGGCGTACGCGCGGCCGCCGTCGGCCAGCCACTCGGGCGTGAAGGCGTCCGACACGGTGGGCACGACGCCCAGCTCGACGAGGGCGGTGGCGATGTGCGGCCGCCCGACCGATCCCGCACCGGCGATCCGGGCCACCTGTTCCCAGGTGACGTCCACGCCGAGGGCCTGGAGCTTGCCGACCATGGTCTGCGCGCGGGGGGTCCGGTCGTCCCGGACGAGCTCCCGCTCGCGGGCGAGCTCCGGCTCCTCGGGGTCGAAGAGGTACGCGAGCATGTGCATCCCGACCCCGTCGAGGCGGCAGGACAGCTCGGCGCCCGTGACCAGCGTCAGCCCGGCCGGCACCGCGGCGACGGCCTCGGCGTACCCGCCCACGGTGTCGTGGTCGGTCAGCGCGACCACGTCCAGCCCCGCGGCGGCGGCATTGCGCACCAGCTCGGCGGGGGTGTCCGTACCGTCGGAAGCCGTGGAGTGGGCGTGCAGGTCGATGCGCACAGCCGGGCTCCAGGGTTCGGACGGACGAGGGGACACTCCAGGATACCCGCGCCGTCGGCCCCCTCTGGTCCAGACCTCCCAGGCCCCGCTCCCTGATCCGGCCCGATCCGAAGGACAGCCCCTAGGACGGCCCCAGGATGCGGGGGCTCAGGGCCCCGCACGGAAGGAGCTCGACCTCCGCCCCCGCATCGCGGAGATCGGTGAGGACGAGCTCGTCGTACATGAGGAGGCCGGTCTGCTCCGGCCACACGATCGCCCACAACCACAGGCCCCGCGCCTCGCCCGCGAAGACGGCCCGGTCGTCGGGGGCCTTGCTCAGGTGCCACAGCGGTGTCGGGCGGCCGGCGGCCACGACCTTGGCGTGGGGCGGCGCCGACACGTCGATGTGCGCGCCGGGGTCGGGTCCGTCGATGCCCGCGTACCGCGCGCCGAGGCCCACCCCCAGCTCCTCCGCGACCAGCACCAGCTCGCCGATGCCGCCCAGCGGGCCGGGCCCCGAGCAGGCCACGGCCGTCGCCCGGCCCCCGTTGCGGTCGTCACCCGCGGACGCGACCCCCGTGAACAACCAGCCCACCGGCAGCGGCCAGGGCATCCACACCGGCACCTGAGCCCGGTGCACCACGACGCCCAGGGCCTCCACGCTGGGCGGGATGACCGGTTGCAGGGGGTGGACAGTGCCGTGCACGGCGCACTGCCAGGAGTCGGAGAAGAGTCCGGGCGCCCTGACCCGGCCACCGCACTTCGGGCAACTTGGTTCACCCCTCATAAGAAGCCACGCTCCTCCCCGGCCGCCCGCCCGTCAAGGCTGGCTCACCCATCCGGGCAGCCGGTCCGGGCGGCCGGCCGGGGGTCAGTCCAGTGCGACCGCGCTGCGCATCGGGTCCCTCAGGTCCGTGCCGCGGGCGAGCCAGCGCTCCTGGAGGGCCGCGGCGCCGTGCACGCGTTTCCACGCGGCCTCGTTCGCGGTCATCGGCAGCAGCGGCAGGAAGCGGACCGGGTCCATGGGCTCGTCGAGCTCCAGGTCCTCCACCAGGCCGCCCGGTTCGGCCACGAGCACGGAGCTGAAGGCGGCCCCGTCCCAGAGCGGTTCGCCCACGTCGAGCGAGGCGCCGGGGGCCACGATCAGGCCCTCGACCTGAGGTGAGGCCGCCAGCACGGCGAGCGGCCGGAGCAGTTTGTCGGTGGGCGCGAGTCCTCCTCGTACGGTCAGCACGAGCTCGGCGCGCGGCCCGCGGACGGGGTCGGCGACCATGTCGGTCGGGTCGGTCATCGGGTGCGCGGACATTCCGAGGGTCGCGTACCGCACGAGGTCTCCCTCGGCGAAGCGGAGTACCTCGATGCGGTCGGTGCCCAGGAAGGTGACGGCGGCGCGGGCGTCGGGTTCACCGAACGCGGTGCGCAGCCGGGCCTCGACGAGGGCCAGAATTTCTGCCATGGAGCGAGCATAGAACTCGTATCAGGCGGGTAAAGGGCGGGTCTTGACCATCAGTCGGCTGATAGTGTTGACAGCTGGTTCGGGCCGCACGCAGAAGCGTTGTTTCAAGGCCCTGGACGACAGGACGTCCCCCACGGGGGACCGGCCGGAGGAGGTGGGGCTGCGATGGACCGAAGTCGATCGTGCAGTACCAATCGCTCTTCCGCTCCCCTGACACCCTGAATCAGTAGAAGAGCGACGGCAGAACGTCTTTGTCCTCCCGTCCTGTTCCTTCCGCCTGCCCGGGCCCACCCGCCCGCGCCCCCGGAAGGTCTCCCACCCGTGCGGTCCGCAGCCGTGCGCGAGAAGGAGCCTGCCATGTCGATGCTGCCCTACCTGCGTGCGGCCGTCCGTCCGTCGCTCCGCAAGCCCACTCCCGTCCAGCCCGGCTACGACACCACTCGCGACCCCTCCGCCAGCAGTGCGGTGGTCGACTGCGCCGTGTACCGCGACGGCCGGCGCGTACAGGGGACGGCCTGCCTGACGCCCCGTGAGGCGATCCGCCGGGTCCGCGAGGACGGCGGTTTCGCCTGGATCGGCCTGCACGAGCCGACCGAGGCGGAGTTCGCGGGGATCGCCGCCACCTTCGGGCTGCACCCCCTCGCCGTGGAGGACGCGGTGCACGCGCACCAGCGGCCGAAGCTGGAGCGGTACGACGACACCCTCTTCACCGTCTTCAAGACGATCCACTACGTGGAGCACGCCGAACTGACCGCCACCAGCGAGGTGGTGGAGACCGGCGAGGTGATGTGCTTCACCGGCCCCGACTTCGTCATCACCGTCCGGCACGGCGGCCAGGGCTCCCTGAAGGGACTGCGCCACCGCCTCCAGGACGAGCCGGACCTGCTCGCCAAGGGCCCCTCCTCGGTCCTGCACTCCATCGCGGACCACGTGGTCGACGGGTACATCGCGGTCGCGGCGGCCGTCCAGGACGACATCGACGAGGTGGAGAGCGCCGTCTTCGCGGCCCCCACCAAGGGCGCCACCCGCGGCGGCGACGCGGGCCGCATCTACCAGCTCAAGCGCGAGGTGCTGGAGTTCAAGCGGGCGGTGTCCCCCCTGCTGCGGCCGATGGAGCTGCTCAGCGAGCGCCCGATGCGGCTGGTCGACCCGGACATCCAGAAGTACTTCCGCGACGTCGCCGACCACCTCGCCCGCGTGCACGAGCAGGTCGTCGGCTTCGACGAACTGCTGAACTCGATCCTCCAGGCCAACCTCGCGCAGGCGACCGTCGCCCAGAACGAGGACATGCGCAAGATCACCTCGTGGGCGGCGATCATCGCCGTACCCACCATGATCTGCGGGGTCTACGGCATGAACTTCGACCACATGCCCGAACTCCACTGGAAGTACGGCTACCCGATGGTGATGGCCGCCATCGTCGCCAGCTGCTTCACCATCCACCGGGCCCTGCACCGCCACGGGTGGCTGTGAAATTCTGACGATCATGAAAAAGAACCAGTTGGGGCAACTCATCGGTGGCCTCTTCGGCCTGGCCTTCATCCAGGCCAACGCGGGGGCACTGCCACAAGCACTGTCCGCCCCCATCCGAGTGGCCGCCGTCGCCGCCTTCCTCGGCCTCTTCCTGTCGATACGCCGCAGCAGCACCGGGACCGCTCCGAGGGCGGGCTTCGGCCGCACCTACTGGTACGTGGTGGCCGCCGAGGTGATCGCCGCCCTCGGCGGGGCGGCGGTCATCACCAACGTGCTGGACACGCCGCGGGCGACGGTGGGCTGGATCGCCCTCGTCGTCGGCGTGCACTTCTTCGGACTGGCCGCCGTCTGGCGCATGCCGGCGCTCCGGGTGCTCGCCGCGGCCATGTCCGTCTGCGGAGCCGCCGGAATGGCCCTGGCGTTCGGGGGCGCCTCGGCCGCCACGGTGGCGGCGGTCGCCGGGGTCGCCCCGGGCGCGCTGCTGCTCGCGGCCGCGTGGCGGGGCGACTCCCGCCCGGCCGCGGCCGTGTGACCTCCCCTACTCTGTGCGCATGACTCTCAGCACGCTCGACCTGGCCCTCGTCGAGGAGGCCACCAAGAAGTCCGGCCTGATCTGGGTCCGCGGCGCCGGAGCGGACCGCGCCCTGTGGCACGCTTGGGTGGACGGCGCCGCGCACGTGCTGGGCGACGGACCCGGCGAGCAGCCGTTCCCCGCGCTGGCGGACGGTGCGACGGCCGAGGTGACGGTGCGGAGCAAGGACAAGGGCGGGCGGCTGGTCGCCTGGACCGCGACCGTGCGGGAACTGCCGCCCCGCGGCGAGGAATGGGCCGCGGCGGTCGCCGAGCTCAAGGGCAAGCGGCTGAACGCGCCCGACTCGGAGGAGATGACGGAGCGGTGGGCGCGGGAGTGCCGGCTGCTGCGGCTGGAGCCGCAGGCCGTCGGCGCGCTCCCGGCCGGTTCGCTGGCCGCGGCTCCGCTGGCCTCCCCGGCCATCACCCGCCGCCCGATCCCGGCCCACCTCCCGAAGCTCCTCCTGAAGCGCAAGAAGCCCCGCCCGTAGGCCCCGCCGGGGCCGGGTGTGCGGCCGGGAGCCCCCGCAGGGCGTCGAACGCAACCACCCTCCCTCCTCCGGCCCCTGGAAACGCTCGACGGCCGAGGAGGTGCCCCGCCGCGCGCCCGGCCCCGGCGGCCGGCTGCGTGCGGGCTGCTGCGCGGGGCCGTTCCCCCACCCCGCCCCTTCCCGAAACCGGGCTCTGCCCGGACCCGCGCCTCAAACGCCGGCGGGGCTGAAAGACCCGGGGCTCCGCCCCGGACCCCGGTCCTCAAACGCCGGACGGGCTGCATGGTGCGGCCGGGCTGGAAGGTGCGGGCGGGCCGGGACCGTCCGGCCTCGCCGGCGTTCGAGGCGCGGGCGCGGAGCGCCGTAGGGGTGACGGGCGGAGCACGGACAGGCCGACGGGTGCGCAGCGCCGGGGGGACGGGCCCCCGGAGGGCGGCGGGGCTGGGCAGCGGCCCCGAAGGTTCGGGCCCGCCGGACGGGGTCTGCCCGCCGCCCCGTGGGGTTACGGCTTCGTGGGGTTCGACCCCTGCCCCGACCCCTTCGACGGCGCCGGGGCGGTGCCGTCGTTGCCCTGGTCCTTCGTCGTCGGGAGCTGCGTACCGTAGTCCACCGTCTGGTCCTGCGCCGGCGGGTCGAGGGGGAACGGCTTGCCCCACTCCGCGAGTTCCACCCGCCCGGCGCCGCCCGCCCGCTCCAGCATCAGCGGGTACGGGGTGCCTTCCAGGGAGACCGACAGCTTGCCGCCCTTGCCCTCGGCCGCCGAGACCTGCACGGCCCGGGTGTGTCCGACCTTCGTGTAGGAGCCCTTGGCGAGCTTGCCCTCCAGGCCGAGCAGCCCGTCCAGCAGGACGTGCATGTCGGTGAAGCCGCGGAACTGCTTGTACGTGGGGTCGCTCTCCGGCACCTTCACGTACTTGTCGCCGAGCTTGCCCGCCGAGTCGGACTGCCCCCAGAACGCCGCGCTCGCCTTCAGGTACAGCTGCTCCCCCACCCGCAGCAGCTGGAAGGTGTCGTCCTTGGACTTCACCTCGCCGGAGCCGCCGTCCGACTTCAGCCGCATGTCGAGGGTGAAGGACTTGCCGCCGCTCACGAGCGTGCCGGACAGGTGCACGGAGTCGGCGGCCGTGGCGGCCGCCTTCGCCTTCTCCTCGATCTTGTCCGCGGACAGCTTGCCGACCCCGTTCGTCCCCTCGTCCGGGTCCGAGCCGCAGCCCGTGCCGGTGACGGCGAGTCCCGCGCACAGCGCACCGATGAACGCGGCCCGGCGCAGGCGCGCGGCAGGGAAGTAGGCGGTCACGGGCAGGTGCCTCTCGTCGTGCGGGCGGTGCTGGGGTACGGCTGCGAGCCGCAGGCAGCGTACCTGCCGCCGCTCCGCCCGCCGTGACCGCGCCCCGGCTACCCGCCCGGTACCCGCACGCCGCACCCGCAGCACACCCGCACCGCACCCACGCGGACCGCCCCACCAGGACGCTTGCACCGGGCACGGGCTAGCCTGAGGAGCGGCAGGACTGTTGAGGGACGCTCTAGGAGGCGCTCGGATGGCTGGTGGCGCCCCGCGGATCTTCGTCTCGCATCTGTCGGGTGTGCCCGTCTTCGACCCCAACGGCGACCAGGTCGGGCGGGTCCGCGACCTCGTGGCGATGCTGCGCGTCGGCGGACGGCCGCCGCGCCTGCTGGGCCTGGTGGTCGAGGTGGTCAGCCGGCGCCGGATCTTCCTGCCGATGACCCGGGTCACGGGCGTGGAGTCCGGTCAGGTGATCACGACCGGTGTCGTCAACATGCGCCGCTTCGAGCAGCGCCCCACCGAGCGGCTGATCCTCGGCGAGCTGCTGGACCGCCGGGTGACGCTGACCGCGACGGGCGAGGAGGTCACGGTCCTGGACGTGGCCATCCAGCAGCTGCCGGCCCGCAGGGACTGGGAGATCGACAAGATCTTCGTACGCAAGGGCAAGGGCGGCGCCCTGCGCCGGCGCGGCGAGACCCTGACGGTGGAGTGGTCCGCGGTGACGGGCTTCTCCCTGGAGGAGCACGGGCAGGGCGCCGAGAACCTGGTCGCGACGTTCGAGCAGATGCGCCCCGCCGACGTGGCGAACGTCCTGCACCACCTGACGCCGAAGCGCCGCGCCGAGGTGGCCAACGCCCTCGACGACGACCGGCTCGCGGACGTCATGGAGGAGCTCCCCGAGGACGAGCAGGTGGAGATCCTCGGCAAGCTGAAGGAGGAGCGCGCCGCCGACGTCCTGGAGGCGATGGACCCGGACGACGCGGCCGACCTGCTCTCCGAGCTGCCGGAGGACGACAAGGAGCGGCTGCTGACGCTGATGCAGCCGGACGACGCGGCCGACGTGCGGCGCCTGCTGTCGTACGAGGAGAACACCGCCGGCGGTCTGATGACCACGGAGCCGATCGTGCTGCGGCCGGACGCGACGGTCGCGGACGCGCTGGCCCGCGTACGGCAGTCGGACCTTTCTCCGGCGCTGGCGGCGCAGGTGTACGTGTGCCGGCCGCCGGACGAGACCCCGACGGGCAAGTACCTGGGCACGGTGCACTTCCAGCGGCTGCTGCGGGACCCTCCGTTCACGCTGGTCAGCTCGATCGTGGACACGGACCTGCCGCCGCTGCGTCCGGACGCCTCGCTGCCGGTGGTGACCAGCTACCTGGCCGCCTACAACATGGTGGCGGTGCCGGTGGTCGACGAGAGCGGTTCGCTGCTGGGCGCGGTGACGGTGGACGACGTACTGGACCACCTGCTGCCGGACGACTGGCGCGAGAAGGACTTCCACTCCGAGGAGGCCGTGGGTGGCCACTGAACGGGGGCGCTCCGAGAAGGAGCAGGCGCGCGAGCGACGCCGGGAGCAGATCCGCGAGCGGCGCGAGCGGGCGCGCGCGCAGGCGCGCGAGCTCGGGCTGAACGTGGAGTCGGGCGAACGGGCGGAACGTTCCGCCTTCGAGCGGGGCGAACGGGTGAAGGCGGCCTCGGCGACCGGTTCGAGCGCGCTCACCCGGTCGCGGGTCCGCCTCGACGTGCCGCGGCCCTCAAGGCGCCGGCTGCTGCCGGAGTACGACCCGGAGGCCTTCGGGCGGCTGTCGGAGCGGGTGGCGCGGTTCCTCGGCACGGGCCGGTTCATCGTCTGGATGACGGTCGTCATCATCTGCTGGGTGCTGTGGAACATCTTCGCGCCGGAGCACCTGCGGTTCGACAAGTACCCCTTCATCTTCCTGACGCTGATGCTGTCCCTCCAGGCCTCGTACGCGGCTCCGCTGATCCTGCTCGCGCAGAACCGGCAGGACGACCGGGACCGGGTCAACCTCGAGCAGGACCGCAAGCAGAACGAGCGCTCCATCGCCGACACCGAGTACCTGACCCGGGAGATCGCGGCCCTGCGGATGGGTCTGGGCGAGGTCGCGACGCGTGACTGGATCCGGTCCGAGTTCCAGGACCTGATCAAGGAGATGGACGAGCGGCGGCTATTCCCGCAGGAACGTGACGAAGGCGACCGCTGACGGGCTTTCCTGAGCCCTGCTACCGAGCCGTACCATCGGGGCATGGCTACCGACACAAGCTCCGCCGCCGACGCCGCCGTGCCCGAGCAGGACGCGATCCTGGACGCGCTGGCGACGGTGAACGACCCCGAGATCCACCGGCCGATCACCGAGCTCGGCATGGTCAAATCGGTGGAGATCGGCGACGGCGGCGCGGTCGCCGTCACCGTCTACCTGACCGTGTCGGGCTGTCCCATGCGCGAGACCATCACCCAGCTGGTCACCGAGGCCGTCGGGAAGGTCGCGGGCGTGACCTCCGTCGCGGTCACCCTCGACGTGATGAGCGACGAGCAGCGCAAGGAGCTGGCGGCCACGCTGCGCGGCGGCACCGCCGAGCGCGAGGTGCCCTTCGCCAAGCCGGGCTCGCTGACCCGTGTGTACGCGGTCGCGTCCGGCAAGGGCGGCGTCGGCAAGTCCTCGGTCACCGTCAACCTGGCCGCGGCGATGGCGGCGGACGGTCTGAAGGTCGGCGTGGTCGACGCCGACATCTACGGCCACAGCGTGCCGCGCATGCTCGGCGTGGACGGCAAGCCCACCCAGGTCGAGAACATGATCATGCCGCCGTCCGCGAACGGCGTGAAGGTCATCTCCATCGGCATGTTCACCCCGGGCAACGCCCCGGTGGTGTGGCGCGGTCCGATGCTGCACCGGGCGCTCCAGCAGTTCCTGGCGGACGTGTTCTGGGGAGACCTGGACGTGCTGCTGCTGGACCTCCCGCCGGGCACGGGCGACATCGCCATCTCGGTGGCCCAGCTGGTCCCGAACGCCGAGATCCTCGTGGTCACCACCCCGCAGCAGGCCGCGGCCGAGGTCGCGGAGCGGGCCGGCTCGATCGCCGTGCAGACCCACCAGAAGATCGTCGGCGTCGTCGAGAACATGTCGGGCCTGCCGTGCCCGCACTGCGACGAGATGGTCGACGTGTTCGGCTCGGGCGGCGGCCAGAAGGTGGCCGACGGCCTGACGAAGACGGTCGGCGCGACCGTCCCGGTGCTCGGCTCCATCCCGATCGACGTGCGCCTGCGCGAGGGCGGCGACGAGGGCAAGCCGGTCGTCCTGGCCGACCCGGACTCCCCGGCCGGCGCGGCCCTGCGCGCGATCGCCGGCAAACTGGGCGGCCGAGCCCGAGGCCTCTCGGGCATGTCCCTGGGCATCACCCCGAAGAACAAGTTCTGACGGCGGCTCGTGGGCAGTCGTTCCGCCTGGGGCGGAACGGGTGGGCACGAGCCGACCACCGGCCCGCACGGGCCGCGCAGCGCGAAAAGGGCACCGCCGGCCGGCGGTGCCCTTCGGCTTGCGCCCCCTACTCGTACGCGCCGAGGTCCGGGATCACCGAGAACCCGAGCCCGTACGCGCTCATCCCCCGCCCGTACGCCCCCAGATGGACACCGCCCCGCGTGGAGCCGGCCAGCACCCACCCGAACTCCGACTCACGGTAGTGAAACGGCGTCGGCTCCCCGTCGACCGGCAGCGACAGCGTCGACCAGTCCTCGCCGTCCAGATCGTCGGCGAGCTCCCAGGCGGCCTCCGTCTGCTGGTCGAGCCAGTCGTTGCGCAGGGAGTGGTCCATCTGGCCCGGCCAGCTGTACGCCAGCAGCCCGGAGCCGGCCAGCCAGGCCGCCGAGGAGACCGAGGTGGCCTCCAGGACGCCGGTGCCGTCTCCGCTGCGGCGCAGCGGGTTGCTCGCGACGGTGACGACCACCGCGAAGCGCTCCTTCTCGCCGGTGGCGATCTCGCCCCGTGCGGAGGGCTCGTCGCCGTGGCCGGTGGAGCCGTGCTCCACGGTGCCGTCGGCGCCGGTGCCGACCTGCATGAGCCAGCGGGGGCCGGTGAAGGCCCCGTCCAGCCCGTACCAGGGGAAGTCTGCCCTCAGGTAGCCCTCGGCGGTCCGGCGGGCCGCCGGGACGGGCGCGGCGGCCTCCTGCGGCTGCGGCGGCGCCTGCTGCGGCTGTTGCGGGGCGTTCTGCGGATCCTGTGCGGGTTCGGCGGCGGGGGCGGGCGCGGGCGCGGCGGCCTCGGGGGCTTGCGCACCTACCCGGCTACTGCTCGTCGTCTCCATGGGGCGGCCTCTCGTTCCGTGGGGTCCGGAACGGCCCGCCCCCCTCGGGCGTCCTACATCCGGACAGATGGAGGATAGCCATCGGACCCCGGATCGGCGGGCAGGCGCAGCCCCTACGTGGCGTCGGCGTCGAAGCGGGCGCGCTGGTCCGCGGCCGGGGCGGCGGGCTTCTTCAGCAGGTCGGGGCCGGTGCCGGCGGGCGTGGCGGAGGCGCCCGCGGGGGCGGCGGCCGCGTCGGCCTCCTTGCTGTTGACGGCGTCGGTGACGTCGTTCAGCTCCTTGCGGAGGTCGAAGCTGCTGCGGATCTCCTTGAGGTCCTCGTTCTCGGTCAGCTGCTTGCGGATGAAGGTCTTCGGGTTCAGGTCCTCGAACTCGAAGTCCTTGAACTCCGGTCCGAGTTCGGAGCGGATGTCCTGCTTGGCGCTGTCGGAGAACGAGCGGATCTTGCGGATGATCCCGGAGACGTCCTGGATGACCTTGGGCAGCTTGTCCGGACCGAAGACGAGGATCGCGAGCACCACGATCGTGACGAGTTCGAGTGCGCCTATGTCGTTGAACACCCTGCCGCTCCTCGGTTCTCTCTCACTGCGGGCCCGCACACACGGTACCCGCCCTTGTCCACACGCCCATACCTGCGTGACGGCCGGGCACCGGTTTCATCCGGCCGTCACGCGGCGCTCACGAGCCGTTCGCCGACCCCAGGACGACCTCCAGCGTCTGCTCCCGGCCCCCGCGCTGCACGGTCAGGGTCAGCTTGTCGCCCGGACGGTGGGACCTGATCTTGATGATCAGCTCGTCGCCGCCGCGGACGCGCTGCCCGTCGACCTTGGTGATCACGTCGCCGGCCTTGATCCCGGCGTGGGCGCCGGGCCCGCCGGAGACCACGGAGGGCTTGCCGTCCTCGGCCTTGTCCCCGACCCGGGCTCCGTCGCCCGTGTACTCCATGTCGAGGGTGACCCCGATCACGGGGTGCGTGGCGTGGCCGGTGCGGATGAGTTCCTCGGCGACGCGCTTGCCCTGGTTGATGGGGATGGCGAAGCCGAGGCCGATGGATCCGCCCTGCCGGACCCCTTCGTCGCCGTCGCGGCCGCCGTCGGCGCCCCGGATCGCGCTGTTGATGCCGACCACGTGGGCCTTGGCGTCGAGGAGGGGGCCGCCGGAGTTCCCCGGGTTGATGGGGGCGTCGGTCTGGAGGGCGTCGACGTAGCTGATGTCGCTGCCGTCGCCCTTGTCGCCGCCCGCGGTGACGGGCCGCCCGGTGGCGCTGATGATGCCGGCGGTGACGGTGTTGGACAGGTCGAAGGGGGCACCGATGGCCACCACCGGGTCGCCGACCTTCACGTTCTCGGAGTTGCCGAGGCTCAGCGGCTGGAGCCCGCGCACCCCGGTGACCTTGACCACGGCCAGGTCGTATCCGGAGTCACGGCCGACCAGCTCGGCGGTGACGCTCTCGCCGGTGCTGAAGGTGACCGCTATCTCCTTGGCGTCGGCGACGACGTGGTTGTTGGTCAGGATGTGGCCCTGCTGGTCGAGGACGAAGCCGGTTCCCGTACCGCCGCCCTTCGCGCTCCGCACGTGCAGGGTCACCACTCCGGGCAGTGCGGTGGCCGCGATCCCGGCCACGCTGTCGGGTGCTCGGCCCTTGTCCGCGACCGCCGCCTGGGGCAGCTCCAGGCGGGTGCTGCTCTGCCGCTCGGCGAGGACGCCGAGGTAGCCGCCGATGCCGCCCGCGAGGAGGGCGGTGGCCACGCTGAGGGCGGCGACCTGCCAGAGCCCGAAACCGCGCCGCTCCCGGCCCCGGTCCACCACCTGGAGGGGCGCCTGGAGGGGCTGGGCGCCCCACGGGTCGTACCGGACCGGGCGGGCGGGGTCCGGCTCCCGGCCGGCCTCCGCCGCCCCGGCCCCGCACTCGGGGCCGTCGGGCCGGGCGTCGGACCCGCCCTCCGGCCTGGGGGCCGGGACCGAGTCGTGGCGGCCTTCGGCCGTGCCCTCGGGCCGGCTCCACCACGACGGAGCCGGTTCGGTCTGCTGCCTGTCGGCCATGGGCGCTCCCCGCGTACCTATGCGCATGTGCCGCAGATTCAACCAGGTCCCGGGTCAGCGCAGCAGGGAGACCGGACGCGGGGTGGCCGGCGGGCTGGGGTGCAGCGGCGGCAGCGGGGTCGCGAGGGTCGACAGGAGGGTCGGCCCGATGGGCGGCTGCGGCACCCGGTCGCGGACCGCGGCGTCGGCGACGGGGACCACGGGACCGGGCCGGGAGGCGGGGGCGGGCTGTTCCCCCCGTACGTTCGGCTCGGCGGTCTCCATCGGCAGCGTCCCGCCCAGGGCGAGCGCGGCCAGCGACACCGCTCCCGCCGCGACGTAGGCGAACCGGCGGCGCGGGCGGGCGACTTCGTGGATGCGGAAGCCCTGCGGCTGCGACGGCATGCCCGGCTGCGCCAGGGCGTACGGGAACGAGCCGAAGGGATCGGCCGGCTGATCACCCGGCGCTCCCGCCGAACCCGGCCCACCGGTCGGCCCCATGGGGCCCGGCGGGCCGTCGGGACCGCCGCCGGGCAGCCCCTGCAACCGCGCCAGCAGCCCCGCGGACAGCGGTGGCGGCGCACTCTCCACGAACATGCTCTTGAGCCGGCGCTGTGCGTCGGCCTCGGCCTTGCACCTGGGGCACGTGGCCAGATGGGCCAGCACGCGCTCGCGGGCGTCGTGCTTCAGCTCCCCGTCCACCAGGGCGGCGAGCCTGTCGCCCAGGTGGTGTTCGGCGGGGGACGGACCGACTCCGCTCACTCGGCTCCTCCCTCTCCCCCGGCACCCGGCGCACCCACCGCCGCCCCCGCCAGCGCGCGCTGCTGCGCGCGGGCCTCGGGAGACCGGTGCTTGAGCGCCTTGCGCAGGTGTGAACGGCCGCGGTGGATACGGCTGCGGACGGTGCCGAGCTTCACGCCGAGGGTCGCGGCGATCTCCTCGTACGACAGGCCCTCGATGTCGCACAGCACCACGGCCGCGCGGAACTCGGGCGCGAGGGTGTCCAGCGCCTGCTGGACGTCCGCGTCGAAGTGGGTGTCGTGCAGCACCTGCTGCGGGGAGGGCTCACGGCTCGGCAGCCGCTCGGCGGCGTCGTCGCCGAGCGCGTCGAAGCGGATCCGCTGCTTGCGGCGGACCATGTCCAGGAACAGGTTCGTGGTGATGCGGTGCAGCCAGCCCTCGAAGGTGCCCGGCGTGTACGTGGACAGCGAGCGGAAGACGCGGACGAAGACCTCCTGGGTCAGGTCCTCGGCGTCGTGCTGGTTGCCCGTCAGACGGTAGGCAAGGCGGTAGACCCGCGCGCTGTGCGTGCTGACGATCTCCTCCCATGAGGGAGGGGTCCACGCCTGCGAGCCCGCATCGGCGGCGAAGGTCGCGGTGGTTGCGGTGGCGGTGTGGAAGCTGTCAGCAATGTTGGTCACGGATTTCGGCTCACCGGCCGACCAGAAGAGGCGTCTGAACAAGCCCCCACGATCCACAGGCGCAGCCGCACCTCCCCTGTCGGCTCTGGTGGTGTCCAGCGGAGTCCCTACCATAGCCACCCCCTCTGTCAGCTCCGGATAAGCCTTTTTGCAGTATCTTTACGCGGGTCTTAGGTCACAGAGGTGCTCCGGCCGTCGATCTGCCCGGCCCCGTCCCTTCTGATCCCGTCTCCACCCTTCACAACGCCCGGTCCCATCTGCGGGTTCCCGACGTCAGCGGATACAGTCACCGTTGCGCCAACTATGGGGACAGGAGAGGGTCATTACCGGCAACCGGCAGACGAGCTGGGCTTTCGCCGACGCGTTTGTCGCCGAGGACGACGCTCTGCGGTGGGCCCGCGACCGGTCCAGGGAAGCGGGCCTGCGCTCCGTCTCCCCCGGCACCGGGGCCGCGCTGCGCCTGCTGGCCGCCACCGCGGATGCCAAGGCGGTCGCCGAGATCGGCACCGGCACCGGCGTCTCCGGCATCCACCTCCTCCACGGCATGCGCCCCGACGGGGTGCTGACCACGGTGGATCCGGAACCGGACCGGCAGGCCTTCGCCCGCCAGGCCTTCCGCGCCGCCGGCTTCGCGGGCAACCGCGCCCGCTTCATCCCGGGCCGCGCCCTCGACGTCCTGCCCCGCCTCGCGGACGGCGGCTACGACCTCGTCTTCTGCGACGGGGACCCGACCGAGTCCCTCGACTACCTCGCTGAATCGTTGCGCCTGCTGCGCCCCGGCGGACTGGTCTGCTTCGAGGGGGTCTTCTCCGACGGCCGTACGGTCGACTCCGCGGCCCAGCCGGTGGAGGTGCTCCGGGTCCGCGAGCTGCTGCGCAGCGTCCGGGAGAGCCCGGCGCTGGAGTCCGCGCTGCTCCCGGTGGGCGACGGGCTGCTGTGCGCCGTACGCCGCTGAACCCGTAGGCCCGCGGGCCCGCAGGCCGTCAGCGCAGCAGCGCGAAGGTGAGGGCCGCCGTGCCGCCCAGCGCCGAGCCGGCGACGAGCTGGGCCGGCGTGTGCGCCTTCAGCACCAGCCGCGACCAGCCGACGGCGGCGGCGAGCAGCGCCGCCGGGAGCACCGGCGCCCCGAAGACCAGCAGCAGGATCATCACCGTGCCGCCGGCCACCGACATGTGGATGGATATCTGCCAGCCGATCGTCACCAGCAGGGACGAGACCAGGCCGACGAGCATCGCGACGACGAGCGCGAAGACGTCCGCCGGGGCGCCGAGCACGTGCAGCAGGGTGATCCCGGCGACGACGGAGACCAGGCTCAGCGCCATCGGGACCGTCCGCTGGCGCCGCACCCGTATGTGCTGGTCGGTCAGGGCCCCGCGCTTCACCCCGAGCACGACGATCCCGATCGGGACCACCCCGCAGAACAGGGCGCCGAGCAGCCCCCAGCCGAGGCCGGACCAGGACCCGGTGCTGAACCAGCCGATCAGCAGGAGCAGGGCCACGACGAGGTTCCCCGGCGCCAGCACGTCGGTGAGGATCCGGGCCGCCTTCTGGCGGGGGGTGCAGTCCGCGAAGGCGGGCGGCGCCGGCGGGGAGAACGTCACGTCACATCTCCGACGATCAAGGTCACGGTCCTGGACACAACGCTGCCCCGACCGCTCAAGGCGATCGGGGCAGCGCAGAGAATGCAGATGGAAGTGCAGTCAGCGGGTTAGCCGACGACCTTCTTCAGGGCGTCACCCAGGGCGTCCGCCTCGTCGGGGGTCAGCTCGACGACAAGCCGACCGCCGCCCTCGAGCGGTACGCGCATGACGATGCCCCGCCCCTCCTTGGTGACCTCGAGCGGGCCGTCGCCCGTCCGCGGCTTCATGGCCGCCATGCTCGTTCCCCTTCCTGAAACCAGCTCATCGTCAGCCGACGGCCCCATTCAGGCGCCTGGAACCCGGCATCGAACACATTGCTTCCCGGCCATTATCCCGCATGTCAGGACCCGATGACCAACCTCAACGGTGAACGCTTCGGCAACGCGCTCGACCAAAACCACTCATTTCGGGGACCCGCCTGCGATACTTCGCCCTCGCGCGGTCCGCTTTCTTTGACGCACATCACATGTGCGCGCGCCGTCCGGTCCGCCATGCTGACCCTTGCACCGGCCGGTACCGGCCGGTAGTCAAGCCCGCGACGAAGGGGGACCCCCTGCCATGGCCGACAGCGTGCTCTACGAAGTGACCGACGGACTCGCCACCATCACGATCAACCGTCCGGACGCGATGAACGCGATGAACACCGAGGCCAAGGTCGCGCTGCGCGACGCGGTCCGGGCGGCGGCGGCCGACACCGCGGTGCGGGCCGTACTGCTCACCGCGGCCGGCGACCGGGCCTTCTGCGTGGGTCAGGACCTCAAGGAGCACATCGGGAACCTCGCCTCGGACCGCGAGACCGGGACCTCGCTGACCATGAACACGGTCGCGGAGCACTACAACCCGATCGTCCGTGCCCTGACGGAGATGCCCAAGCCCGTGGTGGCCGGGGTGAACGGCGTCGCGGCCGGTGCGGGCTTCGGCTTCGCGCTGGCGGCGGACTTCCGCGTCGTCGCCGACACGGCGTCCTTCAACACCTCGTTCGCCGGGGTCGCGCTGACCGCCGACTCCGGGGTCTCCTGGACCCTCCCCCGCCTGATCGGCGCCTCCCGCGCCTCGGACCTGCTGCTCTTCCCGCGCTCGGTCAAGGCCCAGGAGGCGTTCGACCTCGGCATCGCCAACCGCCTGGTGCCCGTGGAGTCCCTGCGCGCCGAGGCCGAGGCCGTGGCCCGCGCCCTGGCCTCCGGCCCGACCGTCGCCTACGCCGCCGTGAAGGAGTCCCTGGCCTACGGGGCCTCGCACTCCCTCGCGGAGGCGCTGGAGCACGAGGACGTCCTGCAGACCCGCGCGGGCGCCTCCGAGGACCACGCCATCGCCGTGCAGGCCTTCCTCGCGAAGCAGCCGCCGCAGTACCTGGGCCGCTGAGGTCCCCCTCCCGCGGAGCTCAGGCTTCGCGGGAGGCGCAGTCGGCCAGGTGGTCGTTGACCAGCCCGCAGGCCTGCATCAGGGCGTAGGCCGTCGTCGGCCCGACGAAGCGGATCCCGGCCTTCTTCAGCGCCTTGGCCAACGCGGTGGACTCGGGGGTGACCGCCGGGACGTCGGCGATGCTGCGGGGGGCCGGGCCGGGCTTCTCGGGGGCGTGGGACCAGATCAGCTCGTCCAGCTCGCCCGGCTCCCACCCGGCGAGCACCTTCGCGTTGGCCAGCGTCGCCTCGATCTTGGCCCGGTTGCGGATGATCCCCTCGTCGGCCAGCAGCCGCTCCGCGTCCGCCGGCCCGAACTCGGCGACCGCCGCGATCTCGAAGGAGGCGAAGGCCTTCCGGAAGCCCTCCCGCCGCCGGAGGATCGTGATCCACGACAGCCCCGACTGGAAGGCCTCCAGGCACAGCCGCTCGTACAGCGCGTCGTCGCCGTGGACCGGGCGGCCCCACTCGGTGTCGTGATAGGCGACGTAGTCCTCCGTGGACAGGGCCCAGGGGCAGCGAAGCGCCCCGTCCGGGCCCGCGATCGCGACGCCCATCACTCGCCGTGCTTCGTCAGGTCGACCTGCCCGGCCGGCACCGCGTCCTGCGGTTCGGCCGCGGCCTGCGCCGTCAGCTGGGCGATCCGCGCGTCGCGCTCCGCCAGCTCCGCCGCCAGCCGGTCCAGTACGTCGTCCACCTCGGCCATCCGGTACCCGCGCGGCGCGACGGGCAGCCGCAGCGCGTCGATGTCCGCCCGCACGACGGGCCGGGTCTCCGGCAGCGCGTCGGCCACCCGGTCCGGTTCCGCTTCCGGCAGGACGGCCTCCGAGCCCCCGCCGATCACCGCCAGGGTGACCGCTGCCACGACCACGACCAGCGCGATCATCAAGAAGAAGAACACGATCACTCCCCACGAGAGACTCCGACCACCAGGTTAAGGTCGCAGATGAGGCGGGGGGGCCGCCGAAGGAGGAAAGAGCAGGATGCTGCGACTGGGCAGGCGCGAGTTCGACACCCACGAGCCGGTGATCATGGCCATCGTGAACCGCACCCCGGACTCCTTCTACGACCAGGGCGCGACGTTCCGCGACGAACCGGCGCTGGACCGGGTCGAGCAGGCGGTCGCCGAGGGCGCAGCGATCATCGACATCGGCGGGGTCAAGGCGGGCCCGGGCGAGCACGTCGACGCGGCCGAGGAGGCCCGCCGCACCGTCGGCTTCGTCGCCGAGGTGCGCCGCCGCCACCCTGACGTGGTGATCAGCGTGGACACCTGGCGGCACGAGGTCGGCGAGGCGGTCTGCGAGGCCGGGGCGGACCTCCTGAACGACGCGTGGGGCGGGGTGGACCCCAAGCTGGCGGAGGTCGCGGCGCGTTACGGCGCCGGGCTGGTCTGCACCCACGCGGGCGGGGTGGAACCGCGGACCCGGCCGCACCGGACCGAGTACGCGGACGTCATGGCCGACATCCTGGAGGTCACGGTCGGCCTCGCCGAACGGGCCGTCGCGCTGGGCGTCCGCCGGGACGGGATCATGATCGACCCCGGCCACGACTTCGGGAAGAACACCCGCCACTCGCTGGAGGCCACGCGCCGGCTGGGCGAGATGGCGGCGACGGGGTGGCCGGTGCTGGTCTCCCTGTCCAACAAGGACTTCGTCGGCGAGACCCTGGACCGGCCGGTCAAGGAACGCCTGCTGGGCACCCTGGCCACGACGGCCGTCTCGGCGTGGCTCGGTGCGCAGGTGTACCGGGTGCACGAGGTCGCCGAGACCCGGCAGGTCCTCGACATGGTCGCGTCGATCCAGGGGCACCGCCCCCCGGCGGTGGCCCGCCGCGGCCTGGCCTGACCCCTCCACCGCGCCGCCGGGGCCGGCGCCGCCCCCGCCGGTCTCGCACGCCCATCGGGGGCCTGCAGCCCGTGCTGACCCCGCCGGGGTCGGGTGTGCGGCGGCGTGCCCCCGCAGGGCGTCGAACGCAACCACCCCGTACTCGGCCGGCCCCGTGGAAACGTTCGACGGCCGAGGAGGTGCCCCGCCGCGTGCCCCGCCCCGGCGGCCCGTCGCGTGCGGGCCGCCGGGGTTCCGCTGCGCGGAGCCGCTCCCCGCCCCGCCCTTCCACCGTTCCCCGGGGCTCCGCCCCGGACCCCCGGTCCTCAAACGCCGGACGGGCTGGATGGGGCGGCCGGGAGTCCGGTGGGGCTACTTGCCCACTTCCTTCGTCACCAGTGCGATCGCCTCGTCCACGTCGTCCGTGACGTGGAAGAGGTACAGGTCCTTCTCCGAGGCCTTGCCCTGGGCGATCACCGTGTTCCGCAGCCAGTCGACCAGACCGCTCCAGTACTCCGACCCGAACAGCACGATCGGGAAGCGGGTGATCTTCTGCGTCTGGACCAGGGTCAGCGCCTCGAACAGCTCGTCCAGCGTGCCGAGGCCGCCCGGCAGGACGACGAAGCCCTGGCTGTACTTCACGAACATCGTCTTGCGGACGAAGAAGTACCGGAAGTTCAGCCCCAGGTCGACGTGCTGGTTCAGACCCTGCTCGAAGGGCAGCTCGATGCCGAGGCCGACCGAGATGCCGCCCGCCTCGCGGGCGCCCTTGTTGGCCGCCTCCATCGCTCCCGGCCCGCCGCCGGTGATCACCGCGAAGCCGGCGTCGACCAGCGCGCTGCCGATCCGGACGCCCGCCTCGTACTCGGCCGTGCCCGCGGCGGTGCGGGCCGACCCGAACACGCTGATCGCGGGCGGCAGCTCGGCGAGCGTGCCGAAGCCCTCGATGAACTCCGACTGGATGCGCAGGACCCGCCAGGGATCGGTGTGCACCCACTCGGAGGGCCCGGCGGAGTCCAGCAGCCGCTGGTCCGTCGTGCTGCCCGCCTGCACCTGGCTCCGCCTCCTCAGCACCGGCCCGAGCTGCTGCTCCTCGGGCCGACGACGGGCGGAACTCTCGGGGTTGCCCATGATGTGCTCCCTCCTGCTGATCGTTGGATCAGGGTAGGCGCACGAAGGTGACGGGAAGCGGAATTCAGTCGGTCAGCCAGGCGCGGAGTCGTTCCTCGCAGTGCAGGATCGCCTTCGTCTCCACCCGCTCGTCGACCTTGTGGGCCAGCAGGGCGTCGCCCGGGCCGTAGTTGACGGCCGGAACGCCGAGCGCGCTGAAGCGGGAGACGTCGGTCCACCCGAACTTCGGCATGGCATGGCCCCCGACGGCTTCCATGAAAGCCGCGGCGGCCGGGTGGGAGAGGCCCGGGAGGGCGCCCGGGGACGAGTCGTCGATCACGAACTCGGCAATGTCGCAGTCCGCGAAGACCTCCCGGACGTGGGCGACGGCGTCGGCCTCGCTGCGGTCCGGGGCGTAGCGGAAGTTGACGGTGACCGTGCACGCGTCGGGGATGACGTTGTTGGCGACGCCGCCCTCGATCCGGACGGCGCTCAGGCCCTCGTGGTACTCGAGGCCGTCGATGACCGGCTTGCGGGGCTCGTACGCCGCCAGCCGGGCCAGGATCGGGCCGGCGGCGTGGATGGCGTTGGAGCCCATCCAGCTGCGGGCGGAGTGGGCGCGCTCGCCGGTCGTGCGGAGCAGCACGCGCAGGGTGCCCTGGCAGCCGCCCTCGACCTCGGCGTTGGAGGGCTCGAGGAGCACCGCGAAGTCGCCGGTCAGCCAGTCGGGGTGGGCTTCGGCGACCTTGCCGAGACCGTTGAGGTCGGCGGCGACCTCTTCCTGGTCGTAGAAGACGAAGGTGAGGTCGCGGTTCGGCTCGGGCACCGTGGCCGCGATGCGCAGCTGCACGGCGACGCCGGACTTCATGTCGGTGGTGCCGCAGCCCCACAGGACGTCGTTCTCGTCGAGTCGGGACGGGACGTTGTCGGCGATCGGCACGGTGTCGAGGTGGCCGGCGAGTACGACGCGCTCGGCGCGGCCGAGGTTCGTGCGGGCCACGACGTTGTTTCCGAAACGGTCCACGGTGAGGTGCGGCAGTGCGCGCAGCGCGTGTTCCACGAGGTCGGCGAGCACCTTCTCGTCGCCGCTCACGGAAGGAATGTCGACGAGCCGGGCGGTCAGCTCGGCGGCGTCCAGGGTGAGGTCCAGCTCGGATTCGGACATGCCTCTGACCCTAACCCCCCGGAGTGTGGCGAACCTTCCACGTCCGCCCGGTGGACGCGTCACGTGGCTCAAGTACGGTGGGCCGCGTGTCCCAGAGCGATCACTCCCGCCCCCGTCGCCGCCGCAGGCTGCTCCGGGCTGCCGCCGGCCTGCTCGTCCTGCTCGCGGTCATCGGCTACTTCGCCGTCCAGCAGGACTCCACGGGTGGCCTGGGTGCGCCGCACTGCGTCGTCCGGGCGGCGGACGGAGGGGAGGACGGGTCGTACTCGATGACTCCCGAGCAGGCGGGGAACGCGGCGACGATCGCCGTGGTGGGCACGGGCAAGCCGATGCCGGAGCGGGCGGTGACGATAGCGGTGGCCACCGCGATGCAGGAGTCGGCGCTGCGCAACCTCGACCACGGCGACCGGGACTCGCTGGGCCTGTTCCAGCAGCGGCCCTCGCAGGGCTGGGGCACGCCCGCGCAGATCCAGGACCCCGTGTACTCGGCCGGAATCTTCTACGACCGGCTCAAGGAGGTCAGGGGGTGGGCCCGGCTGCCCCTGACGGAGGCGGCGCAGCAGGTCCAGCTCAGCGGTTTCCCGCAGGCGTACGCGAAGCACGAGCCGGACGCGACGCTGCTCGCGGCGACGTTCACGGGCAGTGCGCCGGGGACGCTGACGTGCACCGGCCCCGTCCCGCGGCCCGGTTCGGGCGATCCGGAGAAGGTGAAGGCGGAGCTGACCCGGGTGTTCGGGCCCAAGGCAGCGCCGAAGCTCGGGCCGCCGGCGTCCTCGCTGGGCCGTTCGGGCCCGGCGGACCGGGCGGAGGTCGCCGTGCCGGTGACGGACAAGAAGGGGACGGTCGACCGGCAGCGCGGCTGGGAACTCGCGCACTGGGCGGTGGCGAACGCGGCGAAGCTGAACATCACGCGGGTCGGGTACGACGGCAAGGCGTGGATCGCGGGCGAGAACAAGGGCCGCTGGATCGACAAGGTGCCGGGCAAGGCGGGCTCCGGGGACCCGCAGAGCGCGGGGCCGGACGACGTCCGGATCTTCACCGCCCGCTGAACCGGCGGGCCGCCGGGCCGGTCCTCCGCGGCCCGGCCCCGCGCAGCGGCCGCCCGCCCGCAGGCGGCGGTTCGGATCCGGTCCGGTCAGGCGTGCGGTGGGTCACCCGCGCGGGGGTGAGGCGGTGGGCGGGCCGAGGGGGCCCGCTCGGGGAAGAATCCCTGGTCGGCGCGCATTCAATGGGCTTTTCCCGGAAGCCGATTAAACGATGCGTTACCGATCCTTTACCCGGCGGCTCCGCAACTCACCGCCCCCCACGAGCGGTTGTACACGGCGTACTCAGCCGCTACCGCTTAGGAGCATCATGTCCCTCCCCCTGACCCGTCGGATCGCCCGTGCCGCGCTGCTCGTCGCAGCCGGGGCAGCGCCCGTGGTCGGTGCGGCCGGCGCGGCCAGTGCCGCCGGCCTGGAGCCCGTGCAGCAGCTGGGCGCCCTGACCGCCCCGGACGCCGACGCCGCCTCGTCGGCCGCGGAGACCGCCTCCGCCGCCACGAGCACCGCGACCAAGGCCGTCCCGGCCGCGGACGTGGCCGGCCAGGCGGGCGGTCTGCTCGGCGGGCTGCCCGTCCCGGCCGCGCAGGAGCTGCCGCTGGGCTCGCTGCCGGGCGGCCTGCCCGGTGGTCTGCCCGGTGGTCTGCCGCTCGGCTGATCTCCGTACGACCGCAGGAGCGCCGAAGGGGCCGGGAGCACGAACTCCCGGCCCCTTCGGGCGTGTGCAGGGGCCGACGGCCCCCGGGGCTCAGCCCGCGAGGCGCTTGACCGCCGCCTCCACCCGCTCGTCGGTGGCGGTGAACGCGACGCGCACGAAGCGGGCGCCGGCCTCGCCGTAGAAGTCGCCCGGCGCGACCAGGATGCCGAGCCCCGCGAGGTGGGCGACCGTGTCCCAGCACGGCTCGTCCCGGGTCACCCACAGGTACAGGCTGGCCTCGCTGTGCTCGACCCGGAAGCCGTGGGCCTCCAGCGCCGCGCGCAGCGCCGCGCGGCGGGCGGCGTAGCGGACCCGCTGCTCCTCCACGTGCGCGTCGTCTCCGAGCGCGGCCACCGTGGCGGCCTGTACGGGGGCGGGGGTCATCATGCCGCCGTGCTTGCGGATCTCCAGCAGTTCGCCGAGGACCGCCGCGTCACCGGCGATGAAGGCCGCGCGGTAGCCGGCCAGGTTGGAGCGCTTGGAGAGGGAGTGGACGGAGACGATGCCCTCGTACGAGCCGCCGCAGACCTCGTCGTCGAGGACGGAGACGGGCTCGGCCTCCCAGCCCAGCTCCAGGTAGCACTCGTCGCTGAAGAGCAGGATGCCGTGCTCGCGCGCCCAGGCCACGATCCGGATGAGCTCCTCCTTGGAGAGGACCTTCCCGGTGGGGTTGGACGGGGAGTTGAGCCACAGGAGCTTCACGCCGGCCGGGTCGAGCTCGGTCGGGTCGTCGTAGACCACGGCCTCGGCGCCGCAGAGCCGCGCGCCGACCTCGTACGTGGGGTAGGCGAGCCGCGGGTAGGCCACCTTGTCGCCCGCGCCGAGGCCCAGCTGGGTCGGCAGCCAGGCCACGAGCTCCTTGGAGCCGACGACGGGCAGGACGTTGCGGTGCCCGGCGGCGCTCGCGCCGAGTCGGTCGCGCACCCAGCCCGTGATCGCGTCGCGCAGGGCGGGCGTGCCCCACACCGTCGGGTACCCCGGGGAGTCGGCGGCGCCGGCCAGGGCGCGCTGGATCAGCTCCGGGACCGGGTCCACGGGGGTGCCGACCGACAGGTCGACGATGCCGTCCGCGTGGGCCGCAGCCGTGGCCTTATAGGGCTCCAGCTTGTCCCACGGGAAGGCGGGAAGACGGTCGGATACTGCGGCCACGGTGGTCTCTGCTCTCTCTCGGTACTGGCTGGTAGCGGATCGGAAAACGCCTCGGTCCCGTGCGGCCGGCAGGCCGTACGGGACCGAGGGGCGCTTCTGACTGGAAGGTCAGTGCTCGCCGTTGATGCCGGCGGGCAGCGCAGCGATGAAGGGGTGATCGCGCTCGATCAGGCCCAGCTTGGAAGCGCCACCGGGCGAACCGAGCTCGTCGAAGAACTCGACGTTCGCCTTGTAGTAGTCCTTCCACTCCTCCGGGGTGTCGTCCTCGTAGAAGATGGCCTCGACCGGGCAGACCGGCTCACACGCACCACAGTCGACGCACTCGTCCGGGTGGATGTACAAGGACCGCTGGCCCTCGTAGATGCAGTCGACGGGGCACTCTTCGATGCATGCCTTGTCCTTGACGTCGACACAAGGCTCCGCGATGACGTAGGTCACGCTCTCGTTCCTCCTCGGTAGGGCTGTCCATATCGCGCGGGAGCGCGGCGTCGTCGATGCCCACACCTAGTATCTCCGTTCCCGGGCACGATCCGAACAGGAGGGGCGGACAGAGCTGTGGAATTCACTGCGGGCGGACTGCTGGAGGTCCGCATCACCCCGGCTGACGTGGGTAAACGAGTCTCCGTACGACGGGCGGAAGGCGAGCTGGGCGGATCACCCCAGTTCACGGACACGGTCGGAGTTCTCACATCCTGGGACCGGGGTGTGCTGCTGATCACACGAAAGAACGGCGAATCCGTCCGCATCGCGGAATCCGCGCTGGTCGCGGGCAAGGTCGTGCCCCCGGCGCCGGCCCGCAGGCGGGGTCCGGCGGCCTCCTTCGAGGAGCTGTCGCGGGTCGCGGCGCGGTCCTGGCAGCCGCTGGAGAGCGAGCCGCTCGGCGAGTGGACGCTGCGGGCGGCGGCCGGATTCACCCGGCGGGCCAACTCCGTGCTGCCGCTCGGCGACCCGGGCATACCGCTGGACGATGCACTCGCCCGGGTGACCTCCTGGTACGCGGAACGTGACCTTCCCGCCTATGTGCAGGCCGCGACGGGCGCCGCCGGGACGCAGGAGCTGCTGTGTGCGGAGCTGGAGCGCCGGGGCTGGGTGTCCGAGGTGTCGGCGGAGGTGCGGATCGGGGCGCTGGCGCCGGTGGCCGACGTCGAGGCGCCGGAAGCCGGGTCCGTACGTCTGACCCGTGTCCCGGACGCGGAGTGGCTCGGGCGCTACGGGAAGGTCTCCGACCCGGACGTGGCGCGCCGGATGCTGGTGGAGGGGCCGTCGGTGTGGTTCGCGGCGCTGCCCGGGGGCCGGGCGATCGGCCGGCTGGTGGTCGACGGACGCTGGGCCGGCTTCGCGGCGGTGACGGTCGATCCTGAGCACCGCCGGGAGGGCCTGGCGACGGCCGTGATGGCCGCGCTGGCCCGGCGGGCTCTGGAGGAGGGCGCGTCGGCGGCGTGGCTCCAGGTCGAGACGGACAACGCGGGGGCGCGGGCGCTGTACGACGGCCTCGGCTTCACGACGCACCACACGTACCACCACTACCGGGCGGCGGCGTCGTGACCTCGCAGTGGCGTGAGCGGTTCGCGGAGGAGGCCCGGGCGGAGCGGCCGGACCTGGCGGTGCTGTGCCTGCTGCTGGCGGCTGAGGCCGACCCGGACCTCGACGAACGCGTCATGGACTGGGCGCAGATCGAGCTGGACCGGCTGGCCGGGATGCTGCCGTTCGGGCTGCGGGGCGCGCGGGAGTGGGCCTCGGCGGTCACGGAACTGCTGGGCGGGCGGCTCGGGTTCCACGGCACCCCGGCGGACTACGACCGGCTGTCGTCCTCGCTGCTGCACGAGGTGCTGCGGCGCCGGCGGGGCCTGCCGATCCTGCTGTCCGTCGTCTGGCTGGAGGTCGCCCGGCGTGCGGGGGCGCCGGTGTACGGGCTGGGCCTGCCGGGGCACTTCGTGGTGGGCTTCGGGGACCCGGAGGAGGGCGTGGTCGTCGACCCGTTCGCGGGCGGCGCCTCGCTGGGCGCGGGCCCGGCGGAGCTGGCGTCCGGGCCGCGGACACCCGCGCGGACGCTGGACATCGTGCTGCGGATCCTGAACAACATCCGTGCGTGGGCGTCGGCCCGCCCGGAGCACTCGGGGGTCGCGCTGTGGGCGCTGGAGCTGTCGCTGCTGCTGCCGTCGCATCCGGCGTCGCTGCGGTACGACCGGGCGCGGCTGCTGGTGGAACGCGGTTCCTTCCGGGAGGGGGCGGCGGAGCTGGAGGCGTACGCGGAGGTGGTGTCCGTGATCGACGCCGATGCCGCCGCCAGGATCCGGTCCGAGGCCGCTGCTGCGCGGGCCCTGCTGAACTGACCCGGCCCGCCCGCCGGGGCGGGCCGCTACGGGGCCGCTGCGCGGAGCGGCCCCGCGCAGCGGTGGGAGGGCGCTACAGCCAGCCCTTTTCGCGGGCCACGCGCACGGCCTCCGCTCGGTTGCGGGCCGCGAGTTTCTGGATGGCCGTCGAGAGGTAGTTGCGGACCGTGCCCTGCGAGAGGTGCAGCCGCACGGCGAGCTCCGCGTTGGTCGCTCCGGACTCCGCCGCCCGCAGGACCTCCCGTTCCCGCTCCGTGAGCGGGTTCGCCCCCTCCGCGAGGGCCGCCGCCGCCAGGGTGGGGTCGATGACCCGCTCCCCTTCGAGGACCTTCCGCACGGCCGCCGCCAGCTGCGCGGCGGGGGCGTCCTTGACGAGGAACGCGGAGGCGCCCGCCTCCATCGCCCCGCGCAGGTATCCGGGGCGGCCGAAGGTGGTGAGGATGACGATCCGTATGTCCGGGAGGGCCGAGCGCAGGGCCGCGGCCGCCTCGATGCCCGTCATGCCCGGCATCTCGATGTCCAGCAGCGCGACGTTCACGTCGTGCGCGCGGGCCGCCTCCACCACCTCGTCGCCGCGGGCGACCTGCGCCAGTACCTCGATGTCCGGCTCCAGGCCGAGCAGCGCGGCGAGGGCCTCGCGGACCATCGACTGGTCCTCCGCCAGCAGGATGCGGATGGGGCGTGGGCTCATGACCGCGATCCTAGGGGGACCCGGGCCACGAGCCGGAAGCCGGACTTCCCGGCCGGCCCGGCCGACAGCGTGCCGCCGACCGCCTCCAGGCGTTCCGTCAGGCCGGTGAGGCCGTTGCCGGGGGTGGCCTGGCCGCCCGCGCCGTCGTCCCGGACCGTCAGCTCCACGACCGGCCCCTCCAGCGTCTGCGGCGTCTCCAGGCCGACCGCGCACCGCTTCGCGCCGCTGTGCCGGACCACGTTCGTGACCGCTTCGCGCAGCGCCCAGGCGAGGGCGGACTCCTGTTCCTCGGTCAGTTCCCCGGGCAGGCCGGAGCCCTCCCCGGTCGGGAGCTTCGCGACGACGCCGGCCGCGGCCAGTGCGGTCCGGGCTCCCGCGAGTTCGCCGGGCAGGGTGGGCCGCCGGTAGCCGCTCACGGCTTCGCGTACGTCGACCAGCGCCTGCCGGCTGACCCGCTCGATGTCCGCCACCTGCTGGGCCGCCGCGTCGGGCCGGTCCGGCAGCATCCGCCCGGCCAGCTCGCTCTTCAGCGTGATCAGGGACAGCGAGTGGCCCAGCAGGTCGTGCAGGTCGCGCGCCATCCGCAGGCGTTCCTCGTTGGCGGCGAGCTGCGCCACCGTGGCCCGCGCCTCGCGCAGTTCCATGGTGGTGCGGATCATCGCGCGGATGCCGACCATCGCGAAGCCGCCCATCAGCGCCGGGATCAGCAGGCCCGCGAGGTAGGCGTCACCGCCGGGTACCGCGTAGGCGGTGGCGGTCAGCAGCGCGGTCGCGGCGGGGACCGTCCAGCGGGAGACCTCGGCGGGCAGGGCGGCGCCGGAGGAGATGGACACGTAGACGAAGAGGACGAGCCATTCGCGGCCCAGCGTCAGCGACAGGACCGTGGCCTGTGCGGCGAGCACGGCCAGCGAGACCAGCACCCGCGGCACGGCCATCTGCCGGACGGTGCGGAAGACCAGCACCAGGTACCAGGCCACGAAGGCGGTGAGGCCCAGCGCTCCGAGGATCCGGGGCCCGGCGGAGTGCCCGCCGCGGATCAGGTCGGTGACGGGCGCGCTCAGGTAGAACAGCCAGATGCCGATCCACAGGGCCTTCACCAGCTGCTGGCGGAGGGTCAGCGGCTTTATTCCGATCCCGGTCCCCGGGACCGCTTCGGCTTCCGTCGTCAGCGCCACGGGTTCACGCCTTCAGTGAGTCCTTGCGGTACAGCCAGGCGGCCGCACCGGTGAACAGTACGAAGTACACCGCGAGGATCGCCACGTCCTTCGCGTGGGGTGCTCCGCCGAGTTCGATGGCCTGGCCGAGGCCCGCGTAGGCGTGGGTGGGGAGCCATTCGCAGATGTTCCGGAGCCACTGCGGGAAGTTCGCGGTGGGCATCCACAGGCCGCCGAGGATGGAGAGGCCGAAGTAGACCAGCATCGTGATGGGGCGGACGCTGTCCCCGCTGGCCAGGTAGCCGAGGGCGACGCCGAGCGCCGCGAAGACCAGGCTGCCGGCCCAGATGGAGCCGGTGAGGGCGAGCCACTGCCAGGCGTCGAACCGTACGTCCTTCACGGACGCGGCCACCGCGAAGACGACCAGGATGGCCGGGAGGGAGAGCACGCCGGCGCCGGCGGTCTTGGCGAGGACGTAGCCGCGGCCGGGGAGGGCGGTGAGCCGCAGCTGGCGGACCCAGCCCTTCTCGCGTTCCTTGGCGATGCGTTCGCTGTTGCCCATCAGGACGGCGGTCAGGGCGCCGAAGGAGGCCATGGCGACCATGTAGAAGGCGGGCATGGTCAGTTCGGTGCCCATGACCTTGGTGGTGCCGTCGAGGGTGCCGCCGAGCATCAGGAAGAGGGCGGCCGGGTAGAGGACCGTGAAGAAGAGGTACTTCTTGTTGCGCAGGGCGCGGACGATCTCGAGCTTGATGAGGGCGTTCACTTCGTGGCCTCCTCGGCCTCGGTGAGGGCGATGAAGGCCTGTTCCAGGCCGAGGCCGGCGACCTCCAGATTGCGGGGGTAGAGCCCCAGCCCGTACAGGGCGTGGACGGTCGCGTCGGCGTCGCGGGACTGGATCCGCACGGTGTCGCCGCGCTGCTCGAAGGACGTCACGAAGGGCAGCTCGCGCAGCCGGGCGCTGTCCGCCGGTTCCGTCAGGTCGAAGGTGATCTTCCGGGCTCCGGCCTTCGCCTTGATCTCGGCGGCGGTGCCGTCGGCGAGCACCCGGCCCTTGGCGAGGACGATGACGCGGTCGGCGATCGCGTCGGCCTCCTCCAGGTAGTGCGTGGCGAAGAGGACGGTGCGGCCCTGGTCGGCCTGTTCCCGCATGGTGGCCCAGAAGGACTGGCGGGAGGTGACGTCCATGCCGGTGGTCGGCTCGTCGAGCACGATGAGGTCGCTGTCGCCGACCGTGGCGAGCGCGAAGCGCACCCGCTGCTCCTGGCCGCCGGAGAGCTTGTCGACCTTGCGGTCGGCGATCTTGTCGATGCCGGCCCGCGAGAGGACCTGGTCGACGGGGTGCGGCCGGGGGTGCAGGGCGCAGCCGAGCGCCACGATCTCCCGTACGGTCACCTCCTCCATCAGGCCGCCGCTCTGGAGCATCGCGCCGACCCGGCCGGCGGCCACGGCTTCGCGCGGGGTGGTGCCGAAGAGCCGGACGGAGCCGGAGTCGGCCGGGCGCAGGCCGAGGAGGAGGTCGAGGGTGGTGGACTTGCCGGCGCCGTTGGGGCCGAGGAGTGCGACGGTCTCGCCCGGGTGGAGCGCGAGGGAGAGGCCGTCGACCGCCCGGACCGTGCCGTAGCTCTTGGTCACGTTCTCGAAGCTCACCACGGTGTCGGTGGCGGGCTGCGCGGTGCGTGTCGCGGTCGTGGTCGTCATGTGTCGAGCTTCGCCGGTGGGGGGTGCCGCGCGGCAGTGTCGCCCGTCGTGAGGGCCGCATGACGGATGTCATGCCGTGGACATGACGGGGCCCCCGCCCGGGGTTCGGGCGGGGGCACGGTCGTGAGCGGTACGCCTGCGGCCTAGCTCGGGTTGGTGTCGACGACCACGGTGCGCTCGGCCGTGGTCTTGCCGCGCAGGGCCTTGGTGAGGGCGCCGGCCACGTCCTGCGGGGTGACCGGGGTCTTCTCGCCGGTGCCCCGGGTGATCAGGACCCCGTCCCAGGTGTTCCCGTACGTGGCCTTGAGCGCGTCGAGGTCGTACTTCTCGACGAGGTGGCCGTCCACGGGCTGCATGCTGAGGATCTTGGGCAGGGACTTGGCGCCGAAGGCGATGGGCTTGTTGCCGATCTTGACGATGGCGTTTGCGGACATCGCGGGCTCGGCGAACTCCTTCATCGCCCGGTCGATCTCGGCCTGGTCGATGGTCGGCGCCTTGGTGGTGACGGGCAGTTCGGGCGCGGCCGACTTGCCGGTCTCGACCATGTCGCGGAAGGCCTTGGAGACGATGGGGACGGAGGCGTCGACGTCGAGGGTGCTGCCGGGCTGGCCGGGGACGGCGACGGCCTTGCCGGTGTCGAACTTGATGGTCGCCTCGGAAGCGGTGCCGGAGGTCCCGGCGAGCTCCTGGAGGGCCACCCGCAGCTTCTCCTCGTCGACCGGCATCACCGGGTCGGCGACGCGCTCGTTGCCGAGGAGCGAGCCGATGACGGTGACGGGGTTGTAGTCGCTGCCGGCCGCGTTGCGGACGGTGGTCTGGGCGTCGAGGCCCAGACCGGCCTTGTCGGGCTTCAGCTCGGCCTGCTTGCCGCCGACGCTGACCTGGAGCGGGGCGGCGGCGCGGGTGCCGAAGGCGGTCTGGAGCTTGGTCACGGCCTCGTCGCGGCTGCCGCTGATGTCGACGCCGAGGACGGTGGTGCCCTTGGGGACGTCGGAGTGGTTCAGGAGCAGGCCCGCGCCGTAGGCCACGCCGAACAGGACGATGACCGCGCCGCCGATCAGGACCACCTTGGAGCGGCCCTTCTTCTTGGCGGGGGCGGGCTTCGCCTGCGCGGGCGCGGGGCGGCGGGCGGCCGGGGCGGCGGCCAGTCCGGGGGTGGGGACGAGGGACGGGGTGTCCAGGCCGGGGCCGGGCCAGCGGGGCGCATCGGGGCCGCCGGGGCCGCCTGCGGGGCTGCTGCCCAGGCCGGGGCCCGCGGTGGGGCCGGCCGGAGCGTCGCCCGGGCCGCCGCGGAACCACTCGAGGGACGGGTCGGAGCCGTCGCCGGGGACGCCGGGGACGGGGGCGCCGGGGACGGGGGCGCCGGGGACGGGGGCGCCGGGGACGGGGCCCTCGGGCATCATCCCGCCGGGCATCGGGCCGGAGTCCGGGCCGAAGCCGTGTCCCGGGTCGGGCATCGGTGCGCCGGGCGCGGGCGGCGGCGTGGCGAAGCCGGCGCCGGGCACGGCCGGCGCCGGCGGCATCGGCGCCCTGGCGGGTCCGGGTGCGGGCGCGGGTGCGGGCGCGGCCATGGCGCCGGGGAGCGAGGCGCCGGTGGACCGGGTCGGCAGCGGCGGGGTGGGCGCGGGGGCGCCGCCGGACCGGGTCGGCAGCGGCGCGGGACCCGGGCCGGGCGCGGGGGCCGGTGCCGGGGCGGGCGCCGGCTGCGGGGCGGGCGCCTTGCGGGGGGCGAACCAGTTGCTGGACGGCGCCTCGGCTTCGGCGGCCGGCTCCGGCTCGGCCTGGATCCGGGTCGGCAGGGGCTTCGGCCGCTGCTCGAGGCGCGGCTCGCCCGCCGCCGCGGAAGGCGCGGCGGGCAGGGCCGCCCGCGGTCCCGGCTCGGGGCTCTGCGGCGCCTCGTGGCCGGCGTCCGCGGATCCGGAGTTGGTGCCCATCGGCGTGCGTACGACCACGGGCGGGATCGGCCGCGAACCCGGGATGTTGATCCGGATCCGGGTCGTCAGCGTCGTCTCGGTCTTGGGCCCGTCCGGATCGGGCGTTGACGGGTTCGAGGTCACAGGGTTCTCCTCCGGGGACTGGCCGGTTCCATACGGCGGCGTACCCGAGGGGTAGGCGGCTCCACCGGGCCCACTGGACCCGGAAGACGAACTGGCGGTTTCACGACTCAAGGCAGGTTCTCCCGGTTGGCTCCGCCGCCCGTCATACCGTGCGCGGGCAGCTCGGCGGCCCGTCCACCATACTGGCCGCCGCCCGGACGCAACTGACCCCGGGGATTCAGGGGTTCTCCGGAGCCCTCACCGAACCCCCGTGCGGGGGCCCGCCGACCCCTCGCGCACACCCTCCGCGGATCCCTCTATGGAGTCCGACACCACGTCACTTGGCGGGCCGTCCGGCCGAAACCGGCCGCTCCAGCGGGCCGCGCAGGGTGGCGCACATCACAGCGAGCACCGTACCGCCCAAAAGGTAGGCGTACATGCCGATTCCGGACGAACTCAACAGGAAGTCGCCCTCGGGGCGCGGGACACCGAGCATCACGTACGCGAGGAACCAGCCGAGCACGGGTCCGCCCACCCCGAGTCCGGTTCCGAGGGCGATCCGGCCGCCGAGGAAGAGGCCGAAGAGGGCCAGCAGCCCGAGCAGCAGCCCGGCGGGGAACCACAGGTCCACCACCAGCCAGCCGGCCAGGCCCGTCAGCGCGCCGAGGACCAGCAGGCCCAGGGCGCCGGCGATCCGGCCCGGGGTCAGCGCCGCGGTCATGCCCCGACCCCCGCGAACAGGTCGTGCTCGCGCTCGCCCGCGGGGGCGCCCGGCTCGCCCTCGACGAGTTCGTAGTACTCGCGGGTGAGCAGCGGCTGGCCGAGGTCGTTGGAGAGCGCGAAGAAGGGCCCGTCCACGGCGATCTGGGTGGCGTGGGCGCGCATCGCGGCGGCCTTCGCCCGTGCGAGCTCCTCCGGTGCCCCGATCTCGGCGGTGATCCGCTCGTCGGCGACGACCCCGGGCACGTCCTCCGGGGAGGCGATCCCCGGGAAGGGCGACTCGGCTCCGGCCGCGCGCAGTTCGGCGAAGCCCTCCTCCACCACCGAGAGCGGGACGCGGTTCCAGTAGACCTTCGCGATCCGGTGCGGCTCGCCGAGGTCGCGCCGGTAGGCGCGCTCCGCGGCCAGTTCGGCCGCGCGCGTGGCGACGCGGTGGGCCTGGATGTGGTCGGGGTGCCCGTAACCGCCGTCCGGGTCGTAGGTGACGAGCACCTGCGGGCGCACCTCGCGGATCACCTCGACGAGGTAGGCGGCGGCCTCGTCCACGTCGGCGGACCAGAAGGCCCCGGGGCGGTCGTTCTGCGGGGCGCCCATCATCCCGGAGTCCCGGAAGCGACCGGGGCCGCCGAGGAACCGGTGGTCGGTGACGCCGAGTTCGGCCATGGCGTCGGCGAGCTCGCCGACGCGGTGGGCGCCGAGGGTGTCGTCGCGGTCGGCCGTGAGGTGCGCGAGGGCGGGCGGAATGACCTCGCCCTCCTCGCCGAGGGTGCAGGTGACCAGCGTGACGTGGGCACCCTCGGCCGCGTACTTGGCCATGGTGACGCCGTTGTTGATCGACTCGTCGTCCGGGTGCGCGTGCACGAGGAGCAGCCGACGGGCGGGGAGACCGTTCATGGCCCCAGACTAGGTCCTGTCGTCGAAGTTCCGTCGTCGCCCGCGGGGCAGACGGGAGTTTGACGACAAGACCTGGGTGGGGTGCCCTGCCGGTCGGCCCGGATCAGGCGGGGCCCTCAGAACTTGAGGCCGCTGATCATGCTCGCCACATTGGACGTGAGCTGGCTGAGGGTCGGAGCGATCGTGGAGCTCGCCAGATAGAAGCCGAGCAGTACGCAGACCACCGCGTGTCCCGCCTTCAGGCCCGACCTGCGGACCAGCAGGAAGACGACGATCGCCAGCAGCACCACGGCCGAGATCGAGAGTGCCACGGCGGTTCACCTCCACGTCGAGCGGACATCGGTACACGCATCAGTGCTCGGTAGGACTCATACCCACCGTGCGCTACGGATCATAACTATCCGTACCAGCGCATCGATCGAATTCCGGCAGCACGAGGGGCGCACGCCGCGCATGGGCTGGGTCACACACAAGGCCGGCCGGAGGGATTCTGGCCCCCTCCGGCCGGCTGTCGGCACCCGCACGGCCGCACGTCACACAGGCTGCATGCCCCGGATCTCGGGGCAGAAACGGTCAAGTTGCCTCCATGTTAACCGAGTTGTCGGAGCGGGCCAGCATCCCCACCGGTCGGCCGGGAGCCGCCCGGGGTGGCCGGAAATGATCGCCCCGGGGGCATGTCCAGCGCGGAGGGGCGCATTCGGCGGGATCCGCCCGGCCGTGCGCCCCGAACGGGCGCCCTGCGCCGGGTCATACGCCCCCGGGGTCCGGGTCTTTCCCGACCGCACCGCCCTCCGGGGGCGACGGCGGCACCACCTGCTTCTCCGCCGCGAAGTGGCAGGCCGAGGGGTGGGCCGCCGGGCCCGTGGGGAAGGACGCGGGGACCGCGAGCAGCGGGACCTCCGCCGCGCACCGGGGCTGCGCCTTCCAGCAGCGGGTGCGGAAGCGGCAGCCGGACGGCGGGTTGGCCGGGGAGGGCACGTCGCCGCTGAGGATGATCCGCTCGCGCCGGGCGCGGGCCTCCGGGTCGGGGACGGGCACCGCCGAGAGCAGGGCCTGCGTGTAGGGGTGGGTGGGGTGGTCGTAGATCTGGGCGTCGGAGCCGATCTCCACGATCCGGCCCAGGTACATCACGCCGACCCGGTCCGAGATGTGCCGCACGATCGACAGGTCGTGCGCGATGAACACGTAACTCAGGTCGAAGTCGTTCTGGAGCCGCTCCAGCAGGTTGATCACCTGGGCCTGGACGGAGACGTCGAGCGCGGAAACGGGCTCGTCGGCGACGATGATCTCGGGCTGCAGGGCGAGGCCGCGGGCGATGCCGATGCGCTGGCGCTGGCCGCCGGAGAACTGGTGCGGGTAGCGGTTGATGTATTCGGGGTTGAGGCCGACGACGTCGAGCAGCTCCTGGACCTTGCGGCGCCGGTCGCCCTTCGGGGCCACCTCGGGGTGGATCTCGTACGGCTCGCCGATGATGTCGCCGACCGTCATGCGCGGGTTGAGCGAGGTGTACGGGTCCTGGAACACCATCTGGATGTTGCGGCGGACGGCCTTGAGGGCCTTGCCCGACAGCTTGGTGAGGTCCTCGCCCTTGTACGAGATCGCGCCCGCCGTCGGGCGCTCCAGGTTCACCAGCATCTTGGCGACGGTGGACTTGCCGCAGCCGGACTCCCCGACGATGCCGAGGGTTTCGCCGGCCCGCAGCGCGAAGGAGACCCCGTCCACGGCCTTGACGGCGCCGATCTGTTTGCGGAAGACGATGCCCTGGGTCAGCGGGTAGTGCTTGACGAGGTCCTTCACTTCCAGGAGGGGCTCAGCCATGGAGGCACTCCTTCCAGAAGTGGCAGGCGCTGGTCCGCGCCCCGGGCGCGCCGGTCACCGCGTACAGCGGCGGGACGTCGTTGCGGCACACGGCCTGCGCCATCGGGCAGCGCGGGTTGAAGGCGCAGCCGGAGGGGATGGCCAGGAGGTTGGGCGGCAGGCCCTTGATGGCGTAGAGCTCCTGGCCCTTCTGGTCCAGGCGCGGGATGGAGTCCAGCAGGCCGCGGGTGTACGGGTGGGCCGGGGCCTTGTAGATGGCGTGGACGGGGGCCGCCTCGACGATCCGGCCCGCGTACATGACGGCGATCTTGTCGGCCACGTCGGCGACCACGCCCAGGTCGTGGGTGATCAGGATGAGACCCATCTGCAGCTCGCGCTGGAGCTCGGCCAGCAGGTCCATCACCTGGGCCTGGACGGTGACGTCCAGGGCGGTGGTCGGCTCGTCCGCGATGATCAGGGAGGGCTCCAGGGCCAGCGCCATGGCGATCATGATGCGCTGGCGCATACCGCCCGAGAACTGGTGCGGGTAGTCCCCCACGCGCGCCCTGGCCGCGGGGATCTTCACCCGGTCCATGAGCTCGACGGCCTTGGCCTTGGCGTCCTTGCGGGACATCCCGCGGTGCACCTCGTACATCTCGCCGAGCTGTGCGCCCACGCTCAGCACGGGGTTCAGGGAGGACAGCGCGTCCTGGAAGATCATGGCCATCCCTGCGCCGCGGATCCTGCGCCGTTCGTCCTCCTTCATCTTCAGGAGGTCCTTGCCCTTGAAGATGATCTCGCCGCTCGTGATGCGGCCGGGCGGCATGTCGAGGATGCCCATCACGGCCTGGGCGGTCACCGATTTGCCGGATCCGGACTCGCCGAGCACGGCGAGGGTCTCGCCCGCGTCCACGGAGTAGGCGACGCCGTTGACCGCCTTCGCGACTCCGTCGCGCGTCTTGAATTCCACGTGCAGGTCGCGGACTTCGAGCAGCATGTGCGGGGCTCCTCAGCGCAGCTTGGGGTCGAGGGCGTCGCGCACCGCGTCGCCGAGCATGATGAAGGCGAGCACCGTGATGCTCAGGGCGCACGCCGGCCAGAACAGCATGTGCGGGGCGTTGCGGATCTGCGTGGCCGCGTTGGAGATGTCGATGCCCCAGGAGACCGTGGGCGGCCGCAGGCCCACGCCGAGGAAGGACAGGGTCGCCTCCAGGGAGATGTACGTGCCCAGCGCGATCGTGGCGACGACGATGACGGGGGCGACGGCGTTGGGCCCGACGTGCCGCAGCAGCAGCCGGCCGTTGCCCGCGCCGAGGGCGCGGGCGGCCTGGACGTAGTCGTTCTGCTTGGCGGTGATCACGGAGCCGCGGGCGATGCGGGCGATCTGCGGCCAGCCGAGGAGCACGATGAAGCCGACGACCGGCCACACGGTGGTGCTGGTGACGACCGACAGGAAGACCAGGCCGCCGAGGACGACCGGGATGCCGAAGAAGATGTCGGCGACCCGGGAGAGCAGGGAGTCCCCCCAGCCGCCGAAGAAGCCGGCGAGGCCGCCGAGGGCGGAGCCGAGCAGGGCGGCGCCGAGGGTGGCGCAGACGCCGACGGTGATGGAGGCGCGGGCGCCGTAGACGGTGCGGGTGTAGACGTCGCAGCCCTGGGTGTCGTAGCCGAAGGGGTGGCCGGGTTCGGAGCCCTGCTGGGACTTGGAGAGGTCGCACTGGAGGGGGTCGCCGCTCGCGATGAGCTGCGGCCAGATCGAGATGACGACGAGGAAGAGGATCAGAGCTGCGGAGACGATGAAGACGGGGTTGCGGCTCAGCTGGTGCCAGGCGTCGGACCACAGGGAGCGGGCCCGCTCCCGGGGGCCCGGGGCGCCCGGTCCGGCGGTCTTCTCGATGCCTTCCACGCTTTCGGCCTCGTCCAGCGCGAGATCCATGGGTCCCCCCTGGCCCGTGGGGGAGACCGCCTCCTTCGGACGGGGGCCCACGGGGTCGAAGCCGGCGGGTTCGGGGCGCTCGGGATCAGGCATAACGGATCCTCGGGTCCAGGACCGCGTAGAGCAGGTCGACGAGCAGGTTCGCCAGCAGGAAGACGATGACGAGGATGGTCACGAAGCCGACCACCGTGGGCGAGTTGTTGCGCAGGATGCCCTGGTAGAGCTGGAAGCCGACGCCGTGGATGTTGAAGATCCGCTCGGTGATGATGGCTCCGCCCATCAGGGCGCCGATGTCGGTGCCGATGAAGGTGACCACCGGGATCAGGGAGTTGCGCAGCAGGTGGCGGGTGACGACCCGGCGGCGCGGCAGGCCCTTGGCAACCGCGGTGCGGACGTAGTCGGCCTTGACGTTCTCGGCGATGGAGGTGCGCGTGAGGCGCGTGACGTACGCCAGGGAGACCAGCGCGAGCACGAGGCCGGGCAGGATCAGCTCGTTGAGGGGGGCGCCCGGGGAGACGGTGGACCGCACCCAGTGCAGCTGGGCGCCGAACACGAACTGGAGGAGGTAGCCCGTCACGAACGTGGGCACGGAGATGACCACGAGGGTCAGCACCAGCACGGAGGTGTCGGTGGCCTTGCCGCGGCGCAGTCCGCTGATCACGCCGAGGGTGATGCCGATGACGATCTCGAAGAAGATCGCGACCAGGGTCAGGCGCAGGGTGACGGGGAAGGCCGAGGCCATCAGCTCGGTGACGGACTGGCCGTTGAAGGCCGTGCCGAAGTCGCCCTGGAAGATCTGGCCCATGTAGTGCAGGTACTGCCTCCACAGGGGCTGGTCGAGGTAGAGGTCCTTGCGGATGCGCGCGGCGGTCGCCGGGTCGGGGGCCTTGTCGCCGAACAGGGCCGCGACCGGGTCGCCGAGCGTGTACACCATGAAGAAGATCAGGAACGTGCTGCCGATGAACACGGGGATCATCTGGAGCAGCCGCCGGATCACATAACGTCCCATGGACTGCTCCAGGTTCGATCCGGGGGTGGTCAGCTGACCTTGATCTGGTCGTACACCGGGACGCTGAACTGGTTGAGCGTCACGTCCGAGAGCCGCTCCGAGTAGCCCGCGCTGCCGTTCTGGTACCAGAGCGGGATGGACGGCATCTGCTGGGCGAGGATCTTCTCGGCGTCCTGGAACTTGGCGATCGCCGCGGCGGAGTCGCTCTCCCGGTTGGCCTCGTCGACGAGCTTGTCGAAGTCCGCGTTGCTGAACTTCCCGTAGTTGGACGAGGCGCCCGTGTAGTACAGCGGCTGCAGGAAGTTCTGGATCAGCGGGTAGTCGGCCTGCCAGCCGGAGCGGAACGGGCCGGTCAGCTTGTAACTGCTCTGCTGGTTGCGGAAGTCGGCGAAGGTGCCGACCGGGTTGACCGTGCAGACGGGGCCCTCGCCCAGCGCGTTGTTGATGCTGTTGCAGACGGCGTCCATCCAGTCGCGGTGCGAGCCGGTGTCCACGTTGGAGGTCAGTGTGACCTTGCCGCCGGGCAGGCCGCCGCCCTCCTGGATGAGCTTCTTGGCCTCGGCCGGGTCGAAGACGCAGGCGTCGCCGCAGATCGTCGCCGAGAAGCCGCCCTTCTCGCCGAGGGCCGGGGAGGTCCAGTCCTTGGCGGGGGTGCGGGTCTCCCGGAAGATCTGCTTGGTGATCTCGTCGCGGTTGATCGCCCGCGAGATGCCCAGGCGGACCTTCTCCGAGCCCTCCTTGTTCCACTGGGGGTCGTACAGCGGGAAGGTGAGGGTCTGGATGATGAGGGCGGGCTGGTTGATGTAGCGGTCGCCGAGGTCGTTCTTGACGTTCTTCAGCTGCTGCGCCGGCACGTCGTCGACGAGGTCGAGGTTGCCGGAGATCAGGTCGGTGTAGGCGGTGTTGTTGTCGGTGTAGACCTTGAGGTCGACCCCGTTGTTCTGCGCCTTGTCCGGGCCGGGGTACGCGTCCCACTTGCGCAGCTGCATCCCGGTGCCCTTGGTGTACGAGTCCACCGTGTACGGGCCGTTGCCCACGGGCTTGTTCAGCCAGCCGGTGTGGTCGGTGAAGAAGGACGTGGGCAGCGGGGAGAAGGCCTGGTAGCCGAGGGTCTCGGGCCAGGTGGAGAACTTGTCCTTCAGGGCGACCGTGAAGACGGTGGGGCTCTTGACGACCAGCCCGGACATCGTCTTGGCCTTGGGCTCCCCGGTCGCCGGGTGCACGTCCGCGTAGCCGACGATGTCGGAGAAGAAGGGCGAGTTGTTCTGCTTGTTGCGCACGTCCGCGCCGTAGTTCCAGGCGTCCACGAACGACTGGGCGGTGACGGCCTCGCCGTTGCTGAACTTCCAGCCGTCCTTCAGCGTGATCGTGAAGTTCTGGCTGTCCGTCGTCTCGATCTTCTCGGCCACCATGTTGTTCGCCTGGCCGGTCTTCGGGTCGTACCGCTTGAGGCCCCGGAAGAGCATGTCGAGGACCTTGCCGCCCTGCACCTCGTTGGTGTTGGCCGGCTCCAGCGGGTTCTGCGGGTCGCCCCAGGAGGAGCTGACGATTCCGGAGCCACCGCCTCCACCGCTGTCACTGCCCCCGCCGCAGGCCGTCGCCGTGAGGGCGACGGCCACCGCACATGCGGCCCACTTGGCGTGGGTGGCTCCGCGCATGAAGTGCCTCCTGTGATCCCAAGACTCGATTGGGGTCAATGTCGCCCCATATGGGGCCCCGTGCACTTCAGGTTGGACCGATTGCACCCTCACGTCCGATGCCTGTCACCCGTGCGGGTGCAAGGTCAGCTCCCAGGTCTCGACCGCGTAGTGCAGGGCCATGCCGTGCGCCTCGTACAGCGCGAGCGCGCCGGTCTCGTTGCGGGTGTCGACGCCGAGGCCCACGGTGCGCCGGCCGCGGGCCGCGTGAAGGGCGAAGCCGTGGCGCAGCAGGAAGCCTCCGATGCCCCGGCCCCGGACGGGCTCGCGGACGCCGAGGTGGCTGAGCCAGGCCATGCTGGTGCGGTCGTCGCGGGTGAGGAGGACGCCGACGTCACCGTGGCCGGGCAGGCTCGCGATCCACACCAGGGACCAGTCGAGGTGCCGGGCGTCGAGGTGGTCCAGCCAGGGCCCGTAGGCGCGTTCCACGTGGCCGTGGTGGCCGGCGAAGGTCTCCTCGACGAGGGCGTGGGCCCGGCGGCGGTCGGCTTCGTCCGCCGCGCAGTGGCGCAGGGCGAGCCCGTGCGGCGGGGCCGGGGGGAGGTCCGCGGCGGGGTCGAGGGCGCGGGTCATCACGTGGTGGCGGCGGACGCCCCGGTAGCCGCGGCCGGTCAGCAGGGAGAGGTCGAGGGTGGGCCGCACGTTGAGCTGGATCCGCAGCCGGGCCGGCTCGGCCCCGGCGGCCAGCTCGCGGGCGCGGGCCTCCATGAGTTCCAGCAGCCGCAGGGCGGCCCCGGAGTGTTCGGGCCCGGGCAGTACGCAGTGGTCGCCGTCGACGCGGCCGGGGCCGGAGTCGGCCCAGACCAGGGCGTAGGCCACGAGCCGGCCGCCGCGGAAGGCGAGCCAGGAGTCCGTGGCCAGGTCGATCGCGGGGTGGTTCAGATCGGCCTCGACGGTGCCGAGGTCGGTCTCCGGTCTGCCGATCTCGACGGCGTCGACGGCGTTGAGCAGGGCGCAGATGTCGGGCGCGTCCCCGGGCCCGGCGGGCCGGACGCACAGCGGACGGTGCGGTTCTCGCATCCGCCCACTGTCCCACCCCGGGGACGGTTCAAGCCCCGCCGGCGATTGAGGCGCGGGGGTCCGGGGGCAGCGCCCCCGGCAACGGCGCCGCAGAAAAAGGCCAGGGCGCCCTGTACCGGAGGTCTCCGGTACAGGGCGCCCTGGATGCCGTACGGCTACGCGGGATCAGACGGCCAGAACGGCCTTCTCCTCCGCGAAGTGGCACGCCGACTCGTGCGCGGCCGGGCTGTCCACGCCGACGAAGCGCGTCGGGATCGCCAGCAGCGGCTCCTCCGTGGCGCACCGGTCCTCGGCCTTCCAGCAGCGGGTGCGGAAGCGGCAGCCCGACGGCGGGTTGGCCGGGGACGGGACGTCACCGGTGAGGATGATGCGCTCGCGGCCCTCACGGGCGTCCGGGTCCGGCACCGGCACCGCGGAGAGCAGCGCCTGGGTGTACGGGTGCGTGGGGTGCTCGTAGATCTCGGCGTCGGAGCCGATCTCGGCCATCTTGCCGAGGTACATGACGCCCACGCGGTCCGAGATGTGCCGGACGATCGACAGGTCGTGCGCGATGAAGACGTACGACAGGTCGAACTCGTCCTGCAGCTTCTCCATCAGGTTGATGACCTGCGCCTGCACCGACACGTCGAGCGCGGAGACCGGCTCGTCGCAGATGATGATCTCCGGGTTGAGCGCGAGGCCGCGGGCGATGCCGATGCGCTGGCGCTGGCCGCCGGAGAACTGGTGCGGGTAGCGGTTGATGTACTCCGGGTTCAGACCCACGACGTCCAGGAGCTCCTGGACCTTGCGGCGCCGGTCGCCCTTGGGAGCCACCTCGGGGTGGATCTCGAAGGGCTCGCCGATGATGTCGCCGACCGTCATGCGCGGGTTGAGCGAGGTGTACGGGTCCTGGAACACCATCTGGATGTTGCGGCGGACGGCCTTGAGGGCCTTGCCCGACAGCTTGGTGATGTCCTGGCCCTTGTAGAAGACCTCGCCGGCGGTGGCCTTCTCGAGGCTCATCAGGAGCTTGGCGACGGTGGACTTGCCACAGCCGGACTCGCCGACGATGCCGAGGGTCTCACCGCGGTAGAGGTCGAAGGAGACCCCGTCCACGGCCTTGACCGCGCCGACCTGCTTCTTGAACAGGATGCCCTGGGTCAGCGGGAAGTGCTTGACCAGGTTGCGCACCTGGAGGATCGGCTCGCGCTCGGGGGCGTTCTTGGTGAGCTCAGCCATGGAGCTGCTCCTTCCAGAAGTGGCACGCGCTGCCGCGGCCGGGCAGCTCCGTGCCGTCCTGCTCGGTCACCTGGTGCAGGACGGGAACGTCGGTGCGGCAGATGTCCTGGGCCTTGGGGCAGCGCGGGTTGAAGGCGCAGCCCGTGGGGATGTTGAGCAGGTTGGGCGGCAGGCCCTTGATCGCGTAGAGCTCCTGGCCCTTCTGGTCCAGGCGCGGGATCGAGTCCAGCAGGCCGCGGGTGTACGGGTGCGCGGGGCGCTTGTAGATCTCGTGGACCGGGGCGTTCTCGACGATCCGGCCGCCGTACATGACGGCGATCTTGTCCGCGACGTCGGCGACGACGCCGAGGTCGTGGGTGATCAGGATCAGACCCATGTTCATCTCGCGCTGGAGTTCCGCGAGCAGGTCCATGACCTGGGCCTGGACCGTCACGTCGAGAGCCGTGGTGGGCTCGTCGGCGATGATCAGCTCGGGCTCCAGGGCCATCGCCATGGCGATCATGATGCGCTGGCGCATACCGCCGGAGAACTGGTGCGGGTAGTCACCCACGCGCGCCTTGGCGGCGGGGATCTTCACGCGGTCCATGAGCTCGACGGCCTTGCCCGTGGCGTCCTTCTTCGACATGCCGCGGTGGACGCGGAACATCTCGCCGAGCTGGGCGCCGACGGTGTGCACCGGGTTCAGCGAGGACAGGGCGTCCTGGAAGATCATGGCGATCTTCGAACCGCGGATCTTGCGGTACTCCTCGGCCGGGAGCTTGAGCAGGTCCGTGCCCTGGAACAGGATCTCGCCGGAGGGGATCTTGCCGGGGGGCATGTCCAGGATGCCCATGATGGCCTGCGCCGTCACGGACTTGCCGGAGCCGGACTCGCCGAGGACGGCGAGGGTCTCGCCGGCGTTCACCGAGTACGAGACGCCGTTGACGGCCTTGGCGACACCGTCGCGGGTGTGGAACTCGACGTGCAGGTCGCGCACTTCGAGCAGGGGGGTTCCGTCCGGCGCCTTGCGCGGGGCAGGAACGTTCGAGGTCTTGTCGATGATGGTCAACGTACGCCCTTCCTCAGCGCAGCTTCGGGTCGAGGGCGTCGCGCACCGCGTCGCCGACCATGATGAACGCGAGCACGGTGATGCTCAGCGCGGCGGCCGGGAAGAGGAGCACGTGCGGTGCCTGCAGCCAGCGGACGGAGGCGTCGCTGACCATCAGGCCCCAGGAGATGCCGGGCGGCTGGACACCGATGCCGAGGTACGACAGCGCCGCTTCGGCGGAGATGTACACACCGAGGCTGATCGCACCGACCACGATGACGGGCGCGATGGCGTTCGGCAGGATGTGGCGCATGGTGATGCGCATCGTGCCGGCACCGAGGGCGCGGGCCGCGACCACGTAGTCGTTGTTCTTGTTCTGCAGCACCGAGGACCGCATGATGCGGAAGATCTGCGGCCAGCCGAGGGTGGCGAGCACGACGGACACGGTCCAGGCGTTGCCCTTGCCGAGGCCCGACATGATCAGCATGCCGCCGAGGAGCAGCGGGATGGCGAAGAAGATCTCGGTGAAGCGGGACAGCATGCTGTCGACGAACCCGCCGACCCAGCCGGCCAGGAGACCCAGCAGACCACCGACGATGATCACCAGGCTGGTGGTGACGATACCGACGATGATCGAGTTGCGCGCCGCCCAGATGGTGCGGGTGTAGACGTCGCAGCCCTGGATGTCGAAGCCGAACCAGTGGTCGGCGCTCGGCTTCTTGAGCGAGTCCGAGAGCTGGCAGACGCCCGCGTCGAAGGGGCTGCCGGACGTGAACCACTGGGGCACGGCGGACAGCACGATCAGGAAGACGACGAGCGCCGCACCGATCAGGAAGATGGGGTTGCGCCGGAGGTCGGAGATGGCGTCGGACCAGAGGCTGGCCTCGCGCTCCTTCTTCGGCTTCTTGCGGGAGGTGCTGCTGACCGTGCTCGCGGAGGGCGCTCCAGCGGTCTGGGTGTCGGTCAACTCATCCCCCACCGTAGTTGTGTCACGCATAGCGGATCCTCGGGTCGAGCACGGCGTAGAGCATGTCCACGATCAGGTTGGCGACGAGATACACGATGATCAGGAGCGAGACGACGCCCACGATCACGGTGCCTTCCTTGCGGTAGACCGACTCGGCCAGCAGGCCGCCGATCCCGTGGATGTTGAAGATCTTCTCCGTGATGACCGCGCCGCCCATGAGGCCGCCGAGGTCGGCGCCGAGGAAGGTGACGATCGGGATGAGCGCGTTGCGCAGCGCGTGGCTGCCGACGACACGGCGACGGGGCAGGCCCTTCGCAGTGGCGGTGCGCACGTAGTCGGCGCGCATGGTCTCCATCAGGCTGGTACGGGTCAGTCGTGCCACGTAAGCCAGCGAGGTCGAGGCGAGCACCAGTGCCGGGAGCATGTAGGCGCGCAGGCCGTCGTTCTCGTTGAAGGAGACCGGGAAGAAGTCGATGCCGTAGCTGTTCTTGAGCTGGACGCCCAGCGTCAGCTGCAGGATGAAGCCGGTCACGAAGACCGGGATCGAGATGACCATCAGCGTGGAGAGGAGCACCAGCTGGTCGAGGAACTTGCCGCGGCGCAGGGCGGCCATGATGCCGGCCAGCACGCCGACGGCGGCCTCGATCAGGAAGGCCACGATCGCCAGGTTGAAGGTGTACGGGAAGGCTTCGGTGATCTTGTCCCAGACGGAACGACCGGTCAGGGTCTCACCGAAGTTCCCCTGGAACAGGTTGGTGATGTAGTTCCAGTACTGCGCCAGGAACGAGTCATCGAGGTGGTACTTCTTGCGAAGCATGTCCGCGATGATCGGGTCTGCCTTCCTGTCCCCCGCCAGTGCCTGGATCGGGTCGCCGGGGAGTTGGAACGACAGGTAATAAATGAGGAACGTGGCGCCGATCAGAACAGGGATCGCCTGTATGAGTCGGCGGATGAGGTAGCGGCCCATCAGACCTCCAGCAGAAGAACAGGGGGAAAGGGCAGGCAAGCGGAAACCTGATTCCGCTTGCCCGCCCCCGGGATCCCCTTAGTGAAGAGGGGTGTTAGTTGAGCTCGACGTTCGCCAGGTCCATGCGGCCCTGAGCATCGACCTCGACGTTCTTCACGGTCTTGGAGTAGGCCGAAGAAGACATGTACGTGAAGACCGGGATGTACGGCAGGTCCTTGACGAGGATGTCGTCGGCCTGCTGGTACAGCTTCAGACCCTCAGCCGGGTCGGCAGCCTGGTCGGCCTTGTTGAGGACGGTCTCGAACTCCTCGTTCACGTAGTGCCCGTAGTTGGAGCCCTGGTCGATGGCGACCTTCGAGAAGATCGGACGCAGGTAGTTCTCCATGGCCGGGTAGTCCATGACCCAGCCCATACGGAAGGCACCCTTGTACTTCGAGGCACCGAGGTCGTCGAGCATCTCACCGAACTTGGTGAACGGCTTGGCGGTGACCTCGATGCCGAGGTTGTTCTTCAGCTGGTTCGCGACGGCCTCGATCCACTCCTTGTGGCCACCGTCGGCGTTGTAGCCGAGCTCGATCTTGTTGCCGGGGATACCGCCGGCCTGGGCGAGGAGTTCCTTCGCCTTGGTCGGGTTGTAGGTACCGGCCTCGCCGAGCGCACCCTTGCGGTAGCCCGGGATGATCGGGCTGACGAAGTCGTCGGCCGGCTTGCGGGAGCCGTTGAAGATGGTCTTCGTGATGGCGTCCCGGTCGATGGCCATCGAGATGGCCTTGCGGACCTCGACCTTGCCGAAGACCTCGGGGTTCTGCGCGAGCGGCAGACCGATGTAGCCGACGCCGGACTCGGGCTTGTAGATGTAGCGGTCGCCGAACTCCTGGGAGACGGTGGCCAGCGCCGAGATCGGGAGCTTGTCGACGATCTGGAGGGTGTCGGCGCGCAGGTCGTTGTACGCCGTGTCCAGGTTGTCGTAGATCTTGAAGGTGACGCCCTCGAGCTTGGCGCGACCCTCGGCCGGGTACTTGTCGTACCGCTTGATCTTGATCTGCTTGTTGTGCTCCCAGGCGCCGTCCATCTGGAACGGGCCGTTGCCGATGGGCTGCTCGCCGAACTTCTTCGGGTCCGCCTCGAACGCCGCCGGCAGCGGGTAGAAGGCGTTGTAGCCGAGCATCGACTTGAACTGCGAGAACGGGTCCTTCAGCGTGACGGTGAAGGTCATCTCGTCGACGATCTTCAGGCCCTTGAGCTCGGTGGCGGTGGGCTTCTTGTCCTTGCCCGGAGCCAGCTCCTCGGAGCCCTCGATCTTCGAGAAGAACGGCATGCCCTCGGCGGCGTTGTCCTGGTTGGCACCCCAGTTCCACGCGCGGACGAAGGACTTGGCGTCGACCTTCTCGCCGTTGTGGAAGGTGTAGCCGTCCTTGACCTTGATCGTCCAGGTCTTGGAGTCGGTGGTCTCGATCGACTTGGCGACCGCGAGCTTCGGCTCGTTGGTCTTCATGTCGTAGTCCACCAGAGCGGTGAAGACCGAGTTCAGAACCTCGGCGCCCTCGGACTCCGCGGTGTTCTGACCGATCAGGCCGTGCTGCGGCTCGCCGAGAACGACGGTGATGTTGCCGCCCTTCTTGCTGCCGGCCTCGTCCTTGCTGGTGCTGCAGGCCGTGGCGGCCATCGCCACGATGACGGCACCCGCGACCCACTTGGCGCTCGTTGCTCCGCGCATGGGTAATTGCCTCCTCAGGAGTCACTGTCGATACGTGAAGGTCCCGGCCCGCTGACACCCCTGACAGCGAAATCCGGTCCCATCGTGTGTGCTCGTGAGTCGGCGCTCCCCACAGCGCGTGACCCATTGACCCGAGCTCAATGGAGCCATCCTCAGGGACGCCCAACCGGTAAACCACACTTAAGTGGTCTCGTTTTCACAACATCACCTCATGTCGAAAACCCGAAATCCGGACAAACGGATAGGAGACAGACACGTGCGAAACGGACGGTTAGTTCATCTTCCGGAGTGTCACGGCCGGTATCCGGACATCAGAACGCAACAATCCGCTTGACAAAAGCGAACAGCCCCTCCCGTCACGGGCTACGTGACAGGAGGGGCTGCTGGGTTCTGCGGTGTTTCGGCCATTCACCCGCCGGCCCGTCGCCGCCCAAGCGGCGACCGGGTTGGCGAGGGTACTACTTGGCGGACTTGGCGCGCGAGGCGGTGCGCGAGCGCTCCTTCTGGTCCAGGACGACCTTGCGGATGCGGACGGCCTCGGGGGTCACCTCGACGCACTCGTCGTCGCGGCAGAACTCCAGGGACTGCTCCAGGGAGAGCTTGCGCGGCGGGACGATCGCCTCGAAGGTGTCCGCGGAGGAGGAGCGCATGTTGGTGAGCTTCTTCTCCTTCGTGATGTTCACGTCCATGTCGTCGGCGCGGGAGTTCTCGCCGACGATCATGCCCTCGTACACCTCGGTGCCGGGGTCGGTGAACAGGACGCCGCGCTCCTGGAGGTTGGTCATCGCGAACGCGGTGACCGCACCGGCGCGGTCGGCGACCAGGGAGCCGTTGTTACGGGTGACCAGCTGGCCGAACCACGGCTCGTGGCCCTCGTGGATCGAGTGGCCGATGCCGGTGCCGCGGGTCTGGGTCAGGAACTCCGTACGGAAGCCGATGAGGCCACGGGACGGAACGACGAACTCCATGCGGACCCAGCCGGAGCCGTGGTTCGACATGTTGTCCATGCGGCCCTTGCGGACACCCATGAGCTGCGTGACGGCGCCCATGTGCTCCTCGGGCACGTCGATCGTCATGCGCTCGACCGGCTCGTGCACCTTGCCGTCGATCTCGCGGGTGACGACCTGCGGCTTGCCGATGGTCAGCTCGAAGCCCTCGCGGCGCATCTGCTCGACCAGGATGGCGAGCGCGAGCTCACCACGGCCCTGGACCTCCCAGGCGTCCGGACGCTCGGTGTCCAGGACGCGCAGCGAGACGTTACCGATCAGCTCGCGGTCGAGGCGGTCCTTGACCTGGCGCGCGGTGACCTTGCGGTCCTTGACCGCAGCCTTCGCGTCCGCGCCCTTGCCGGAGCCGCCGCGGCCGACCATCGGGGAGGTGTTGGTGCCGATGACCATGGAGATGGCCGGCTCGTCCACCGTGATGAGCGGCAGGGCGATCGGGTTCTCCGGGTCGGCCAGGGTCTCACCGATCATGATCTCGGGGATACCGGCGACCGCGCAGATGTCACCGGGGCCGGCGACCTCGGCGGGCTTGCGGGTGAGCGCCTCGGTCATCATCAGCTCGGTGATGCGGACGTTCGAGATCGAGCCGTCACGCTTGATCCACGCGACCGTCTGGCCCTTGCGCAGCTCGCCCTGCTCGACGCGGAGCAGCGCGATGCGGCCGAGGAAGTTGTCGGCGTCCAGGTTGGTGACGTGGGCCTGGAGGGGGGCCTCCTCGTCGTACACCGGGGCCGGGACGTGCTCCAGGATGGTGGAGAAGAACGGCTCCAGGTTCTCGCTGTCGGCGGGGACGGTGCCGTCCTCCGGCTTGGTCAGCGAGGCGATGCCGTCACGGCCGCAGGCGTAGACGATCGGGAACTCGATCTGGTCCTCGTCGGCGTCCAGGTCCAGGAACAGGTCGTAGGTCTCGTTGACGACCTCGTCGATCCGGGAGTCCGGGCGGTCCGTCTTGTTGATGCAGAGGATGACCGGCTTGCGCTGCTGGAGGGCCTTGCGGAGCACGAAGCGGGTCTGGGGCAGCGGACCCTCGGAGGCGTCCACCAGCAGGACGACGGCGTCCACCATCGACAGACCGCGCTCGACCTCACCACCGAAGTCGGCGTGGCCGGGGGTGTCGATGATGTTGATCGTGATGGGCGCCCCGCCGTCCTTGGGGTGGTACTTCACCGCCGTGTTCTTGGCGAGGATCGTGATGCCCTTCTCACGCTCCAGGTCGTTCGAGTCCATCATGCGGTCGTCGAGCTGCTGGTGGGCGGCGAAGGCACCGGCCTGCTTGAGCATGGCATCGACGATGGTCGTCTTGCCATGGTCGACGTGGGCGACGATGGCGACGTTACGGATGTCGTGGCGCGTGGGCACTTCGGCGCTTCTCCCGGGATAGTGGATGGCGTCGCGTACGGTCCGGCACGCTCGCCTCGGCCGGGCGAAAACCTGCCACGGCCTTACCCCATGGTACGTCGCGCAGCGGGAACCGCCTGCCGGGGGGTCTGTCAAGAGGCCGGACGTATGAGCGTGGCCGAATGCGGGGTGGGGTGCGTCGGCTGCCGGTCCTGCCGGGAATCATGCGGGTCAATGGGCAGATCAGTGGGTGTGGCCAAGACCTTGCCCGCCGGTGATCCGGCGGGCAAGGGACTTGAGTCACATCTGAGGTTGCGACCCGCCGGTCAACCGGACAGGCACCTGTTTGTCACCACTTCTTACGCCGCCCTCCTTCTTGCGGCGCGCCCGCCCCGCCTACTTCTTCTTGTCCTTGGCGGTCGGCGGCTTCTTCCAGCCGATGTCCTGGAAGCGGGGGGCGCCGAGGCCGAAGGCGCCCGCGTTGACCAGGCCCGGCTTGACCGCGACCAGCTCGGGGCGCTGGTAGAGCGGGATGGAGCCGGCGGCGGCCCAGATCCGGGCGTCCGCCTTGCGCATCAGGTCGCGGGACTCGTCCTCGTCCAGGGAGCCGAGCGCCTGGTCGAAGAGCTGGTCGATCTGGTCGGTGCCGACCCGGGTGTAGTTCTGTTCGACGAGCAGCGAGCCGTCCGCGGCCGGCTCCGGCTTGGCGAAGATGGGCCGGGCGTCGGTGGCGGGGTACGCGGTCGCCGGCCACGAGTAGAGGGCCAGGTCGTACTGGCCGGCCGCGATGTGGTCCTTGAAGAAGCTCTCGTCGGCGACCTTGGTCATCTCGGTGTTCACGCCGAGCGGGCGGAGCATCCGGGAGATCCGCTCGCCGACCGTGCGCAGGGCCTCCGAGCCCGGGCCCGCCGGGACCACGAAGCGCAGGGTCAGCGGCTTGCCGTCCTTGGCCAGTACGGAGCCGGAGGTGCGGGTGGCCTGCTTGGCCGGGGCCGGGGAGCCCTGGGCGGGGGGCTCGGCGGCTTCCGCGTCGCGGGCCGGGCTGCGCTTGCCGTCCTCGACCGCGGCCATCCCCGCGGCCTGGGCGAGGAGGGAGTGCTCCTGCTGCGCCGTGAAGGGGGCGGGCGCCAGCACCGGGGAGGGCCGGGCTCCGGCCGCGCCGCGGGCGAAGACGTCGGCGTCGACGATCTCCCCGTCGGGTCCGTAGGCGGCCTCGCCCTCGGCCAGGGCTCCGTCGCCGCTGTGGCCCTCGGGGCCCTCGGGGCGGCTGCCGAGCGTGCCCTGGTGCTCCCGGCGGGCCGCGGAGGTCGTCACCGCCCGCAGGTCGGAGGCGGCCGTGCGGAGCTCGCCGTTGCGCTGGTCGTCCTGGCCCACGATGTAGAGGCCGTCGTTGCCGGTGCCCGGGCCCGAGGGCGTCGACGGGGTCTTCGAGTCGTCCTGCTTCTCGCTCTCGGGGCCGGCCTTGGCGCCGGCGGGCTCGGTGATCTTCCCGCCGAGGCGCCAGCCGGCGTCCGCGAGCAGGGCCTGGGCCGCCTTGGTGTCGAGGCCGCCGAGGGAGTCGCTGTTGTCCTCGTACGCCCGCTGCCCGGCCAGGGCCAGGTGGCTGCCCACCGGCTTCGCGGGCAGGCCGAGCGGCTTCAGCACGAGTTCGGCGAGCTGCTTGCGGTCCAGGGCCCGGGCCACCGCCCGGCGCACGCGCTCGTCGGCGAGCGGTCCGGAGGCCCCGTTCATGGCGAGCTGGGTGTAGGCGGGCTCGAGGGACTTGCGGACGGTGAAGGTCCGCAGGGCCGTCTGCTCGTCGGCGTACCGCTTGACCGCGTCGGCGTGCTTCTGGCGGTTCTCCTTCTCGGCCGCGGCCTTGGCCTCGTCCGCGCCGAAGGCGTTCGCCCACGACAGGGTGGCCTGCGCCGGGGTCAGCGCCGCGGCCGGGCCGTGCGCCGGGACACCGCCCGCGCCCGCGGCGCCGTCGTCGGCCGGGGCGCCGTTGCCCTGGGCGCCCTTGCCCGCGGCCTCCTTGGCGGCGGCCTCCTTCTGGGCCAGGGCGATCCGGTCGGCGCCAGCGCGGTCGATCTCGGCCAGGTCGAGCTTGCCCGCGGCCAGCGCCGCCGGCCGGTCCGCCCGGGGCACGGCCGTCAGGACGACGGAGTCCAGCTTGGCCGGGGATCCCCACCAGCGCGGGTTGCGGGTCAGGGCCACGGTGCCTGTCTTCTTGTCGACCGCGCCGAGCGCGAAGGGCCCGGCGGTCGCCTTGAGCGTGTTCCGGGCGCTCTCGTTGAAGGCGTCCGGGGTACCGGTGACCTGCTTGGGGTAGAGCGGGGTGAACAGGGAGCGCCAGTCCGCGTACGGCTTGACGAAGGTGACCTTGACCTCCAGGTCGGTCTTGCCCCGTTCGATCTTCTCGATCCGCTCGTAGCCGGCGTTGCGGGCGGTCCAGTACGCCGAGTCCTTGCCGTTCAGGGCCCGCCACTGGGCCACGAAGTCCGCCGCGCCGATCTCGCGGCCGTCGCTCCACACGGCCTGCTGGTTCAGCTTGTACAGGACGACCTGCTTGGGCTCCCGCTCGACGACCTCGGCCTTCTCCAGGTAGTCGGGATTGGCCACCGGACGTCCCCGGGCGTCCAGGACGAACAGCTGCGGCAGCACCGCCCCGGTGATCCGGCCGGTGGTGGCGTCGGCATCGGCCTGGAAGGTGTTCAGCGTGTCCGGGATGCGGTCCACCGCCCAGCGCAGCGTGCCGCCGTCGGCGACCTGGTCGCGCTTGGTCGCGGCGATGTCCTGTCCGGCGGCGGCCGGGCCGCCCTCGTCGTCACCCGCACCGCAGCCCGCGAGCAGCGGCAGCGCGAGGACTCCCGAGGTCAGCAGCGCCAAGGACCTGCGCCTTCTCTGGGACATGGGTGGTACCTCCGGGGGCGGGACGTGGGGGGACGCATGATCACGTTCGGCGGTATATGGAGCTGATCACACCGGTTGCCGAAAACCACTGAAATCGACATCCCGCCGCACCCCTCGCACCGGCCCCTCGCCACGCCGCGAACCCCACCCGTGCGGACCAATGCCGTTTGCGCGCCGAAGGGGCGTTCCCCCGGGAGAGGGACGAGAATGGGGTGCAGGGAGGGGCGCACAGTTCACGCCTGCGCGCCCGCAATCGCTGCACGTCCCTTCACAACCGGGGACGGGAAGCGCGACACTCGCAGGCGCACATGAGCGTTGCCATTGCCACCGCACCCTGCGGAAGTGAGGTCACATCATGTCCCTGCAAGACGATCTGACCGCCGTACGACGCAACCTGGACGAGCTGACGCGCAAGGTCGAGCAGCTGGAACGGCAGGCCAGGCGCCAGAAGCCCGGGAGCTCGACGCCGGCGGCCGCTCCGGACCCGTCCCGCATGGTGACGGTCCCGGACACACCGTACGACGCCACGCTGTGGCAGGACGTGGACGACGAGGGCCTCGGCGCCCGCGACCGCCGCGCTCCCTGACCGGCCCGGCTCCCCCGCACACCCCGTCCGGTCCGCACACCCCATCTGGCCCGGCCGCCCCGCGGCCGGGCCTCCTGGGCCACCCCTCATCACTCCACCCGGAGTCCCCCTTGGCCACAGGCACGGAACCACTCCAGCAGCGGCCCGCCGGCGTCCACGACGCCTCGCGGGCCGCGATCTCTGCCCGGCACCTGCGTACCGACCGGTGGTGGCTGGCCCCCGCCGGCACCGCGGCCGGGCTGCTCGCCTTCATCGTCTACTCGACCTGGCGGGCCTTCTCGAACGCCGACTACTACGCGGCCCCGTACGTCTCCCCCTTCTACTCCCCGTGTCTCGCGGAGAACTGCCAGGAGATGCGCGGCGGCCCGAACTGGGACCTCTTCGGCAGCTGGTGGGTCCTCTCCCCCGCCCTGCTGATCCTGATCTTCCCGCTCGGCTTCCGGCTGACCTGCTACTACTACCGCAAGGCCTACTACCGGGGCTTCTGGGCCTCGCCGCCGGCCTGCGCCGTCGCCGAACCGCACGCGAAGTACACGGGCGAGACCCGCTTCCCGCTGATCTTCCAGAACGTGCACCGCTACTTCTTCTACGCGGCGGTCCCGGTCGCGGGCATCCTCACCTACGACACGGCGCTGACCTTCCGCGACGAGAACTACGAGTGGGGCCACATGGGCCTCGGGACCCTGCTGTTCCTGGTCAACATCACGCTGATCTGGGCCTACACGCTGTCCTGCCACTCCTGCCGGCACATCATGGGCGGCCGGCTCAAGCACTTCTCCAAACACCCGGTGCGCTACCGGCTGTGGGGCTGGGTCAGCCGGCTCAACACCCGCCACATGCAGCTCGCATGGGCCTCCCTGATCAGCGTGGCCCTGTGCGACTTCTACGTGTACCTGCTCGCCACCGGCGCCTTCACAGACCCGAGGTTGTTCTGACATGGCTCAAGTCGACCGGCAACAGTGGGACGTGGTCGTGGTCGGCGCGGGCGGCGCCGGGCTGCGGGCCGCGATCGAGGCCCGCGAGCGGGGCGCCCGTACGGCCGTGATCTGCAAGTCCCTCTTCGGCAAGGCCCACACGGTGATGGCCGAGGGCGGGATCGCCGCCTCCATGGGCAACGTCAACGAGGGCGACAACTGGCAGGTGCACTTCCGCGACACCATGCGCGGGGGCAAGTTCCTCAACCAGTGGCGGATGGCGGAGCTGCACGCGAAGGAGGCGCCCGACCGGGTCTGGGAACTGGAGACCTGGGGTGCCCTCTTCGACCGCACGCCCGACGGGAAGATCTCCCAGCGCAACTTCGGCGGGCACGAGTACCCGCGCCTCGCGCACGTGGGCGACCGCACGGGCCTGGAGCTGATCCGCACCCTCCAGCAGAAGATCGTCCAGCTCCAGCAGGAGGACTTCAAGGAGTACGGGGACTACGAGGCCCGGCTCAAGGTCTTCCAGGAGTGCACGGTCACGCGGGTTTTGAAGGATCGCAGCCTGAAGGACGGGCAGAGGGTCTCGGGGACCTTCTGCTACGAGCGCGAGTCCGGCCGCTTCTTCGTGCTGGAGGCCCCGGCGGTGGTCCTGGCCACGGGCGGGATCGGCAAGTCCTTCAAGACCACCTCGAACTCCTGGGAGTACACCGGCGACGGCCACGCGCTGGCCCTCCTCGCGGGCGCGCCCCTCCTCAACATGGAGTTCGTGCAGTTCCACCCCACGGGCATGGTCTGGCCGCCCTCCGTGAAGGGCATCCTCGTCACCGAATCGGTGCGCGGTGACGGCGGGGTGCTGCGCAACTCCGATGGCAAGCGGTTCATGTTCGACTACGTCCCCGACGTGTTCAAGGAGAAGTACGCCGAGTCGGAGGAGGAGGGCGACCGCTGGTACGAGGACCCGGACCACAACCGGCGTCCGCCCGAGCTGCTGCCGCGCGACGAGGTGGCGCGGGCCATCAACTCGGAGGTGAAGGCGGGCCGCGGCTCCCCGCACGGCGGTGTCTTCCTCGACGTGTCGACGCGGATGCCCGCCGAGAAGATCAAGCGGCGGCTTCCCTCCATGTACCACCAGTTCAAGGAGCTGGCGGACGTGGACATCACGGCGGAGCCGATGGAGGTCGGCCCGACCTGCCACTACGTGATGGGCGGGATCGCGGTCGACTCCGAGACCGCCGCCACCGTCGGCGTGCCGGGGCTGTTCGCGGCGGGCGAGGTCGCGGGCGGGATGCACGGCTCGAACCGGCTGGGCGGCAACTCCCTGTCCGACCTGCTGGTCTTCGGCCGCCGGGCGGGGCTGCACGCGGCGGAGCACGCAGCGGCCACCGGTGACGCCCGCCCCGCCGTCTCCCAGGCGGAGATCGACGCGGCGGCCGCGGAGGCGCTGGCCCCGTTCCACGCCGCGGACGGCGCGGAGAACCCGTACACGCTCCACCAGGAACTCCAGACGACCATGAACGACCTGGTCGGCATCATCCGGCGGGCGGGCGAGATGTCCGAGGCCCTGGAGAAGCTGGCGGGCCTGCGCGAGCGGGCCTCCCGGGCCGGGGTGGAGGGCCACCGGCAGTTCAACCCGGGCTGGCACCTCGCCCTGGACCTGCGCAACATGCTGCTGGTCAGCGAGTGCGTGGCCCGCGCCGCACTGGAACGCACCGAGAGCCGGGGCGGGCACACCCGCGAGGACTGCCCGGCGATGGAGCGGAGCTGGCGCCCGGTGAACCTGCTGTGCCGCCCGGTCGACCCGGTGCCGCAGGATCCGGCAGCCGACCGGATCGAGCTCACCCGGGTGCGCACCGACCCCATCCGTCCCGACCTGCTCGCGCTCTTCGAGAAGGAAGAGCTGGTCAAGTACCTCGCCGAAGAGGAGCTGTACGAATGAGTACGTACGACGCGAGCTTCCGTGTCTGGCGGGGCGACGCGGAGGGCGGGGAACTGCGGGACTTCACCGTCGAGGTGCACGACGGGGAGGTGGTCCTGGACATCGTCCACCGGCTCCAGGCCACCCAGGCCTCGGACCTCGCCGTGCGCTGGAACTGCAAGGCCGGCAAGTGCGGCTCGTGCAGCGCGGAGATCAACGGCCGGCCGCGGCTGATGTGCATGACGCGCATGTCGACCTTCGAGCGGTCCGAGACGATCACGGTCACCCCGCTGCGCGCCTTCCCTGTCGTCCGGGACCTGGTCACGGACGTGTCCTTCAACTACCAGAAGGCGCGGGAGGTGCCGGCCTTCGTACCGCCGGAGGGGGTGGCCCCGGGCGCGTACCGGATGCAGCAGATGGACGTGGAGCGCTCGCAGGAGTTCCGCAAGTGCATCGAGTGCTTCCTGTGCCAGGACACCTGCCACGTGGTGCGTGACCACGAGGAGAACAAGCCGGTCTTCGCGGGCCCGCGCTTCCTGATGCGGGTGGCGGAGCTCGACATGCACCCGCTGGACGCCGCGGCGGAGGCGGGCCTGGACCGCAAGCGCACCGCACAGGACGAACACGGGCTCGGCTACTGCAACATCACCAAGTGCTGCACGGAGGTCTGCCCCGAGGGCATCAAGATCACCGACAATGCGCTGATCCCGCTGAAGGAGCGGGCGGTGGACCGCAAGTACGACCCGCTGGTGTGGCTCGGGAGCAGGATCCGGCGGCGTTCCGACACCCCGCAGTAGGTACGCGGTACACAATGCCCCCTGGGAGAACGTCATTTGACGTAATGTCAGGGGGTCTTCGCGGTGCGGGTGGGAGATGTGCTGGCGGGCCGGTACCGGCTCGACCGGCGGCTCGGGCAAGGCGGCATGGGCGAGGTCTGGCGCGCGCACGACGACGCGCTGGACCGGCCCGTGGCGGTCAAGGTTCTGCTGGAGGCGGTGACGGGCGACGAGGTCGCCGCCCGTTTCCGGCGCGAGGCCACGATCGGGGCGCGGCTCCAGCACCCGGGGATCACGGTCGTGCACGACGTGGGACAGGAGGACGGGCGGCTCTTCATCGTGATGGAGCTGCTGGCGGGCGAGGACCTGGCGTCGGTGCTGGCAAGGGCTCGGAGCGGACTGGCCGTCGACATCGCGCTCGGGCTGGCCGCCCAGACGGCGGAGGCGCTGGCCGCCGCCCACGAGCAGGGCGTGGTGCACCGGGACCTGAAGCCGAGCAACCTCTTCCTGCTGCCCGGAGGGCGGGTGAAGATCTGCGACTTCGGAATCGCCCACTCTTCGGACGCCACGGTGGGCTGGACCGTCACGGGCCGTGCGATCGGCACGCCCGCCTACATGGCGCCCGAGCAGTGCCTGGGCGGGCACGTGGACGCGCGGTCCGATCTGTATGCGCTGGGGTGCGTGCTGTACGCCCTGCTGACCGGTCAGCCGCCGTTCGGGCTGGCCGAAAACGCGTACGTCCTGATGCACCGGCAGGTGGAGGAGGCGCCACGCCCGCCGGGCCTGGCCCCCGCACTGAACCGGCTGGTGCTGTCCCTGCTGGCGAAGGCTCCCACGGACCGTCCGGAGTCGGCGGAGAGCACCGGCAGGACCCTGCGGGGGCTGATCGGGGCGGGCGGTGCTCCCGCGTACGTCCCGACGGCAGTCGATGCCGGCACCTCGCGGGACCCCGGCCCCGCGGTCGGCGCGTACGGGCCTCCGCCCGTCTTGGGCACGCCGGACTCCCCCGAGCTCGTACGGGAGTTCGTTCGTGGGCTGCTGGCAGAGGCGGAGGCTTCGCTGCGTGCCGCGCCCGGCTCGGGGGACCTGCGGGTGAAGTCCCTGGCCGTCGCCGCGGACGCCGCGGCGCGCTTCGACGCCGCACTCGCCGGCCGGCTGCTCGCCGAGGCCGAGCGCTGCGCCTGGACCGACGGCGGGAGCGACGGAGCGCGGGTCGCCACTCTGCTGACGGTACTGGCCCGGCAGACCTCCTGGTACGCCCCCGCCCGCACGGCACGGGTGCTCGACGATGCCCAGCAGGCGCTGTTCACGGTGTTCGGCTCGAACCGCGAGGGGCCACTGCGCAAGGTGGCCGAGGAGCTCGCCGCAGTGGCCCCCGAGCGCGGCATGCACCTGGCCCTGCACCAGATCGGGGGCCAGGCGGCAATGGACCGCGTCCTGGCCCGGGCGGCCGTATCCGCCGCCCGTACCGGCACCGGACCCGTCCGCACCGAGGAATACCTGTCCCGTATACACGACGCCGGGGTGCGGACGGCCGCCGAGTCGGACGCGGCCGGGGCGGTGGCCGCCCGGGACCTGCCCGCCGCGCTGCGGCTCGCGGAGGGAATCGGACACCCGGGGGCGCGGGCTCTGGCCCAGGCCCGGGCGGCCCGCGCCCGGGCCGCCGCCGGGGACCCGGAGGGCGCCGCCACGGCCCTGGAACGCGCCGGGCAGACCTTCTCCCTGGCCGCCCGGGAACGGGCCGCCGAGCTGCGGGAGACGGCGGCCGGGCTGGCCGAGCGGGGGCAGCTCGTGCAGGCCGAGCGGCTGCGCGGCCAGGCGGAGAACATGCTGCGGGCGGACCTCGACGCCGGCACCCGCGACCCGGAGATCGAGGGGGTCGCGGCGGCCCTTGCCGAGGCCCGCCGACGGCTCGCGGAAGGCCCCCGCGCCGCCTTGGACCCGGCGACGGCCCGGGAGCGGGCCGCCACGGCACGGGCCGCCCACCCCGAAGGCCCCCATCGGGCGCACACCCTGGCCCGGATCGCCCGGCAGTGCGTGGCCGGGGAGTCGGCGCCCTGGCTCGCGGAGGTGGCCGCGGACCCCGGGACCGCGCCGGAGCACGCCCCCGTGGCCGCTTCCGGGGCCGATGCCCCGCCTCGCCCGGTCTCCGCGCGGCTCCAGGGGCTGTCCGGCGTGCGCCGGTGGCACACCTCGGCGGCCCCTGGGTCCGTGAGCCGGGCCGGGGAGGGCGTGGCCTGGCTGGCCGGGGGTGTGGTGGGCTCCGTACGGATCGCCAACGGGGCGACGCTCTGGATGGCGGCCGCCGACGCCGGGGTTCCGGCACAGCCGCTGTCCGGGCCGACGTCGGTGGCGCTGGCCACGGATCCCGGGCGGAGCACCGTGTGCGTCGCCGTGGAGCGGCGCGACGGGCCGGGGGTGCGGCTGCTGGCCCGGGAGCCGTCGAACGGCCGGGTGCGCTGGTGGCGGGAGCTGCCCGGGGAGACCGTCGCGGACCCGTCGGACCCCGCGCGGCTCACGACGGCCGGGAACCTGGTGCTCTACGCGGGCCGGGAGGCGGTGACGGCCCTCGGCGCGGCCACCGGGGAGGAGGCGTGGCGGTATCAGGGGCCGTTCGACGGCACGCCGGGCATGACCCCCGGCCCGGACTGTCTCGTCCTGGCGGAGCGGGCGGGCCTGACGGGCCTGCACCTGCGGAACGGCGCCCTCCTGTGGCCGCGGGGCGGCCCGGACCACGCCGTGGCGCACCCTGCGAGCGTGCCGGTAGGCCCCGTCCACGTGCTGGCCGGAAGTACGCTGCACGCGTTGCACCAGCGCACGGGCCTGCCGCTGTGGAGCATCGAGCTGGGTGTCCCCGCCCCGGGCCTCCTGGCCGAGGGCGGGGCCGTCTACGCGGCATGGGCGGACCCGCAGACGCGGGCGAACTCGGTGGTCGCCGTCGACGCGGAGTCGGGCCGGGAGCTGTGGCGCCGACGGCTCGCGGGACCGGGCGGCTCCCGGAGCTGTGTGCTCGAACTGCTCGGTACCCGCGCGGGCCTGCTGTACGTGAAGTCCGCGGTGGGCAACTCCGGTCTGTTCCGTCGTCAGCCCGGGACCGGGTTCCTGACCGGCCTGGACCTCGCCACCGGCAAACCGCGCTGGCACTGGGAACATCCCGGCATCAGCCACCGTGGCGCGGTGCTGCACGGAGACGTCGTCGTACTGCCGTTGCCCGAGCTCACCTCGATCGCCTTGCCTTGAGACCGGGTGTCGGCGCCGCCGGGCCGCTCGCCGGGGGTGGCTCCGGGTGCGGGGTCGAGAAACCGCCCATACGCTCCCAAATGTGATACCGCCGAAGAGCAAGCCGACAAGGAAGCCGACCAGCGAGATACCCGTACGGGCCCTGCTCGCCCTGGCCGCCGCGCTGCTGGCCCTCGGCGGCTGGGGCGTGGCGCTGGCCCCGCCCGCGCGGGCGGAGGATCCCGTCACCCTGTCGCAGCAAGGGCAGATCACCGACCGCGTCGGGGCGCTGGGCGACCGGAAGGCGGAGGTCGCGGCGGCGCTGGACAAGCTCTACGCGGACCGCAGCATCCAGCTCTTCGTCACCTACGTGCACGACTTCTCCGGGCGCTCCGCCCAGGGCTGGGCCGACGCCACCGCCGAGAAGAACGGGCTCGGCCAGGACGACGTCCTGCTGGCCGTGGCCACCGGGGCCCGCCAGTACGCCTACTCGGCCGCCGTCGACTCCGGTTTCACCGAGCAGCAGCTCGCGGAGGTGGCCCGGACGGCCATCGAGCCGCCGCTGAGGCAGAACGACTGGGCGGGCGCGGCGATCGGCGCGGCGAACGGCTACGACGCGGTGCTCGGCGGGCAGCCCGTACCGGTGCCGACCATCACCCCCGGCCCCGCCGATCCCGGGGGCGGGGCGAGCGGCGAGAGCGGCGCCGGGGACTTCGTGCTCCCGGTGGTCGTGGTCGGCGCGGCCGGCGCGCTGGGGGTGTACGCGTACACCCGCCGCAAGCGCGGCGCCTCGGGCCGGGCGGGCCGGGGGACGACGACCGGGCCGGGCTGGCCCGAGGGGGCGCCGGACCGGCTTCCGCTGCCGGAACTGGATGCGCAGGCCAAGGCGCTGCTGGTGCAGACCGACGACGCGGTCCGTACGAGCACCGAGGAACTCGGCTTCGCCTCCGCCGAGTTCGGCGACGAGGCGGTCGGCCCCTTCACGCAGGCCCTGGAGTACGCGAAGGGCGAGCTGACGAGCGCGTTCCGGCTGCGCCAGCAGCTCGACGACGCCTACCCGGAGGACGACGCGACCCGGCGCCGGATGCTCGACGAGATCGTGGCCCGCTGCACCGAGGCGAACCGGCGGCTGGACGCCGAGTCGGCGGACTTCGACCGGCTGCGGGACCTGGAGAAGAACGCCCCGACGGCCCTGGCGACGGTGGAGGCGCGCTACCTGGAGCTCACCGGCCGCACCGTCACCGCGGAGGCGACGCTGACCGCGCTGACGCGGCGGTACGCGGACTCCGCGGCCGCGCCCGTCGCCTCCAACCCCGCACAGGCCAATGACCGGCAGGTGTTCACGGCGACCAGCCTGGGCCTGGCCCACGCGGCCCTCGACGCGGGCGACAACGGCAAGGCGGCCGTGCACATCCGGGCCGCGGAGGGCGCGGTCGACCAGGCGGCGACCCTGGTCGACGCGGTCGAGCGGCGGGCGCAGGAGCTGGCGGAGGCGGCCGGCAAGCTGCCGGGCGCGCTGAGCGAGACGGAGACCGACCTGGCGGATGCGCGCGGTCTGCTGACCGGCACTGCGGAGGGCACGTCCACGGCGGACCTGCGCGGCCGGATCGGCCGGGCCGAGGCGGTGCTGGCCGACGTCCACAAGGAACAGGAGGCCGGCCGGTACGACCCGATCGACGCCCTGCGCCGGATCGAGGAGGCCGACGCGGCCCTCGACGCGGCCCTGGCCGGGGCGCGGGAGCAGGAGTCGGGCCGGCAGCGGGCGGCGGCCCTGCTCGACCAGGCGATGCTCTCGGCCCGCAGTGCGATCGGCGCGGCGACGGACTACGTCACCACCACCCGGGGCGCGGTCGGCAGCCGGGCCCGCACCCGGCTGGCGGAGGCGGGGCGGCACCTGGAGCGGGCCGCGGCCCTGTCCTCGTCGGACCCGGCGGGGGCGCTGGCGGAGGCGCAGCAGGCGGATGCGATGGCCCGGCAGGCGCAGGAGCTCGCGGAGGCGGACGTACGGGCGTACCAGGACCGGTACGCGGGCGGGCGCGGCGGGAGCGGCGGCCGGGGCGGCGCGGTGCTCGGCGGGATCATCCTCGGCGAGATCCTGCGCGGCGGCGGGGCCGGCGGGGGCTTCGGCGGCGGGGGCGGGGGCGGCTTCGGGGGGTTCGGCGGCGGGGGCAGCGGCCCGGGCTCCTTCGGCGGCGGCGGAACCCGCGGCCGCATGGGCGGCGGGGGCCGCTTCTGAACTGCGTTCGGCAATCGGCCGATCGGCAATCGGCATTCGGTACTCGGCACTCGGCACTCGGACCGTCAGGACCCCACAGGAGAGGCCCACATGAGCAAGCAGACCATCCTCGGCCGCGTCACCCAGCTAGCCAAGGCCAACATCAACGCCCTGCTGGACCAGGCCGAGGACCCGCAGAAGATGCTGGACCAGCTGATCCGCGACTACACGAACAACATCTCGGAGGCGGAGCAGGCCGTCGCGACGACCATCGGCAACCTCCGGATGCTGGAGGCGGACCACAAGGAGGACGTCCAGGCAGCCGCCGAGTGGGGCACCAAGGCCCTCGCGGCGAGCAAGAAGGGCGACGAGCTGCGGGCCGGGGGGTCGGCGGCGGACGCCGACAAGTTCGACAACCTCGCGAAGGTGGCGCTGGGCCGCCAGATGCAGTCGGAGAAGGAGGCGAAGACGGCGGAGCCGGTGATCGCCGCCCAGACGGAGGTCGTGGACAAGCTCAAGGCGGGCCTGGACTCGATGAAGAACAAGCTGACGGAGCTCCAGGCGAAGCGGGACGAGCTGGTGGCGCGGGCCAGGACCGCGCAGGCGCAGAACACCATGATGGACGCGGTGAAGAACATCGACGTCATGGACCCGACGAGCGAGCTGTCGCGCTTCGAGGAGAAGGTACGGCGGGAGGAGGCCATGGCGATGGGCAAGCAGGAGCTGGCGGCCTCCTCCCTGGACGCGCAGTTCGAGTCCCTGGAGGACCTGGGCAAGACCTCGGAGATCGAGGCCAGGCTCGCTGCGCTCAAGCAGGGGCGGGCCGCCTGACCCTCCCGGGGGGCGGGGGTATCCGCTGCGCGGAGCGGTCCCCTACCCTCCCTTCCTCCCCCAGCTACTGCTGGGAGGTGCCCCCGGTTCCCCGGGGCTCCGCCCCGGACCCCGGTCCTCAAACGCCGGACGGGCTGAAAGTGCCCGCAGCGGTGCTCAGCCGTACATGTTCAGGAGCTGCTCCGCGGAGAGTTCCGCCACCGCCTCAGCCGTCGCCCCCGGCAGGGGGAGTTCGAACCAGACCGTCTTCCCCCGGTGGGTCCGCCGCGTGCCCCAGCCCGCCGACAGCAGGCCGACCAGCTGGAGGCCCCGGCCGCCCTCGTCGGTGTCGCGGGCCCGGCGCCGCCTCGGCTGGACCAGGTTCGCGTCCCAGACCTCGCAGACGAGGGTCCGGTCGAGGAGCAGGCGGAGTCTGATCTCTCCCTCCCCGTACCGCAGGGCGTTGGTGACGAGCTCGCTGACCAGGAGTTCGGTGGTGTCCAGCAGGCCCTCCAGGCCCCACGCCGGGAGTTTCGCGCGGGCCAGTTCCCGGGCGCGGCCCACCGAGCGGGCCTCCCTCGGCAGCTGCCAGTCGCCGACGGCGTCCACCGGCAGGCCCTGCACCCGGGCCATGAGGAGGGCGATGTCGTCCTCGCCGTGCCGGGTGTCGAGGGTGTTCAGGACGTGGTCGCAGACGTCCTCCAGCGGGCGGACCGGGTCGGCGAGGGCCTCGCGCAGGCCCCGCAGACCCTCCTCCAGCGGGTGGTCGCGGGATTCGACCAGCCCGTCGGTGTAGAGGGCGAGGAGGGCGCCCTCGGGGAGTTCGACCTCGACTTCCTCGAAGGGCTCGCCGCCCACCCCCAGCGGCATGCCCGGCGGCACCTCCAGCAGCAGCGCCGGCCTCGGTTTGCCGGCCTCGTCCGGGGGCTCCACCAGCACCGGGGGCATGTGGCCCGCGTTGGCGATGGTGCAGCGCCGGGTCACCGGGTCGTAGACGGCGTACACGCAGGTGGCGAGGTACACCTCCGAGCGGTCGGCGTCCCGCGAGTGCAGGGCCGCCCGGGAGGCCTGCTGGGAACCGCCGGGGGCGCCGAGGCCGCGTGCGATCTCGTCGAGCGCGGCCAGTACCTCCGCCGGTTCGAGGTCGAGCAGGGCGAGGGTCCGTACGGCCGTCCGCAGTTCGCCCATCGCGACGGCGGCCCGCAGGCCCCGGCCCATGACGTCGCCGACGACGAGCGCGGTGCGGTGCCCGGGCAGCTCGATGACGTCGAACCAGTCCCCTCCGACCTCGGTGGCTGCGTTGCCCGGCAGGTAGCGGCAGGCGATGTCCAGGCCGGCCGCCTCCGGGTCGCCGGGGGGCAGCAGGCTGCGCTGGAGTATCAGCGCCCGCTCGTGCTCGCGCCGGTAGAGCCGGGCGTTGTCTATGCACACGGCGGCCCGTGCGGCGAGTTCCACCGCGACCGCCCGGTCCCGTTCGCCGAAGGGTTCGCTGCCCTTCGTACGGGAGAACTGCGCGAGCCCGACCACCGTGTCGTGCGCGACCAGCGGCACGACCAGCGTGGACTGCACGAGGTCGTCCGCCCCTCCGCCCTCGATCAGCCGGGGCCGCGCGGTGCGCAGGGCGAGCGCGCCCGGCGAGGCGGCCGGGTAGCGGTGGATCTCGCCCACGGAGACCAGCGCGCCCGGTCCGGACAGCGGCGCGTCCGAGACCGCCGAGGCGAAGGCGACCCGCCGCAGCGCCGCGGACGGGGCGCGGCCCGGCCCCTGGCCGGGCAGGCTGGGCACGCCCGGGCCCTGCGGCCGGGCGGGGCGGTCGTCGTCGCCGAGCAGGAGCGCCTGGTAGAGGTCGACGGCGGCCAGGTCGCAGAAGCCGGGCACGGTGACGTCGAGGAGCTCGCGGGCGGTGGTCTCCAGGTCGAGGGAGTTCCCGATGCGGTGCCCGGCCTCGTTGAGCAGGGCGAGGTTGCGCCGCACTCCGGCGGCTTCGCGGGCCGCGAGGTGGCGGCGGGTGACGTCGGTGCCGATGCCGGCGACCCCGATGGGCCGGCCGCTGCCGCCGTGCACGCGGTAGAGGTTGATGGACCAGTGCCGGTTCTCCCGGCTGCCGGGGGCCGCACCGGTGATCCTCAGGTCGGTGACGGAGTCCCCGGTCTCCAGGACGCGGCGCAGGGCCTCGGCCATCCGGTCGGCCTCGTCCCGCGGCAGGTAGTCGTGGACGGTCCGGCCCCGGTGCTCCTCGGCCGCGCCCCCGAAGACGGTGGCGAAGCGGCGGTTGGCGCGCTGCACGGTGAGGTCCGTGCCGAAGAGGAGGAAGCCGAAGGGAGATTGGCCGAAAATTGCTTGTGAAGCTGCAAGATCGGATTCAATGCGCCGCAGGGCGCGTACGTCGACGACGACGCACAGCGCGGCCCGCTCGTCGCTTTCGGTCTGGGTCGGCATCACATAGATCTCGGCGACTCCGTGCGCGCCGCCCCCGCCCGGGATCCGGAAGGGGATCAGGCCGGTCCACTCTTTGCCGTCGAGGATTTCGGACACCCGGCGGTGGGCGTCGGCCCGGAGCTCGGGCGGCATGAAGGCGTCGACGGGGTCCCGGCCCACGGCCTGGGAGGCGGGCAGCCCGAAGAGTTCCTCGGCGCGCAGGCTCCACTGTTCGATGAGCCCGTCCGGCCCGATCGAGAACGATGCGACCTTTATGTAGTCATATATCGAGCCAGGTGGACTGCTGTGCCACAGGGCGTCGTGCCATGTCTCGCGAGGCACACTGGTCTGATGTGCCTGCGCAGGTATCTCGCTCACGCGACCGTCCCCTCCAGCTCACCGCAACCGGACCGGCCATGACCGCAGTATTCAGCACCACGGCCCTGCTCGGCACGGCGTTCACGATCACAAAAAGGTCCCGTTAGTTTCGAGCCACGTCAGGTGATCTCACCTTGTTACTCACCAGGAAGAGCCAACTCGAACCACACGGTCTTGCCCGATTTCCCGTGACGGGTCCCCCAGCGCTGTGAGGAGGCGGCGACGAGGTGCAGGCCGCGGCCCCCTTCGTCGTCGGGTTGCGCGACCCGTTCGCGGGGCGGATCCGGAAGCGGATCGGAAACCTCCACGAGCAGTGCGGGCCCGCCCGCCGGGCCGGCGGCGGCTTGATCCTGCCGTACCAGCCGGACGCCGATGGGGCCGGAGGCGTACCGCAGGGAGTTGGTGACGAGCTCGCTGACCAGCAGGACGGTCACGTCGCCGACGGATTCCAGGCCCCAGTCCCTGAGGGTGCCGCGCACGGCGTGACGGGCGGTGCGGACGGCACCTGGCTCGGCGGGGAAGGCCCATTCGGCACGCTCACCGTCTGTGTCGATCACGCCGATCACTTCCCGGGCCATCAGCGACCCCAGTCCGGTTCGTCTGTGACGAAAGAGGGACGAGATAGGGACTAATAGCGACATACCCGATATTCGAGGCGTCGTACCACCCGACCCCCGCCCACCGGCGCACTGTGGCGCAGACGGCCCAGTGCGCGAGCGTCACGCGCCCCCCGTCGGGCCCGTCGGCGGTCGCGCCGCCGGTCACGCCCGGGTCGCGCCCCCCCTCACGCCCCGGTCATGCCCCGGTCACGCCCCGCTGGCGCCCCGCAGCCGGCGGCCGGCCTCGGCGACCGCGGGCCGGTCCTGGTCGAGCCAGTCGACCGAGTCCAGTTCCTCCGGCCCGAGCCAGCGCAGTTCGTCGTGGTCCTCCAGCGGCGCCGGCACCCCGGACAGCAACCGCGCGGTCCACACGTGCAGTACGAGGCCGGGCTTCAGCGGCCACTCCCCCGGGATCCGCTCCAGCGGCTCGGTCTCCACACCGAGCTCCTCGCGCAGTTCGCGCACCAGCGCCTCGGGGACGGACTCGCCCGGCTCGGCCTTGCCGCCCGGCAGCTCCCAGCGTCCGGCGAGCTCCGGCGGCGCACTTCGGCGGGCGGCCAGCAGGCGCCCCTCATGACAAAGGGCTCCGCCCACGACCACTCGTACAGTCATGGGCGGAGCCTATGCCGACACCGGAGGTTCCGGTGCTCGTGCTCAGTTCGTCGTGGCGGTCTGGCCGACCCGCTCGACCCAGTAGAGCTGCTTGTGTCCTCGGTCGTCGAGACTGTCGGCGACCTTCTGGGCCTCGGCCCGGGTGGGATACCGGCCCACCCGGTAGCGGTTGCCGTTGTCGTCCTGACGTATGACCAGCCACGGGAGCAGGGCACCGCTGTCGTTCATCGCGTTTCACCCTCCGCCGACGTATCTGCCCGGGAAACCGCATTGCGCATATGCCCGAGCTTACGCCCGACCTTTACTGAGCGGATACGGTTTTTCACGAAGAGGTACCTCGCGGGCGTACTCATCCGGCCATGTGTACGAGAGGGCCGTGCGCGCCGGTTCAGACGGGGCGTGCGGAGCGCACGGAGGGCATCGGCAGCACCACGGCGCCGCCCCCCGCCCCCGCCTTGCGGCAGACGTCCCCGCAGGTCGCGTCGAGGGAGCAGCAGAGGGAGCAGATCGGGCCCGACTGGACGGGGCAGTCCGCGATGTCGGGGAGTTCGTACGCCGTCTCGCAGACGGCGCACTCGTGGGTGGCGGTGACGTCGCCGGCCTCGGCGTCCGGCCCGTTCACGGTGTTCGGCCGGGCCAGGTAGTACTTCCCCCTGGTCAGCCAGGCGATCAACGGGCACAGCAGCAGGGCCAGGCCGGCCGCGATGAAGGTGGAGAAGGCCTCGGCGTAGGTGCCGAACAGTCCGAAGAACGCGAGGATCGAGACGGTGGAGGCGATCACCATCGCGCCGAAACCCGCCGGGTTGACGGCGTACAGGTACGCACGCTTGAACTCGATGTACGGCGGGCTGAGTCCGAGCCTCTTGTTGATGACGAGGTCGGCGGCCACCGCGGCGATCCAGGCGATGCCCACGTTGGAGTAGAAGCCCAGGAGCTTGCCGAGCATCGCGAACATGTTCAGCTCCATCAGCGTCAGCGCGATGCCGAGGTTGAGGAAGATGTACCAGACCCGCCCCGGGTGGCGGTGGGTGACGCGGGAGAAGAAGTTCGACCAGGACAGCGAGCCGCTGTAGGCGTTCGTGACGTTGATCTTGATCTGCGAGACGATCACGAAGAGCGCGGCGGCGGGCAGCGCGAGGCCGCCGAGCCAGGGGCGCAGGGCCTCGATCTGCGGGGCGATCGGCTCCAGGGCGTGCGCCCGGCCCACCGCTTCGAGGGCCACGAAGGCGAGGAACGCGCCGCCGAGCTGCTTGGCCGCACCGATGATCACCCATCCGGGGCCGGCGGCGAGCACGGCGAGGTTCCACCGGCGGCTGTTGGCGGGGGTCTTGGCGGGCATGAACCGCAGGTAGTCGGCCTGCTCCCCGATCTGCGCGATGAGGGAGAGCGCGATGCCGGTCCCGAAACCGAAGCCGATCCAGGAGAACCCGGACCCGGCGCCCTCCGTCCCTCCGAAGTCGGCGAAGGCGCCCCATGCTTCCGGCGCGTGGAAGGCGAGCACCACGAAGGGCAGCACGAGGCCGATCAGCCAGACCGGCTGGGTCCAGGCCTGCACCTTGGCGAGCGCGCCCATGCCCCGGAACACGATGGGGATCACCACGAGGGTGGTGAGGAGGTAGCCGGCCTCCAGCGGCAGGCCGACCGCCTGGTGCATGGCCTGGGCCATGATCGAGCCTTCGAGGGCGAAGAAGATGAAGGTGAACGAGGCGTAGATGAGCGAGGTCAGGGTGGACCCGAAGTACCCGAATCCGGCGCCGCGGGTGACGAGGTCCATGTCCAGGCCGTACGTGGCGCACGCGCGGGCGATCGGGATGCCGGTCAGGAAGATGACCAGGGCGGCGGCCAGGATCGCGGCGGCGCCGCTGGTGAACCCGTAGGCGAAGACGATGGACGCGCCGATGGCGAAGTCGGCGAGGTAGGCGATCCCGCCGAGGGCCGTGCCGGCGACGGTGCCGGGGCCCCAGCGGCGGAAGGAGTGGGGCGCGTATCTGAGGGAGTAGTCCTCACGGCTCTCGTCGGCGGCGAGCTTCGCGTAGCTGCGGGTCGCTTTCGCGGGGGCGGGGGTGCTGGTGGCGGTGTCCGTCATACCGCCGGAAGGTAGGCCGCGCATGTGACGGCCCGTCACCCTTGGCCGTTACCTGCGGGTTACACCCACCGGACCCCCTGTCCGCTGTCCGGTGCGGCGCCATTGTCGGGGGCCGGCCCCCGAACCCCCGCTCCTCACACGCCGGAGGGGCTGGATCGTGGCCGGCGTAAGCCTGCACGTGCGAGCCGCCCGCAGGGGCGAGGCCCCGGCAGCGGCGCCGCACCTACGGGAAGACGGGGGCACATCCAGCCCCTCCGGCGTGTGAGGAGCGGGGTCCGGGGCGGAGCCCCGGCGGCGCCGCGTCCTCAAGCGCACCCGCGCACCGCAGCGGTCAGCGGACCGGCAGGTGGTACGACAGGCGGTACCGGTCCGCCGGGACGACCACGTCCGCCGTCTCCACCGCGCGCCCCGACGCGTAGTACGTGCGGCTGATCACCAGCACCACGTGCCCCGGGACTCCCCCCAGCAGCTGGATCTCCTCGGCCAGGCCCGGCCGCGCGCCGACCTCCTCGACCACGTTGTCCACGACGACGTCGATCGCGGCCATCCGGTCCACCACCCCCGAGCCGCCCAGCGGGCCCTCCTCGGGCAGCATCACCGGGGTCCGGCCGGTCACGGCGAGCGGCTCCCAGGAGGTGGACAGCATCATCGCCTCCCCCGCGTCGCGGAAGACGTACCGCGTCCGCATGACCCGCTCGCCCGGCTCGATGCCCAGGCGCTTCGCGATCTCCGTCGGCGCGCCCGTCTGCTCGCTGTTCGACTCCCACGTGCCCCGCGCGCCCGCGTCCGCCTGCTCCTGGCGGAACGGTGTCGACGCGCCGCCCGTGCGGTAGCCGGAGCGGGCGACCCGCCGCGGGACCGGCTGTTCCCGTACGTACGTACCGGACCCGGACCGGCCCTCGACCAGGCCCTCCGCCATGAGGACCTTGCGCGCCTCCAGCGCCACGGTGTCGGAGACCCCGTACTCCTCGCGGATGCGGGCCTGCGAGGGGAGCCGGGCGTGCGGGGGCAGGGAACCGTCGACGATCTTCTGTCGCAGATCCCCGGCCACGCGCAGATAGGCCGGCTGCTCACCGAAAGTCACTGGCCACTCCCATCAGGTTGACAGACAGCCACACCCTGGCAACCGACGGTTGAAAACCGCAAGCAAGGGCCAGAGTTTCACTCGAAGTGATGAAGCCTGGTCACCCAAACCCGTTACCGCGCGTTACCGGAGAAGGCCTCGCGCGGCTCGACCGGCCCCCCGCCCAGCCCCGACCAGCGCCGGCCCGCACCCGGCCCGCACCGCTCATGCCGACTCGCGCGACGGCCCCCGGCCCGAGTCCGGCTCCGAGTCGTCCGGGTGCTCCTCCAGCCACGGCGGGATCCGCGTGGACAGCCCGTACGCCCCGCGCAGCGCCTGCTCCGTCTCGGGCAGCATCGCCCCCATCGCCCGGTCCCACTGCTTGCCGAAGTCCGAAGCCGTCTTCGCCTGCGCGGCGCGCTGCCACAGGGCGCGGGCCGCCTCGATCTCGCCGAGCTGCGCCCGGGCGGCCTTCTCCATCCCCGGCAGGGCCGTGTGGCCGTTCACCACCCTGGCCTCCTCGCCCAGCGCCGCGGACACATCCCGCGCCCACGCCTGGTGCTCGGCAAGGGCCTCGTCGGGCTCCTTCGCCGGGGGCCGGCTCATGACGAACTCGGCGGTGTTCGCCGCCCGCAGGAAGGCCGCCTGTTCGGGCTTCAGCGATCCGGCGTCCTGGCGCAGGCTGCCTCGCTGGTCCTCGTCCGTCGTCCCGATCACGCACAGCAGGCGCCGGTCCCCCTGGCTCCAGGACTCGCGCGAGGGCGCGAAGTAGAACATCTCCGCGAAGGGGGGCAGGGCCCAGGTGTCCATCGCGTACGCGTCCTGCGCCTTCCAGCACTCGTCCTCGAAGACCCGCTCCGCCTCGGCCGACTCGACGGGCGCCTTCGGGTCCGTCAGCTTCGCCGCCGTCACCTCGCCGTCGTGCACCTGCTCGCAGTCGATCTTGTACATCAGGGGTTGCTCGTCCATCAGGTCACCGCGCGGGACGTTGAAGCAGTCCCCCGCCACCAGGCGGTCGATGTCGGCGAGGTCGCCCTCCACGTCGGTGAGCTCGTTCACCGACTCCAGCCGGTGGCGGACCGCCGTCGCGACCCGGTCCGCGGAGAGGGCCACGACACCCGTCATGAGCACCGACACCACCAGGCCGACGATCGCCAGGGCCTTGCCCGTCCCGCCCTTCTTCGCGATCTGCACGAGGGCCACGACGCCGAAGACGATGCCGAGCGGCGGCAGGCACAGCAGGCCGACGAGGAGTGAGGCCAGCGCGAATCCGTTGAGCCCCGGCGGCTGCTGCCCGTACCCGGGCGGCGGGCCCCACCCGGGCTGCGGGGAGGGCGGGGCCCAGGGGTGGCCCGGTCCGGGGGGCGGTATCGGCGGGGTGCTCACAGGGGCGGACTCCATCACGGGGCGCGAACGGACGCGCGAATAGTACGCAGCGGGGGCGACCGCCTCTCCGGTCGCCCCCGCCCTGCTCACCGCTCACGCACCTGCGGTGCCCCGGTTCCTCAGAACTGGAGCGCCCAGGAGTCGATCTTCCCGGTGTCGATGTTCGCGTTGTCGTTCACGCGGAGCTTCCAGACACCGTTGGCGACCTCCGCCGAGGCGTTCACGGTGAAGGTCTTGATGATGTTGTCCGCGCTGCCGCCGGCCCGGTTGTGCAGGGTGTAGACGGTGCCGTCGGGGGCGACCAGGTCGACCTTCAGGTCGCCGATGTAGGTGTGCTTGATGTCCACCGGAACGCTCAGCGTCGCCGGGGCGTTGCCGGAGACCCCGCTGACGGTGATCGGCGATTCGACGGTGGCGTTGTCGTTGATCGCGTAGTCGGCGGTGTTCTCGAACTTCGGGCCGGGCGGGACGGTGCCGCCGGCGCCGACGTAGAGCAGCCGGTTCGGGGAGCCCGTTCCGGGGCCGGTCACCACGTTCGGGGTGGCCGCGTTCACCAGGCCGTCGCGGACCTGGGCCGGGGTGCTCGCCGGGTTCTGCGAGAGGTAGAGCGCGGCCGCGCCCACGACGTGCGGCGTGGCCATCGAGGTGCCGGAGATGGTGTTGGTGGCGGTGTCCCCGGTGCCCCACGAGGAGGTGATGGAGGAGCCCGGCGCGAAGATGTCCAGGATGCTGCCGTAGTTGGAGTAGCTGGCCTTCGCGTCGGTGCTGGTGGTCGCGCCGACCGTGATGGCCTCGGCGACGCGCGCCGGGGACTTGGTGGAGGCGTCCGTGGACTCGTTGCCCGCCGCGACGCCGTAGGTGATGCCGGAGGCGATGGAGTTGCGCACGGCGGTGTCGAGCGCGGAGTCGGCGCCGCCGCCGAGCGACATGTTCGCCACGGCCGGCTTGACGGCGTTGCGCGTCACCCAGTCGATGCCGGCGACGACCTGGGCGGTGGTGCCGGAGCCGTTGTTGTCGAGGACGCGGACGCCGACGATCTTGGCCTTCTTCGCCACGCCGTACGAGTTGCCCGCGACGGTGCCGGCGACGTGCGTGCCGTGGCCGTGGCCGTCCTGCGCGGTGTTGTCGTTGTCGATGGCGTCGTAGCCGTAGGAGGCGCGGCCGCCGAGGTCCTGGTGGGTGATGCGGACGCCGGTGTCGATGATGTACGCGGTGACGCCCTCGCCGGCCTTGTCCGGGTAGGTGTAGCTCTGGTTCAGCGGGAGCGCGCGCTGGTCGATGCGGTCCAGGCCCCAGGACGGCGGGCTGGGCTGCGTGCCCTCGGCGCCGTCGATGGTGAAGACCCGGTTCTGCACGACCGACTTGACCGCCGGGTCCGCGGCGAGCTTCCTGGCCTGGGTCTCGGAGACCTCGACGGAGTAGCCGTTGAGGGCGGCGCTGTAGGTCCGGTCGATCCTCGCCCCGTACCGCTTGGCGACGGCCTTGCCGCTGTCGGCGGTCGAGCGGGCGGCGGAGTCCTTCAGGGTCACGATGTAGCTGCCGGAGACGGATCCGGGGGCGCCCGCGTTCTCGATGGCGCCGAGCGCGCCGCCGTCTGCGGCCGAGGCGGGTAACGCGGCGGCGGCGCCGAGCGCGAGGGCCGCGACGGCGGTCACGCTGAGGCCGGCGAGCTTCCGGCGGGTGTGACGCACGGACATTGAGGGTCCTCCTCGTCGGTGGTGCGTTGCGGGGGGTGGGCGCACAGCCGTCGGAGCACGCGAGGCGCCGCGCGGAACCCGTGCGGAGCGGACGCGAGCGCAGCGCAAGAACACCTGTTTAGCCATGCTCATGACAAAGCATTCGGCCCAACGGGCTGTTGCCACCGAAAGGTTGACCCACGTCCGCAGCACCCACAAGAGGACTGCGGAGACGTAACATCCGTGCCATACGACTGCCATGAACGAGCAAAGGCGCTCCGCACATGACGCACGCACTGCCCGGTTATGTCTGCCCCGAGGACGGCACGCGCGCCGATGCCCGGACGGCGCCCTGGTGCTGTCCGGCCTGCGACGGCCCGTGGGACCTCGACTTCGCACCGGATCCGGCCAGCCCGCTGGAGCCGGCCGCCGGACCGAACTCGCTGTGGCGGTACGGGCCCGTACTGCCGCTGCCGGGAGCGTTCTCCGTCTCGCTGGCGGAGGGACACACTCCACTGGTCCCGCTGGCGGAACGGGTTCACGCCAAACTCGACTTCCTGATGCCGACCCTGTCCTTCAAGGACCGGGGTGCGGTGATGCTCGCGGAACTGGCCAGGCGGCTGTCCCCGGACCGGGTCGTGGCGGACAGCAGCGGCAACGCGGGGACGTCGGTGGCGGCGTACTGCGCGCGGGCCGGACTGGATTGTGAAGTTTTCGTGCCCGAGGGCACCTCGGAGAAGAAGACCGAGCAGATGCGGGCGCACGGGGCCGCCGTACGGGTGGTCCCGGGCGGCCGGGAGGCCGCGGCGGTGGCGGCGCGGTCCGCCGCGGACGAGGCGGGCGTGTTCTACGCGAGCCACGTCTTCAACCCGTACTTCCTGCACGGCACGAAGACGTACGTGTACGAGATCTGGGAGGAGCTCGGCGGCCGCCTCCCGGACGCGCTGGTCGTCCCCGTCGGCAACGGCACCCTCCTGCTGGGGGCCGCGCTGGCGGTGGAGGAGCTGGCGGAACGCGGGGTGCGGCCGCCGGCGCTGATCGCGGTCCAGTCGGCGGCGGTGGCCCCGCTGGCGGCCGCCTTCGCGGCGGGCACGGAGGACGCGGCGCCGGTGCCGCAGCTCCCGACCCTGGCGGAGGGGATCGCGATCCCCGCCCCGCCGCGGGCCCGGCAGATCCTGGCGGCGGTCCGCAAGTCCGGGGGCACCTTCCTGACGGTCCCGGACGACAGGCTCCGCGAGGCCCAGCGGGACCTGGCGCGGCGCGGGCTGTTCGTGGAACCGACGGCCGCGGCGTGCTGGGCGGCCGTGGGGCCGGGCGCCCCGGGCGACCCCCTCGCCGGCCGCACGGCGATCGTCCCCCTGTGCGGCGCGGGCACCAAAACGGGCCTCGCCGGGTAGCCCCCGGCCGCCGCTCTTCCCCGTACCGGGCCGCGCACCCCCACCCGGGCCCGGGCCGCCGCCCCTCCCGGCGCCGGGCCGCGCACCCCGCCGGGGCAATTCCAGCCCCTCCGGCGATTGAGGAGCGGGGTCCGGGGCAGAGCCCCGGCAGCGGCGCCGCACACGGCACCCGGAACAACCCCGCCGGGGCAAAGGGCATGGGGCCGGGGACGTACGTGTCGGAAATCCGCGAGCCTCCCGCCGCCCCGCGTGATGAGGTGGCGGCATGACCACCAACCCCGAACTCACCGCCAAGGCAACCGCGTTCGCGGCAATGCACACCCCCGCCTCCCCCCTCGCCCTCGCCAACGCCTGGGACGTCGCCTCCGCCCGCGTCGTCGAGGCCGCCGGCGCGCCCGCCGTCGCCACCACCAGCGCCGGCGTCGCCTGGTCCCTCGGTTCCCCCGACGGTGACGCCCTGGCCCGCGACCGGGCCCTCGACCTCGTCGCCCGCGTGGCGGCCGCCGTCTCCGTGCCCGTCACCGCCGACGTCGAGGGCGGCTTCGGCGCCGACCCCGACGGCGTCGCCGAGACCGTCGCCGGGGTCCTGGCCTCCGGGGCGGTGGGCATCAACATCGAGGACGGCCACCGCGCCCCCGCCGAGCACGCGGAGCGCCTGGCCGCGGCCCGCGCCGCCGCCGAGGCCGCCGGGGTCCCGCTCTACGTCAACGCCCGCATCGACACGTACCTCTTCGGCCTCGGCGACCCGGCGACCCGTCTCGACGAGACCCTGGCCCGCGCCGCCGCCTACCTCCGCGCGGGAGCCACCGGCATCTTCGTGCCCGGCGTCACCGACCCGGCCACCGTCGCCGAGCTCGCCAAGGGCATCGACGCCCCGCTGAACGTGCTCGCCGGCCCCGGCGCCCCGGGCGTCGCCGAGTTCGGCGCCCTCGGCGTCTCCCGGGTGAGCCTCGGTTCCTGGGTCGCGGAAGCCGCGTACGCCGTGGTCCGGCGGACCACCGAGGAGCTGCTCTCCGGCGGCACCTACGAGGCCCTCGCGCAGGCACTGCCGTACGGCGAGCTGAACGCCCTCCTCAAGGGCTGAGCACGGTCCGACGACCATAGGATCCGGTCATGCGCACATCAGCTCCGGTGAAGGAGAGCCGGCCGGCCAGGACCACGGCTCCGGCCGCGGCCGTCTGGACCGCCCTCGTCCTCGTCTACGTGGTGTGGGGTTCGACCTACCTCGGCATCCGGATCGTCGTCGAGACCATGCCGCCCTTCCTCTCGGCCGGAGCCCGCTTCATCACCGCGGGCCTGCTCCTGGCCGCGGGCGTGGCCTGGCGGTACGGCCCCGCCGCCCTGAAGGCCACCCGGGCCCAGGTCGGCTCGGCGGTCCTGGTGGGCCTGCTGCTGATCCTCGGCGGGAACGGCCTGGTCGTGCTCGCCGAGACCTCCGTGCCCTCCGGGCTGGCCGCCCTGCTGGTCGCGGCGGTGCCGATGTGGGTGGTGCTGCTGCGGGCGGGCACCGGAGACCGCCCGCCGCTGCGCACCCTGGGCGGCGTCCTGGTGGGGCTGGCCGGGCTCGCGGTGCTGACCAGCCCGGGGCTCAGCGGGGCCGTGCGGCTGTCCGGGGTGCTGATGGTGGTGGCGGGTTCGGTGCTGTGGTCGCTGGGCTCGTTCTCGGCGTCGAAGCTGCCCCTGCCGGGCAATCCCTTCACGGGCAGCGCGTACCAGATGCTCGCGGGCGGGACGGCGGGCGTGGTCGTCGGCCTGCTGCGCGGCGAGCACCACGGTCTGGATCCGGCGTCGTACTCCACCGCGTCCTGGCTGGCCCTCGGCTACCTGGTCGTCTTCGGCTCGCTCGTCGGCTTCACGGCGTACGTGTGGCTGCTGCAGGCCGCGCCGCTGTCGCTCGTGTCCACGTACGCGTACGTCAATCCGGTGGTCGCCGTCCTGCTCGGCCGGCTGATCCTCGACGAGGCCCTGACCTGGCCGATCGTGCTGGGCGGCGCGGTCGTCGTGGCGGCGGTGGGCGTGATCGTCGGTACGGAGCGCAGGAAGTAGCCCACGGGGCGGACCCGGCTCGGCCCGCGCCCGGTCCAGCCCCGCGCCCGGTCCGGCCCCTCGTCGGCCCGGCCCCTGGTCGGCCCGCCCCGGCCCGGACCCGCCCCGGCTCAGCCCCGCGCGGCCCGCTCGTACAGGGCCTTGGCGCGCTCGTCGAAGAGTGCGGCCGTGGAGTCCACGTCCGTGTCCCCGCCGCTGAGCACTCCGATCAGCCGGCCGGGGCGGCCCGGACCGCCGCGGTCGGCGATCCAGGGGCTGCCGCTGGTGCCCGTCCAGAAGCCCGCGCAGCTCATGTACAGCATGTCGGGGTCGTTGTCGTCGTGCCGGGTCTGCGTCGTGCAGGAGACGGGCTTGTTCTTCGGGTTGTGCTCGGACTCCGGGTAGCCGACGACGGTCACCTCGCGGTCGTACCCGGAGGTCCATTCGGGTTTCGGAGCCTCCGCCGCCCCGCCGACGGCCTGCTGCACGCTGCGCCCGTCCTCGTCCGGCGCGAGGGTGAGGAAGGCGAAGTCGGCGGTCTCCTCGCCCCACTTCGTCCAGCGGTCGTCGACGTGGATCGAGCGGACCTTCCACACCCCCAGGGGATGGGTGCCGGCGCCCTCGCCGGAGAAGGCGGGGGCGAAGGCGAGCTCGCCGATGGCCAGGCCGTCGTGGGCGACCTCGCCCGGATGCCCGGCCTCGCCCGCCGGGGCCACGCAGTGCGCGGCGGTCGCGACGACGTTGCCCTTCGGGCTGTCGACGACGCTCGCCGTGCACCAGTGCTCGCCGCCCGCCATGAGCACGCCGACGGTGGGGAAGGGGAGCACCGGATGCTCTCCGGGCGACTTCAGGAAGGCGACGGCGCACAACGCCGCGATGCCCGCCACGGCAGCCGCCGAGGCCCCCCTCACCACGCTGTTCATCGCACGGCGGGGTCGGGGGTCGGCGCCGACATCACCTTGCTGATCCACTGCAGCGCGCCCTCCCTCATGCCGCGTACGTACGACTTCCCGTTGTGCTCACCATCCTGGATCACCTGCAGCTTGGTGTGCACGGGACCCTTGCCGTAGTCCTGCATGAACTTCTCGGCCTTTTCGCGGCCGGTCTCCGCGGTGCCGATCTGGAAGTTGATGTAGACGTCCGGGCCGCCCGCGTTGATCAGCTTCTCGGCGAGCTTCTCCGGGTTGTCCTGGTCCATGGCCTGCGTGTTCCCGTTCCACAGCGGGGAGTCGGGGACGATGTCGACCCCGCTCGCGATGGCCGCCTTGAAGCGGTCGGGGTACTTCAGGAGGTGCTTGAACGCGCCGAACCCGCCGGCCGAGGAGCCCATGAAGGCCCAGCCGTCGCGGGAGGTGAAGGTCCGGAAATTGGCCTTCGTGAAATCCGGGACGTCTTCGACCATCCAGGTGCCCATCTTGGGCTGGCCGGGGATGTCGGAGGCGTCGAAGTGGTGCTTGGTGTCGGCGTTGTGCACCGGCATGATCAGGATGAAGGGCAGGCTGGTGCCGGCCTTCGCCCCGTCGCTGACGGCCTTCTGCAGGCCGAGGCCGGGGCCGGTGCCCCAGTAGTTCGTGGGGTAGCCGCGGCCCCCGGGCAGGGAGATCAGCACCGGGAAGGCGCTCTTGGCGTACCTCGGCTCGTCGTACTCCTTCGGCACCCACACCCACACGTCCCCCGTGAATCCGGACTTCGCCCCGGTGAGGGTGGTCTTCGCGATCTGGGTGCCGTCCGGCAGCCTGCTGGTGCGGGTGAACTGGGCCTTCGGCCCGGTCGGCATGCGCACCCCCGGCGGCGCCTCGGACACCGCGGCGGCGGTGGAGGTCTTCTGCACCTTCCCGAAGGACACCGGTTCCCCTATGTCCGAGAAGAGGCCGTACTTGTACGCCGCCGCTCCGCCGCCGGCGGCCAGGACGAATGCGAGCCCGCCTCCGATCAGAAGCAGGCGCAGGCGCTTGGGGCGACGGCCGCCCTTGGTCGTGGGGCTGCCGTCGCCTTGCTGGTCATACTGCACGGAATTTGTCCCGTTCCCTCTCCGGCGCTCACCTCGGAGCGCGGGTCGGACCGTTCGGTCCCCCTTACACCCCTGTCAGAGGTATGAACGACGGGACGGGTTGCCTGGGACGGGCGTGAGGTGTCGAGCACCACCCGGTGGAGGGCGGGTGTTCGACCGGGCCGGCCGGCGGGCCGGTCAGCCCGCCTCGGGCTTGGGGCCCTTCAGCACCTTGCTGACCCACTCCAGGGAGCCTTCCTTCATGCCCCGGACGTAGTGCCAGCCGTTGTGCTCGCCGTTCTGGATGTCGCGGATGGTCGTCTTGACCGGGCCCTTGCCGTAGGTCTGCACGAACTTCGTCATCCGCTCCTTCCCGCTCTCCTTCGTGCCGATCTGGAAGTTGATGTAGACCTCGGGCCCGTTGGTGTCGATCAGCTTCTTGGCGAGGGTCTCGGGGTTGTTCGCGTCCATCTCCGCCTGGTGGCCCTTCCACAGCGGGGAGTCCGGGACGATCTCGCCGCCGCTGGCGATCACGGCCTTGAACTTGTCCGGGTGCTGGAGGAGCGTCTTCATGCCCACGAAGGCGCCGGAGGAGGAGCCCATGAAGGCCCAGCCGTCGCGGGACTTGTACGTACGGAAGTTGGCGCGGGTGAAGTCCGGGACGTCCTCGGCGATCCAGGTGCCCATCTTGGGCTGGCCGGGGATGTCGGCGCCGTCGTAGTAGTACTTGTTGTCCGGGTTGAGCACCGGCATGATCACGATGAAGGGCAGGCTGGTGCCCGCCTGGACGCCCTCGGTGATGGCCTTCTGGAGGCCGAGGCTGCGGTCGGCCCAGTAGTTGTTGGGGAAGCCGTTGCCGCCGGGGAGCGCGATGAGCACCGGGAAGGCACTCTTGGCGTACTTCGGGTCGTCGTACTCCTTGGGCGCCCAGACCCACACGTCGCCCTCGAAGCCGGACTTCGCGCCCGCGAGGCGGGCCTTGGCGATGATCGTGCCGTCGTCGAGCTTGGCGGTCTGCTTGAAGTCGGACTTCGGGCCGCTCGGCATCTGCACGTCGGGGTCGCCGGTGGGCGTGGGCGAGGCCGACGGTGCGCCCGGGGTCTCCTTCTCCGGCCCGGCCGGGGGCGGGGTCGGCTTGCCGAAGGTCACCGCTTCGCCGTTGCCGGAGAACCAGTCGAGCTTCCAGGCCGCGAAGCCACCGCCGCCGAGGAGGAGGGCGACGGCGACGACCGCGGCGATCCATATTCGGCGCCGGGAGCGCCGGGGCTGCGGCGGGTACTGCTGCTCGGGCTCGTAGGGCCGGGGCGGGGCCGGGGGCTGCGGGTGCTGGTGCACGTACTTCGCTCCGAACGGTTGTGGCTGCCCCCACGGGCAGAAGGACTGGCTTCTTTTCCTGATGCGCGAATGCCCCGTGCAGTTCCAAATCCCGGCAAAAACATGGCGGGAATCTTGAGTGAACGTCAGGGTCGGCCGTCAGCGCTGCTCGTCGAGGACCTCGGCGCACCGGCCCAGCAGCGCGATGAGCTGCTCCCTCTCCTCCGCACTGAAGGCCGCGGCGAGCGCCCGCTCCACGCGCACCGCGCCGGAGTCCGCCTGCTCCATGACGGCGCGGCCCTCCTGGGTGAGCCGGGTCTCCAGGACGTTCCGGTGGAGCTCGTGCGGGGTCCGCTCGATGAGCCCGCGCTCCTGGAGGTTCTTCAGGACGGTGTTCATGGTCGGCGGCGTCACCCCGCACAGCCGGGCGAGCGCGGCGGCGGAGACACCGGGCTTCTCGGCCAGCCAGAGCAGCGCGGCGTACTGCGGAACCGTTACTGCGGCCGGCTTGACCGCGACGTTCTTCGCCGCGAGGAGCGCCTGCTCGGCGCGCTTGATGTGCGCGCCGATGCGCTCGTCGGGGGCCATGGAGGTCATTCCCGCATCCTACGGCCCTTGCATGCATTAGAGCTCTAACATAGATTCGCCTGCACCTGCCAAGTAGAGGACACCTGGGGATACGTGATGAAACTCCTGCCCGTCGCCACGCTGACCACCGCCCTGGCCCTGGCCTGCCTGGGAGCGGCCCCGGCATCGGCGGCGTCGGCCGCGGCCGACGCCCGGATATCCACCGCCTTCTCCATACCCGGCGCGAAGGTCTACCCCGAGGGCATCGCCACCGACGCCCGTACGCACACCGTCTACGTGGGCTCGTACGCGGACGGCACGGTCTACCGGGCCCGGCCCGGCCGCACCCAGGCGGAGGTGTTCCTGCCCTCCGGGACCGACGGGCGCCGCACGGCGAACGGCCTGCGGGTCGATGCCCGGGGCCGGCTCTGGGTCACCGACTCCACCGTCGGCGTCTCGGTCTACGACACCGCGACCGGCTCCCGGCTGGCCCACTTCGAGGTGCAGGGCAGCGGCCCGCGCTTCGTCAACGACCTGACGATCGCCCCGGACGGCACCGCGTACCTCACCGACAGCGTCCGCGGGGTGATCTACCGCGTGACCCCGCAGCAGCTGGCCGACGGCAGCGGCCCCCTCACCGAGGCGTACGACCTCTCCCCGGCCCTGCGCCCCCGCCCTGCGGGCGGCTTCAGCCTCAACGGCATCGTCTCGGACCGCGCCGGGCGCTACCTCCTGGCCGTGGACATGCCGGAGGGTGACCTGTACCGCGTCGACCTCGCCACCGGGGCCGTGCGCCGCGTCGACCTGGGCGGCCGGGACATGAAGGCCGCCGACGGCCTCGACCTGTCCCCCGGCGGCACCCTGCGGGTGGCGCACAACACCACCAACACCCTGACCCGCTGGCAGCTCACCGCGGACGGCACCAGGGCGCGCCTGACCCGCACGGTCACGGACCCGTCCCTGCAGATCCCGACGACGCTGTCCCACACCCCGGGCCGCACGCTGGTGGTCCGCTCCCAGTTCGACAAGGGCGGCCCGATGACCCCGAGCACCGGCACCCCGACCACCTTCACGGTGGCCTCGGTGCGCGGGCTCTGACGGGGCTGCGCAGCACCCTCCGCTTGATGTCGGCGGGTCCGGGCTTCTGGTTCTGCTCGCCGAAGGGGCGCATCCGCCGTTCGTACGCGGACAGTCCGGCGGCGTGGTCTCCGGCGGCCGCCGCCGGCTCCCCCGGCCAGGGCGTACGCACCGACCAGGGCGAGGCTGGTGCCCTGCCCGGAGGCGGGCGAGGCGCAGTAGGCGGCGTCGCCGAGGAACGCCACAGCAGACACATGGTCACATCATGTCCGCTGACGGGCAGTCGAGGGTCAGCGGCTGCCGCGGAGCGCGCCCAGCCGGGCCTGCTCGTCCTCGACGATCCGCCGGGCCAGGGCGGTGTCCGAGACGTCGACGGCGTCCGGTGCGGCCTCGGCGACCGCGCTGCGCCGGGCGTACGCGTCGAAGAGGCGGGACTTGTTCGCCAGTAGCCGCACCATCCGCTCGTCCACCCCGCCCGCGGCGAGCAGACGGTGCACCTGGACGGGGCGGACCTGCCCCATGCGGTGGGCCCGCGCCACGGCCTGGTGCTCGACGGTGGGCTTGACCTGCGGCTCGCAGAGGATCACGACGGAGGCGGCCTGCATGTTGAGGCCCACGCCGCCCGCCTCGATCTGCGCCAGCATCACCGCGTGCCCGGACACGGCCGCGAACTCGTCGACGAGCTGCTGCCGGCGTGCGGGCGGCACGCTCCCCGAGAGCGGCCCGAAGACCACGGTGTGCGCGAGCGCGTCCCGTACCACTGCCAGGACGTCCCGGAAGGCGGAGAAGACGATGACCTTCAGCCCGCCCTCGGCGGCCTCCGCGACGATCTGCCGCAGCCGGTTCAGCTTCGCCGACTCCTGCGGGTGCGCGTACGCCGCCCTGCGCATCGCCATGAAGTTGCCGGCCAGCACGGCGCTGCGGTAGGCGTCCTCGTCCCGCGCGCTCGGCTCCTCCCACTCGTCCGTGTGCTGGAGCGCGGGCAGTTCGGTGAGGACGTCCAGCTGGTTGCGGCGCAGGTAGACCGGTGCGACCGCCTTCCGGAAGGCCTTGGAGCCGGCCACTCCGGCACGGTCGCCGACGGCGTCCGCGAGCCCGGGTTGCAGGATCTCCACCAGGCTGCGGAACTCCGCGACCCGGTTCTCCATGGGCGTGCCGGTCAGGAAGGCGACCCGTTCGCACCGCTCGGCCCACTCCCGCACGGCCAGGGAACGGCGGGCCTTCGGGTTCTTCACGTAGTGGGCCTCGTCGACGACGAGCATCCCCGGCTCGCCGGCTCCGGGCAGCGGGAAGCCCTGCAGGGCGTCGAAGGTGGTGACGCCGACTCCGCCGCGCTCCTTCCAGTCGGCGAACGCCTCCTGCCGGTCGGGCCCGTGCAGGGCCGTCACCCGGAGCCTGCTGCGGCTCTCGACCTCCCTCATCCAGTTGATCAGCACGCCGGCCGGGCACACCACCATGAAGTGGCTCTGCCCCTCGGCCGCGAGGTGCGCGAGCGCCGCGATCGCCTGGATGGTCTTGCCGAGCCCCATCTCGTCCCCGACGATCACCCGGCGCTGGGCCAGCATGAAGCGGGCGCCGAAGGCCTGGTAGCCGCGGAGCGAGACCCTGCGGTGCGCGTCGTCGAGCCCCTGCCCCCTGACCCGCTCGGCCACCTCGTCGGGCAGGAAGCCCTCGGCCGCGGCGGGATCCGGCCGCCGGTCCGAGATCTCCGCGATCAGGCTGTAGTACTCGGCCGAGCGGAGCTCGAAGTCGACCAGGACCGCGACCTCGGAGGCGGGGCCGCGCAGCAGGTCCACCGAGGCCTGGGCGAGCAGCTCCGGCACGCCCTCCCGCTCGGCCTGCGCGGTCACGGTGCGGAGCTCCGCGGCGGCCCCCAGCGCGCGTTCCCGTCCGGGCCTGCCCGCGACGAGCAGGCGCAGCCGGGAGGAGGCCGGCCCGGCCGCGTCGAGCAGCGGCCCCAGACGGCCCGACAGGGCCCGGGCCGCGTCGACCGCACGGCGCGCTTCGGGCCCCGCCTCCACCAGCACGTGCAGGGCGACCACCAGCGCGGTGGTCCGGGGATCGGGCCGGTCGACGTCGATGTGCACGGCGATGGTCTCCCGTACGGCATCGGCGATCTGCCGGGCGGCCGCGAAGGCCTGGGCGGCGGTCTGCTGCCCGACCCCGGGGATCTGCCGCAGCCGGTAGGGCCCGGCAGCGAGGACCTGCCCGACGGTCCGGAACCCGCCCCTCTCGACCTCCCCGAGCCGCAGCCTCCCCTCGGTGACCTCCTTCAGGCGGGCCACCGGGATGGCGTCCAGTTCGCGCGCCGCGAGGCCGTCACAGATCGGCCTCAGGACCGCGCGGACCTCCTCGACGGCACGCGCGTGGTCCCCGGCCACGGCCTGCGCCGCCTCGTACAGCCGGCTCCCCCGGGCCACCGCCTCCCGGTCCCTCCGCCCCATCGCGCCCCGGCCCCTCTCGTCGGATCCCCGCATCCTCCCACCTGCGCGGGGACCGCACTGCCCGACTGGATGCGCCCGCCGCGCGCGGAAGGCTGGTTCGCGGAGGACCTCGACCACCTCCCGGAGGCGCCGCGCCATACCGAACTGATCGACGGAGCCCTCGTCTTCACGATGCCTCCCCGGCGGTCCTGGCACGGCCGCCTCGTCACCGCCCTGACCACCACGCTCATGGCGCAGGCGCCCGCCGGCTTCGAGGTCGAGCGGGAGATGACGATCCGCCTCGACGCCCGCACCACCGGCTGAGAGCCGGAACGGGAATGCGGAAGGGGCCGGCGGCTCACCTCTTCACCTGAATGCCCCTGCCGCGTTGCCCTCATCGGCTCCGGCCATCGCGTGAAGTGGGAACACGAGCCCGCGCGGGGCCACCGGAAGGCAGGAAAGGGCGCTATGTACGTTCGCAGCATCTATGCAACGGGTGATCCGGCCGAGCTCGACGGGGTCGCCGAGGCGCTCCGGACCGACGGGCACGCGCTGCTGTCGGCGCAACCGGGCTTTCGCGGGATGGGGCTGTTCGCCGACCGTGAGCTCGGCAAGCTCCTGGTGGGATCGTGGTGGGAGGACGAGGCCTCCCGGCAGGCCAGCTACGTGAACCTGAGCAAGCGGCGGGCCGAGATGATGGCACCCTTCGCGCAGACCCTGACGATCGACAACTGGGAAGCGGCGGTCACCCGGCGCGCAGAGGAACTCGGGCCAGGCGCGGGGTTCCGGCTGGTGCACTTGGACGTCGAGCCGGCCGACATCGACCTGCTGGTGGACACGTTCCGCGACACCTCACTGCCCAAGGTCCAGAAGGTCCCCGGACTGGCCGGCATCTCCCTGCTCATCGATCGCGACCGGGGCAGAGCCGCTGTCGGCTCGCTCTACGCCGACCGCGACGCACTCGTGGCGTCCCGAGGCGCCGTCGCGGCGGTCCGCGGAGAGGCCACGGCGAAGGCTCGCGCAACCACCCGCAGCATCGAGGAATTCGAGGTGGTCCTCGCCACGGCGGTACCCCACGCCTGACCCTGCCTCCGGTTCCGCGATCGCTAGTCAGCACCAAGTCGGCATGAACATGCAGAAGGGGTCGAACTCGACGAGTCCGACCCCTTCTGACCTGCATGCTTGCGAAATTAGCCCATCGGCCGGGGGCGTGGCGACGTACGCGGGCCCCTGCGGGGGCCGCAGGGCCGCAGGGCCGCAGGGCCGCAGGATCTCTGTCCCCGGAATTAGCCACCCAATCGGCGGCTCATCCCAACGAGTGCATGCAACCCACATTGTGTACACATGGCACACTCGGTACCCTTGAGGCATGACTCAGCCGCTGCCCATAGAGTCCATCCGCGACGTACGCGCCCACTTGGCCGAAGTCGTCGAACGGGCCGAGCGCGACGACATGCCCACTGTCATCACCCGTCGCGGCAAGCAGGTCGCCGCCGTGGTCTCGATAGAGGTGCTGCGCAAGTATCAGGAGTGGGAAGAGCGCGAGATCAACCGCATCATCGACGAGCGCATGGCGAGCCCGGCCGCCGGCGTCCCGATCGAGGACGTGATGAGGGAGACGCTGGCACGCAGTGAGTGACTACCGCACGGTGTTCCGGCCCGAGGCCCAGGCCGAGCTTCGCAAGATCCCGCGCGACATGGCCCTTCGCATCTTGGCCAAACTGACAGAGCTGGAGAGCGACCCTTTCGGCTTCAACACCACCGCACTCGTATCCCAGCCTGAGCGCCGCCGCCTACGGGTCGGCGACTATCGCGTCGTCTACACCATCGACAACGGGGAACTAGTGGTGTGGGTCGTACACGTCGGACACCGTTCCACGGTCTACGACACGTAGCCGCTCCAGGTTCTGCGGACCGTTGCGGACAGCACAACGGCCTGACCCGCGTTCTCACAGGTCAGGCCGCCTATGGGTGTGCGATCAGACGTTGAAGCGGAATGTCTGGCACCCGATCCTGACCTGCGGCGGAGCCCCGTAAAGCGCCCTGACCAGGCGTTTCTCCGTTGGCGAGCGTTGGGTCCCGACGGTCACTTACGGGTGTCCTGCAGACTGTCTGCGGACTGACCTACGGGGCCTCGACGGAGTCGAGGTGCCTGCGCAGCTCCGCGGCGATGTCTTCGTCGCCACCCTCGGCCGGCAGCGGCCACGGGTCCTGCTCGCCATTCGCCACAGCGAGACTGCTCGCGAACCAGACGAGGTGCGATGCGGGCACAAAGGAGTCCCGAAGCCACCGCGCGAAGACAGCGGCTTCGCCTGCGGTCACGTCGGTCAGAGTGATGTAGGCATAGTCGGGCTTGGGCATCGACGCCGTCCCGTCGATCCATACGCCAGGCGCCAGCCCGATCTCGAAATCGAGGACGGGGACACTGTGGATCCCCGAGATCCGATACTCCACGGTCGGCTCGGGGAACGCCTCCCTCAGAGCCCTCTCCAGAGACTCGGCAGTGGCGCGCCAAGCTCCGCCGTCTCCCTGGGGCGGGTAGAAAGCGAAATTGGTGCGGATATTCCGTTCAGTGGGCACGGTCTTCCTCTGTCTCACGGCACGTATCGCGTCGAGCCCGGCGTCCCCGACATCGCCATCATGGACTGCCAGTAGGCAGCGTTGTCCTTGCCGTTCGTGACGATCTCCAGCCCCCGTATCTCGCTGTTGGCGGGGTTCTCCATGGCCTGCTTGTACCGGACGAGCTCCTTGTCACTCGGGCCTCCGCCGCCGGCGAAGCCACCAGGCGTGAGCGAGTTCATCCACATACGGAATTGCTGCTGCTCTGGGGCCGTGAGCAGCTTGGTAGTGCCGGGAACCGGGGCAATGGGATCGGCGAACGGGATGCCGGGGTCGACAGAGTTGACCATCGGCAGGAGGGCAGGGGCCCCCGCGTACGAGGCGAGCCTGATCGGCAAGGGAACGGGCACGCGGATGAGCGGGGGCAGGAACGGCACCCCGGGAAGCCCGGGGGCCGCAGGGCCTCCTGCATCGGGGAGCCTGACTCGGGCTGCAGAAGAGTCGAGCGCGTTGGCGACGTCTCCCAGGTCGTGTATCCAGGAGTCGGCGAGAACGGCATCGTGCAGCCCGCCGTCGTAGCCGTTGCCTCCGAACATGGGCGTGTCCCAAGGCCACCAGGTTCGTCACCAACGGCTCGTCCTGCTGCGCCTTTGCTGGAGGGCAGGTAAGACCCACACAGTGCTTGAAGTACGACTGGAAGGCATCCGCTGCCTCCCCCGAGTGCGCTTTGCTTGCGGTCGAGGCGTAGGTCTGGGCGTCCTCCAGAAACCGCTGCAAGAGGGAGCCGGCGTGTTGCCAGGACCGGCCAACGTCGCGGATCTTCTCGGGTGAACCACGGAACCGGTCGCTACGTCCTGCTGGCGCGTACTGGTCGTACCAAGCGGTTTCGCCCACCACTCCGGGGAGCTCCTGCCCGAGGCCGAGGTAGCTCTCCGTGCAGTCAGCGCCCGGGTCACCCATGCCCACAGTCAGGTCGACCTGTTTTCCCAGGAATGCCGACGCCGTGCGGCTCTCCTGAGCCATGAATTCACGGGCATTGCGCATCAGACCACGGCTCGTGGCCCCGAGGATGTAGGAGCTGAATCCCATCTTGTCCAGAGTCGTGGACGCCGCCGGCCCGTAGACCTTGGCAAACGAGCGTCCCGCGTCGTCGTCACCGGCCATCCCCTGCTGCCGTGCCAGCTCGTGCCCCAGCGCGATGGCGGTGTCCCGAGCCCCACGCATCGTCTCGATCAATCCCATGGAACCGCGGATCATGCCCTCCGCGATGAACTCCAAGTCAGGCGCAAGCCCACTCACGACGCCCCTCCCCACTGCAGACGTGAACGATCAAGCTAACGCACGAATACAGCGACGTCTGCGCGACATTGCGCCTACAGTTCGAAGGACCCAGCGGCGGGCTGCTTCCCTACCCGGTCGACCCGTTCTGCGGACTGTTGCGGACAGCACAACGCCCTGACCCGCGTTCTAGCAGGTCAGGGCGCCTCCAGGGATGCGATCAGACGTTGAAGCGGAACTCCACCACGTCGCCGTCCTGCATGACGTAGTCCTTGCCCTCCATGCGGGCCTTGCCCTTCGAGCGGGCCTCGGCCACCGAGCCGCATTCGACCAGGTCGGCGAAGGAGATGACCTCCGCCTTGATGAAGCCGCGCTGGAAGTCGGTGTGGATGACACCGGCCGCCTCGGGGGCGGTGGCGCCCTGCTTGATGGTCCAGGCGCGGGTTTCCTTCGGGCCTGCCGTCAGGTAGGTCTGGAGGCCCAGGGTGGCGAAGCCGACGCGGCCGAGGGTGGCCATGCCCGGCTCGTCCTGGCCGACCGACTGGAGGAGTTCGAGGGCCTCGTCGTCCTCCAGCTCGATGAGCTCCTGCTCCAGCTTCGCGTTCAGGAAGATGGCCTCGGCCGGGGCGACCAGGGCGCGCTGCTCGTCCTTGAAGGCCTCGTCCGTCAGCTCGTCCTCGTCCACGTTGAAGACGTAGAGGAAGGGCTTGGTGGTGAGGAGGTGGAGCTCGTGGAGCAGGTCGCCCTGCTCCGTGCCCTTGGTGATGCCCTTCGAGAAGAGCGTGTCACCCGCTTCGAGGATCTTCTTGGCCTCGACGACGGCCGCGAGGACCGCGACCTTCTCCTTCTGGAGGCGGGACTCCTTCGTCAGGCGCGGCTCTGCCTTCTCGATGGACTGGAGGTCGGCGAGGATCAGCTCGGTGTTGATCGTCTCGATGTCGTCCTTGGGCGAGACCTTGCCGTCGACGTGGACGACGTTCTCGTCCTTGAAGGCGCGGATGACCTGGCAGATCGCGTCCGACTCGCGGATGTTCGCGAGGAACTTGTTGCCGAGGCCCTCGCCCTCCGAGGCGCCGCGCACGATGCCGGCGATGTCGACGAAGTCGACCGTGGCCGGGAGGATGCGCTGGGAGCCGAAGATGCCGGCCAGGGTGGCCAGACGGGAGTCGGGGACGCCGACGACGCCGACGTTCGGCTCGATGGTGGCGAACGGGTAGTTGGCCGCCAGCACGTCGTTCTTGGTCAGGGCGTTGAACAGGGTCGACTTGCCGACATTCGGCAGGCCGACGATTCCGATCGTGAGCGACACGTTGGCGACTTCCCGTAGCTGGAGGGGGCGGCGGCCCGGGTGCGGGCCATCGGACAGTTTACTTTCCGATGAGCGGCCGTGGATGTACGCGTGTCCGGGACCGGATCCGGCGGCTTCCCCGCCTAGCTTGGGGGGGTGGAGCAATACAGGACGCGACCGGTCCCTCACCCCCAGCGAGTACCGAGGCCGCCGAGGCCCCAGCGGCCCGTGCGGCCCCCGGCGCAGCGCACGCGCCCGACGGCCTCCGCCGCGAGCGTCGCGCGGCGGCTGCCGCGGCCGCGGCTGACGGGGCTCGGCGGCGGGTTGTTCGCGTGCGCCGCCATGGTGCTGGTGGCCGGGATCGCCTGGCTGCTCTTCGACTCGTCGCTGTTCGTGTACGGGCTGCTGTTCCCGCCCGTCGCAGCGGCCACCGCCCTGTGGGTGCGGCCCGCCGACCTGATCACCGCGCCGATCGCCGCGCCCATCGCGTTCGCCGCCGGAGTCTGGCCCGTCTCCGGCGGCTCCGGCGGCTTCGGCGGGCAGCTGATGGGGCTGGTGTCCGCGCTGTCGCTGCACGCCGGGTGGCTGTACGCGGGGACGCTGGTCGCCGCCCTGATCGCCGTCGTGCGCAAGGCCGTGCTGATCGGGCGGCGGAGGGTTCCCCGCCGCGTCGCCTAGCCGGCCGGAGAGCCGTTGGCCGCCTTCGCGGCCATCGCCGCGCCGACGATGCCCGCGTTGTTCTGGAGCTTCGCGGGGACGATCTCGGCGCGGATGCCCTCGATCAGCGGCAGGAACTTCTCCGGCTTGCGGCTGACCCCGCCGCCGATGATGAAGAGGTCCGGGGAGAACAGCATCTCCACGTGGGCCAGGTACTTCTGGAGGCGGTGCGCCCAGCGTTCCCAGGTCAGGTCGCCGTCCTCCTTGGCCTTGACCGACGCGCGGGTCTCCGCGTCGTGGCCCTTGAGCTCCAGGTGGCCGAGCTCCGAGTTCGGGACCAGGCGCCCGTCCGTGAACAGGGCGCTGCCGATGCCCGTTCCCAGGGTGAGCAGGATGACCGTGCCCGAGCGGCCCGCGCCCGCCCCGTACGTCATCTCCGCGACGCCCGCCGCGTCCGCGTCGTTGAGGACCGTCACCGGCAGGCCGCCCAGCTCGCGCGAGAGGAGGGCCGCGGCGTCGGCGCCGACCCACCCCTTGTCGACGTTGGCCGCCGAACGGGTGACGCCGTTCGTGACCACGCCCGGGAAGGTGACCCCGACCGGCCCCGACCAGGAGAACGCGCCGACCACCTCTGCGACGCAGCCGGCCACCCCCTCGGGGGTGGCCGGCTGCGGTGTCAGTACCTTGTGGCGCTCCTGTGCCAGGTCGCCCTTCGCCAGGTCCACGGGAGCGCCCTTGATCCCGGATCCGCCGATGTCCACACCCATGATCTGCATGGACATACCGTACGAAACGAGTTACTTGTCGGCGACCAGTTCGGCCGCTTCGGCACGCAGGTCGCGGCGCAGTTCCTTCGGGAGGGAGAAGACGATCGACTCTTCGGCCGTCTTGACGATCTCCACGTCGGCGTAGCCGCGCGCGGCCAGCCACTCCAGGACCTCCTCGACCAGCACCTCCGGCACCGAGGCGCCCGAGGTCAGGCCGACCGTGGTGACGCCCTCCAGCCAGGCCTCGTCGATCTCGCTCGCGAAGTCGACCAGGTACGCGGCCTTGGCGCCCGCGTCCTTGGCCACCTCGACCAGCCGGATGGAGTTCGAGGAGTTCTTCGAGCCGACGACGATGACCAGGTCGGAGTCGGCGCCCATCACCTTGACGGCGGCCTGCCGGTTCGAGGTGGCGTAGCAGATGTCGTCGCTGGGCGGGGAGACGAGCAGCGGGAACTTCGTCTTCAGCGCGTCGACCGTCTCCATCGTCTCGTCGACGGAGAGGGTGGTCTGGGAGAGCCAGACGACCTTGGACTCGTCACGGACCTCGACCTTGGCCACGTCCTCCGGGCCGTCGACGATGGTGATGTGGTCCGGGGCCTCGCCGGAGGTGCCGATGACCTCCTCGTGGCCCTCGTGGCCGATGAGGAGGATGTCGAAGTCCTCGTTCGCGTACCGGATGGCTTCCTTGTGCACCTTGGTGACCAGCGGGCAGGTGGCGTCGATCGTCGCGAGCCTGCCGCGGGCCGCCTCCTCGTGCACCACCGGCGCCACGCCGTGCGCGGAGAACATCACGATGTTGCCCTCGGGCACCTCTTCGGTCCGCTCGACGAAGATGGCGCCCTTCTTCTCCAGGGTCTGCACGACGTACTTGTTGTGCACGATCTCGTGCCGGACGTACACCGGCGCCCCGTACTGCTCGAGGGCTTTCTCGACGGCGATCACGGCTCGGTCCACGCCCGCGCAGTAGCCGCGGGGCGCGGCGAGCAGGACACGGCGGGAAGCGGGAGCAGGGGCTGGAGCAGTCATGTGCTCCATCGTACGGGGGTCCCCAGGAGGCCGGACGTCCCCCGTACGGCACACACTTGCCGGGAAGATCGGAAAAAACGTCCCGACAGTCACCCGGAGGACTGATGGCTTCCGCTACGGATTCCGGCAACGCCGCGCCCGGGGGCGCGGACGGCGGTGTGCACACCGCCCTGCGCCGGAGTCTCGGCTTCCGGGACCTGGTCGTGTACGGGCTGCTCTTCATCGCCCCGATGGCCCCGGTCGGGGTCTTCGGCACCCTCGACGCGAAGTCGCACGGCGCCGTCGCCCTCGTCTACCTCGCCGCGACCGTCGCGATGGCCTTCACGGCCTTCTCGTACGCGCAGATGGTGCGGGTGGCCCCGCAGGCCGGCTCGGTCTTCACCTACGCCCGCAAGGGCCTGGGCGAGGGGGCCGGGCTGATCGCCGGGTGGATGGCGATGCTCGACTACCTGCTGATCCCCGCGGTCGCCTACCTGTTCTCGGGGATCGCCATGAACGCGCTGGTCCCGGAGGTCTCCCGGTGGGTGTGGACGGCGCTGGCGGTGGTCGTGACCACCGGCCTCAACCTGTGGGGCGTACGGACGGCCGCGCGGGTCGGTTTCGCCGTGCTGGCCATGGAGGTCCTGGTCCTGCTGGTCTTCGTGGTCGCGGCGGTGACGGTGCTGGCCCGGGACGGGGCGCGGCGCGGCCTGCTCTCCCCGCTGACCGGCGACGGCTCGCTCGGCTTCAGCACGGGCGCGGTGCTGACGGCGGTGTCGGTCGCGGTGCTGTCGTACCTGGGCTTCGACGCGATCGTCTCCTTCGCGGAGGAAGTGACGGGGGGCTCGCGGCGCGTGGCCCGGGCGGTGCTGTTCTGCCTGGGGATGGCGGGCGTCCTGTTCGTCGCGCAGACCTATCTGGTGGCGCTGCTCAACCCGGTCCCCTCGGCGGAGCTGGCGGCCGATCCGGGTCTGCAGGGCCCGGCCTTCTACAACGCGGTGGAGGCGTCGGTCGGCTCCTGGCTGCACGACCTGGTGGCGGTCAGCAAGGCCGTCGGGGCGGCGTTCGCGGCGCTGGCCGGGCAGGCGGCGGCGGGCCGGCTGGTGTTCGCGATGGCCCGCGAGGGGCGGCTGCCGCGGGTGCTGGCGCGGACCTCGGACGGCACGCCGCGGACGGCGCTGCTGGTGGCGGCGGCGGTGACGCTGGTCGCGGCGCTGTGGGCGGCGGGGCGCGACGACGGGCTCGACCACCTGGTCTCGGTGGTGGACGTGGGGGCGCTGGTGGCGTTCACGCTGCTGCACGCGTCGGTGGTGGGGTGGTTCGTGGTGAAGCGGCGCGAGGGGCCGCCGAACTGGTGGAAGCACCTGGTCATGCCGGTGCTCGGCGCGGTGGTGACGGTGGCGGTGATCGTCGAGGCGTCCTGGGCTGCGCGGGTGGTGGGGGCGGTGTGGCTGGGGGTGGGCCTGTGCGTGCTGGTCGCGCAGCGGGCCCGCCGTCGAGTCCCGTAGGTTCGCCGGGTGCGGCGCCCCCGCGCGCCCGGCGGGTTTCCCTCGGGCGGGTCCCGCCGTTGCGCCTGGGGTACCGCCGTTGCGCGGCCGGCTCCGCTGCCGGCGCTCCGCCCGGACCCCGCGCCGCAGTCGCCGGCGGGGCTGGGTTTGCCCGGGTTCCGCCGTTGCGCGGCGGCTGCGCTGCCGGGGCTCCGCCCCGGACCCCGCTCCTCAATCGCCGGAGGGGCTGGTTTTGCCTCGGCGGGACCGGCCGGTTGGGGCGGGGCCCCTCCGGAGTGTCTCCTCGTCCTCGCGCCTGCGGGCAGTGCTGCGTCCCGTGAAGGGTGGTTGCGCGCTCGTCCTGCGGGGACCCTCCTGCACGGCCCCACCCCAAGAGCACCATCCCGGCCAGGGAGGGGGAGTGGCCCGCTGCCCCGGGGGGAGCGCGGGTTTCGCCGGGCGGGTCGGAGCGGGGGCACGGTGGGGCGTCCCCGCAGGACGAGCGCGCAACCACCCTCACGGCCGCGAGGTGCCCGCAGGCGCGAGGACGAGGAGACGCCCCACCGGGACACCGCGCAGAACCCGCACAGCCAGGACCCCGCCCGGGCAAAACCCGGACCCGCGCAGGACCCGAAGGGTCAGAACCCCGCCCGGGCAAAACCCAGCCCCGCCGGCGATTGAGGCGCGGGGTCCGGGGCGGAGCCCCGGCAGCGCAGCCGCCCCGCGCAAGGGCGCGCCACGGCGGTACCGGCGTGCGGCTGAGACGGTGTCAGCGGTGGCGGATAGCCTGCGTACATGGGTCTGAATACGTCGGCCGAGGCGCCGCTGCCGGTGGGTCAGGTGTCCCGGCTCATCGGGGGCTGGATCGAGCGGCTCGGGCAGGTGTGGGTGGAGGGGCAGATCACCCAGCTCTCGCGGCGGCCGGGGGCGGGGGTGGTGTTCCTGACGCTGCGCGACCCCTCGCACGACATCTCGGTCAGCGTGACCTGCTTCCGCCAGGTCTTCGACGAGGTCGCGGACGTGGTCTCGGAGGGTGCCCGGGTCGTCCTGCTGGCCAAGCCGGAGTGGTACGCACCGCGCGGGCAGCTGTCCCTGCGGGCCACGGAGATACGGCCGGTCGGCATCGGCGAGCTGCTGGTCCGGCTGGAGCGGCTGAAGCGGTCCCTGGCCGGCGAGGGGCTGTTCGCCCTGGAGCGGAAGAAGCCGCTGCCGTTCCTTCCGCAGCTGATCGGGCTGGTGGTGGGGCGGGCGTCGGCGGCCGAGCGCGACGTGCTGGAGAACGCCCGGCGCCGCTGGCCCGCGGTCCGGTTCGAGGTGCGGAACGTGGCCGTCCAGGGCGTGCACGCCGTGCCCCAGGTGGTCCAGGCCGTGAAGGAGCTCGACGCGCTCGACGAGGTCGACGTGATCATCGTGGCCCGCGGCGGCGGCAGCGTGGAGGACCTGCTGCCGTTCTCCGACGAGGAGGTCGTGCGCGCGGTCGCGGCGGCCCGCACCCCGGTGGTCTCCGCGATCGGGCACGAGCCGGACTCCCCGCTGCTGGACCTCGTCGCGGACCTGCGGGCCTCGACGCCCACGGACGCGGCGAAGAAGGTCGTCCCGGACGTCGGCGAGGAGCTGGAGCGCGTACGGCAGCTGCAGGGCCGGGGACTGCGCGCGCTGCGCGGGCTGCTCGACCGGGAGGAGCGGGGCCTGGCGCACGCGCTCGGCCGGCCGGTCTTCGTACATCCCCAGCGGATGGTGGAGGTCCGGGAGGACGAGCTGGACGCGCTGCTGGCGCGCAGCCGGCGCACGCTGGGGCATCTGCTGGACCGGGCGGATTCCGAGCTCGCGCACACCCTGGCCCGGGTGGTGGCGCTGTCGCCCGCGGCGACGCTGGAGCGGGGGTACGCGGTGCTCCAGCGGGCCGACGGGCACGTGGTGCGGTCTCCGCAGGAGGTGACGGCGGACGAGGTGCTGCGGGCCCGGGTGGCGGAGGGCGGGTTCGCGGTGCGGGTCGTGCCGGAATCCGGCTGACCGCATGTGATCAACCAATTCACACACTGAAGCAACGGTTCCGTTGCATCGCACACATAGGGTGGAAAAGGAATGTCAGAGGCAGAAACCGCGCTGGGCTACGAGCAGGCGCGCGACGAGCTCGTCGAGGTCGTCCGCAAGCTGGAGGCGGGCGGGACCTCCCTCGAGGACTCCCTCGCCCTCTGGGAGCGCGGCGAGGAGCTGGCGGCGGTCTGCCGGCACTGGCTGGAGGGGGCCAGGGCCCGGCTGGACTCGGCGCTCGCGGCGCGCGAGCGGGCGGAGCCGGGCGGGGCGGGCGAGTAGGGCGGGCGGAAAGGGTCCCGTGCGGCAAGTGACGCCGATCACCATCGGGCCGATTTAGTTGAAATTTCATCTATCTGGGTCGTAGTGTCGGGGACATCGCTTCACCTCCGTATGGAAGAAGGCTTTCCGCATGTCTCTCGTTCTTGACTCCGCCGCCCAGGACCTCCTGTTCCGCGAGGCCCGCACCGCCAACACGTTCTCGGACGAGCCGGTGACCGAGGAGCAGGTTCAGGCGATCTACGACCTGGTGAAGTACGGCCCCACCGCCTTCAACCAGACCCCGCTGCGCATCACCCTGGTCCGCTCCCCCGAGGCCCGCGAGCGCCTCGTGAAGCACATGGCCGAGGGCAACCAGGCCAAGACCGCCGCCGCCCCGCTGGTCGCGATCCTCTCCGCGGACAACGAGTTCCACGAGGAGCTCCCGCAGCTGCTGCCGCACTTCCCGCAGGCCAAGGACGCCTTCTTCTCCGAGCGCCCGGTCCGCGAGCAGTCCGCGCTGGTGAACGCCGCCCTGCAGGCCGCGTACTTCATCCTCGGCATCCGCGCCGCCGGCCTGGCCGCGGGCCCGATGACCGGCCTGGACTTCCAGGGCCTCCAGAAGGAGTTCCTGGACGCCGACCACACCCCGCTGATGGTGATCAACATCGGCAAGCCGGGCGAGGACGCCTGGTTCCCGCGCTCCCCGCGCCTGGAGTTCGACCAGGTCGTCACCACGGTCTGAGTCCGGATCCACGTACGCGAAAGGCGGCCCGCCCCGGGACATCCGGGGCGGGCCGCCTTTCCGCATGCGCGGTGCACGGCGCCGGCTCACGACGCGCGGCGCACGGCTCACGACGCGCGGCGCACGCGCTCGACGCGCCTACTTGCCCTGCTTGAACTCCAGCGCCGCCGCCATCGCGCCCAGCTGCTCGAACGAGGCCGTCCCGGTGACCACCGTGACGTGGCCCTGCTCCTGGCGCACGAGGGCGTCGTACTTCTCGCCGTCCCAGCGCTCCCAGGCCGTGTCGCCGACCTGCTGCGTCTGCCCGCTGGCCTTCGCCTGCTGGGTGATCCGGCCCAGGTTCTTGGCAGAGGTGTCCGTGGACTGCTCCACCGCCACGTACTGCTGCTCCGGATCGAGGAAGCCCAGGTGCCAGGCGTTGGCGTTCTTGCGCTCGTACGAGACCGACGTCGCCCGCCACTGCTCCGGGAGCCCCACGGGGGCGGCCACCGGGTAGGGGGCCGCACGCCGGGCCGTGATCGTCTCCACCCGGTAGTCGACCGTGCGCGTCGGGTCGGCCTTGTCGTCATGGGGGACGAAGATGTAGATCCCCGCCACGACGACGCCGATCACCGCCAGCGACCGGACCATGTCCCAGACCGTCTGCTTGCCTTTCATACCTGCCACGGCACCATCGTCCCGCATCGCCGCCGGCGATCACCGGCGGGGGCCGCCCCGGAGCGCCGCGAGTGTCCGCTCAGGCCAATCGGCTGACCGATATACCGCTCATACGTGACCCGGTCTGCTCAATTTGTCGACCTGACGATAGAGTTCCAGCACCCTCACTTCACCGGCCGTCGCCGACCCAGAAAGGTGCCCTCGGATGACCGAGCACAACCTGCCGCCTCAGCTCGTAGTTTCTCCGGAGGCCCCCGACCGCAACCTCGCCCTGGAACTCGTCCGGGTGACCGAGGCCGCAGCCCTGGCCGCGGGCCGCTGGGTCGGCCGCGGCGACAAGCTCGGCGCGGACGGCGCGGCCGTCAACGCCATGCGCACCCTGATCTCCACCGTCTCGATGAACGGCGTCGTCGTCATCGGCGAGGGCGAGAAGGACGAAGCCCCGATGCTCTTCAACGGCGAGGCGGTCGGTGACGGCACCGGCGCCGAGGTCGACATCGCCGTGGACCCGATCGACGGCACCACCCTGAACGCCAAGGGCATGCCGAACGCCATCGCCGTCCTGGCCGCCGCCGACCGCGGCACCATGTTCGACCCGTCCGCGGTCTTCTACATGGAGAAGCTGGTCACCGGCCCCGAGGCCGCCGACTTCGTCGACATCAACGCCCCCGTCTCGGTGAACATCCGCCGCGTCGCCAAGGCGAAGGGCATGGCCGTCGAGGACGTCACGGTCGTCATCCTGGACCGCCCGCGCCACGAGGGCATCGTCAAGGAGATCCGCGAGACGGGCGCCCGGATCAAGTTCATCTCCGACGGCGACGTCGCGGGCTCGGTCATGGCCGTCCGCGAGGGCACCGGCGTGGACCTGCTCCTCGGCATCGGCGGCACCCCCGAGGGCATCATCTCGGCCTGCGCCATAAAGTGCCTCGGCGGCACGATCCAGGGCAAGCTGTGGCCCAAGGACGAAGCCGAGCGCCAGCGCGCCCTGGACGCCGGCCACGACCTGGACCGCGTCCTGACCACGAACGACCTGGTGTCCGGCGAGAACGTCTTCTTCGTCGCCACCGGCATCACCGACGGCGAGCTGCTGCGCGGCGTGCACTACCGCTCCGAGACGGCGACGACGTCCTCGCTGGTCATGCGCTCGAAGTCGGGCACGATCCGGCAGATCGACTCGACGCACCGCCTGTCGAAGCTGCGCGCGTACAGCGCGATCGACTTCGACCGCGCGAAGTAGCCTGCGGCCCGCACGGCGCGACGAGAGGGGCGGCCACCGCGTACTGCGGTGGCCGCCCCTCCTCCGTGTCCGCTGTGCGGCCCCCGCGGGCCCGTGCCCGGGGGCGCCACCGGCGGGGCCGTCGGCGGCCCGCGCCCGCTCCGGGCGGGCGCCTCAGCCCGCGGCGGCGATCGGGCCGGCGCCCGGGGTCTGGCGGAGTTCGGCGGCCCGGCGGCGCATCCGGGCCAGGATCACGCGGCGCTCGGCGGCGGTGAGGCCGCCCCAGACGCCGTACGGCTCGGGCTGGAGCAGCGCGTGCTCCCGGCAGGAGACCATCACCGGGCAGCGCGCGCAGACGCGCTTGGCGGCCTCCTCGCGGGAGAGCCGGGCCGCGGTCGGCTCCTTCGACGGCGCGAAGAAGAGCCCCGCCTCGTCCCGGCGGCACACCGCCTCCGCATGCCAGGGACCGTCCTCTTCCCGCGACGGAGTCCGCGGCTTCGGCACGGCCGGCGCCGCACGCCCCTGAAGAGTCTGGACGGCGGCTGCCTGCAGGGACTGATGCGGCGGATGCGGCACGGTCTACTCCTGACGACGTATACGCGAGCGAGACGCGAGCGAGAGACGATGCACCTGTCCCTACCCGCTGTACGCGCCCCTATGCACCGTGCACCACCGGCCGCACGGCCTTCGTCCGAAACGTGCCCCTGCCGCCGGGGCCCTCACGCCCCCTCCGGCGCCCAGCCCGGATCGCGCCCCAGGTAGGCCAGCAGCGACCCGGCCGGGTCGTCGCCGGGCGCGGGGGCGCCGGGCAGCGCCGGGCCGTAGGCGAAGCCCCGCAGGGGCTCCGCGAGGGCCTCAGCGGCGGGCCGAAGGGCGCGCGCCAGGTCCGCGGGGAGCGGCGACGGCTGGCCGGTGGCCACGGCGATGTCCCAGGCGTGCACCGCGGCGTCGAGGGCGGCCGCACCGACGGCCGTCTCGGCGGACACCGAGAACGGGGGCAGCGGCACCGCGACCTCGGCGGTGCCGGGCGCGACCCCGGCGAAGGCCTCGGCGGCCGCCGCGAGGGCGGGCTCCAGCAGCTGCGCCGGGGCCGCGGTCAGGACACCGGATGGCGCGAACGGGTCCTCGGCCGGGCCGGGTCCCCCGGTGAGGCGGGAGGCGTAGGCGAGCTGGTCTCCGGCGGCGTGCTGGAGGACCTGGCCGGCGGTCCACTGCTCGCAGGGCGTCGGCCGGTCCCATCCGTCGGCGGGCACCCCGGCGACGGTGGCGCGGAGTGCTTCGTGTGCCTGGTCGAGCAGATCCCACTTGGATACGGTCATGCGCCGGATCCTACGATTGCGCGTGCGGCCGAATCCCTTTGTTTCAGGGCGTGTTGAGGATCCGGCTCAGCCGTCGAGGCGTTTGCGCAGCTTGTGGGCCAGGTCGACCAGGCGGGCGCCGCGCTTGGGCCGGGCCTCGATGTTGCCGAGCAGGGCGAAGCCGCGGACGATCACCACCGGGGCCTGCGGGTCGGTCTCCCCGCGGCTCTCGCCGCGCACCTCGAAGTTGCCGAGGATCCCGCTGCCGTAGCCGCGCAGGGTGACGTTCTCCGGAACCCGGACTTCCACGTTGCCGAGCACGCAGGTCACGTTGATCTCGGTGACCTGCTGCTCGAAGACGGCCTCGGTGAGGTCGATCTCGATGTCGCCCATGACCGAGACCGCACGGGTGTGCGCGCCCGGCCGCCAGCGGCCCTTGCGGGCGGCGCTGCTGCACACGGCGACGACGTTCTCCATGTAGGCGGCGGGAACGGCCGCACCGGCTCCCGCCGCGTACGCGGGCAGGCCGTTGCCGGTGCCGGGCGCGGGCAGGTCCCGTACGAGGACCTCCAGCTCGCCGACCGTCTTGAGCTCGTACAGCGAGTCCAGGCGCTCCGAGTGCTCCTCGGAGTTCAGCCGGCCCTCGGCGAGGGCGTCGGCGAGCCTCTGCGCGATCCGGTCCCGGTCGGCGTCGGAGGCGCGCAGCTCGGAGGCGGCGGAGGCAGGGGCGGCGGGGTGCTTTTCCAGGTCCACGCCGGCCAGCATAGCGAGACACGATAGATCGCGATACTCCTGAGTGGCGCAGAGCGCGCCCCGAGTGAGCCTTACCTCACAACCACGGGCGCGTCGAGAGGTCCTACGCTGGATGACCGCGCTGCCAATTGGTCGCCAGTGCTGTCTGCCGAGTGAGGAATGGCCACACAATGCCGGAGTTCGCGTACACCGACCTGCTGCCCCTGGGCGAGGACACCACCCCCTACCGGCTGGTGACCGCCGAGGGCGTGTCCACCTTCGAGGCGGACGGCCGTACGTTCCTCAAGGTCGAGCCCGAGGCGCTGCGCAAGCTCGCCGAAGAGGCGATCCACGACATCCAGCACTTCCTGCGCCCCGCGCACCTCGCGCAGCTGCGCCGCATCATCGACGACCCCGAGGCCTCCTCGAACGACAAGTTCGTCGCGCTGGACCTCCTCAAGAACGCGAACATCGCGGCGGCCGGCGTCCTGCCGATGTGCCAGGACACGGGCACGGCGATCGTCATGGGCAAGCGCGGCCAGAACGTCCTCACCGAGGGCGGTGACGAGGCGGCCCTCTCCCGCGGCATCTACGACGCGTACACCCGCCTGAACCTGCGCTACTCGCAGATGGCCCCCCTCACCATGTGGGAGGAGAAGAACACCGGCTCGAACCTGCCCGCGCAGATCGAGCTGTACGCGACCGACGGCGGCGCGTACAAGTTCCTCTTCATGGCCAAGGGCGGCGGCTCGGCCAACAAGTCCTTCCTCTACCAGGAGACGAAGGCGGTCCTCAACGAGGCCTCCATGATGAAGTTCCTGGAGGAGAAGATCCGTTCGCTCGGCACGGCGGCCTGCCCGCCGTACCACCTGGCGATCGTGGTCGGCGGCACCTCGGCCGAGCACGCGCTGAAGACCGCGAAGTACGCCTCCGCGCACTACCTGGACGAGCTGCCCCGCGAGGGCTCCGCGCTCGGCCACGGCTTCCGCGACGAGGCCCTGGAGCAGCAGGTCTTCGAGCTCACCCAGAAGATCGGCATCGGCGCGCAGTTCGGCGGCAAGTACTTCTGCCACGACGTCCGCGTCGTCCGCCTCCCCCGCCACGGCGCCTCCCTCCCGGTCGCCATCGCGGTCTCCTGCTCCGCGGACCGCCAGGCGGTCGCGAAGATCACCGCCGAGGGCGTCTTCCTGGAGCAGCTGGAGACGGACCCGGCGCGCTTCCTCCCGGACACCACGGACTCCCACCTGGACGAGTCCGCCGACGTGGTCTCCATCGACCTGAACCAGCCGATGGACGAGATCCTCGCGACCCTGACCAAGCACCCGGTCAAGACCCGCCTGTCCCTGACCGGCCCGCTGGTCGTGGCGCGCGACATCGCGCACGCCAAGATCAAGGAGCGGCTGGACGCGGGCGAGGGCATGCCGCAGTACCTGAAGGACCACCCGGTCTACTACGCGGGCCCCGCGAAGACCCCCGAGGGCTACGCCTCCGGCTCCTTCGGCCCGACCACGGCCGGCCGCATGGACTCCTACGTCGAGCAGTTCCAGGCGGCGGGCGGCTCCAAGGTCATGCTGGCCAAGGGCAACCGCTCGCAGCAGGTGACGGACGCGTGCGGCTCGCACGGCGGCTTCTACCTCGGCTCGATCGGCGGCCCCGCGGCGCGCCTGGCGCAGGACTGCATCAAGAAGGTCGAGGTCCTGGAGTACGAGGAGCTCGGCATGGAGGCGGTCTGGAAGATCGAGGTCGAGGACTTCCCGGCCTTCATCGTCGTGGACGACAAGGGCAACGACTTCTTCCAGAACCCGGCCCCGGAGCCGACGTTCACGCACATCCCCGTGCGCGGTCCGGGCCTGTAACGGCGCATCGCGGTACCGAGGGCCCCTCCCCCGTTCGGGGGAGGGGCCCTCGCGCATGTCCGCCCATCGGCAGATGGCAGGCGGGCGGGCTCCCGACGAGGCTGTTCCCGTACCCAAACAGCCGACGCGCAACGGGAGTTCACGATGAAGAACCGCACCCGCACCCTCGTCCTCGCAGGGACCGCCGCCGCCCTCGTGGCCAGTCTGGTCGCGGCGGCCCCCGCCCCGGCCGCGCCAGCCGCGGACCGGGCGAAGGCGGCCTCCGTCCACGGGGGCGGCACGATCTTCTTCCCCTACTCCCCCGAGGACGACATCCGCTTCACGGTCGAGGCCGAGTCGGTCCCGTGGAGCAGGCCGTATCCGGCGCCGGGCCTGGACAAGGGCCTGCCGACGGATGCCCGGGGCCGGGTGACGATCTCCCACCACTTCAAGGCGAACGGGTTCACCGGCACAGCCGAGGCGGAGGTGGACTGCCTGGTCACGGGCGGCAGGACCGCCACCCTGACCGCCGTGGTCAAGAGCTCGAACGTCGGCTGGGAGGGCAAGCGGATCGGCATCAGCGTCCAGGACGGTCAGCGCGGCGAGCCCGACCGCCTCGGCTTCTCCTGGGCCGTCGCCAACGTCGACGTGAAGCCGGACGGCACGGTGGCGGAGGGGGCGGTGGGCACGTGCATGGCCCCGGCGCCGTTCACGGAGGTCACCAAGGGCAGCTTCAAGGTCACCCCGGCCCCGCTGTCCCCGATCCCGGCCCCGTAGCGGCTTCCCCCGCCGGGCCGTCGCCGCTGCGCGGGGCTCTTCCCCCCACCCCGCCCCTTCCCGAAACCGGGGGCTCCGCCCCCGGCCCCCCGCTCCTCAACCGCCGGAGGGGCTGGAGTACGCCTGGCCGGGGTCCGCGGCTCCGGCCGACTCCGCCAGGAAACGGGCTTCGACCGGGGTGGCCTCCCACCCCGTGGCCCGGGCGGCGGCGACCTCGGCGATGGTCAGCCCGTAGACCCGGCGCAGCAGCGCGATCGGAACCCCGTCGGGCCCGCCCACCGGCAGGCGTACCGTGCCCTCAAGGGCCACGATCCGCTCCCTGATCCAGGGCGGCGGCACGCCCCGGCCGCGGTCGCAGGCCAGGGAGCCGTCGCTCGGACAGAAGTCGTACGCCTCCCAGCGCAGCACTCCGCCGTCGATGACTTGCCACGCCTCCTGGACGCATTCCTCACAGGGTTCGCAGTGCGCGTACCCGTCCATCCACTGTTCAGCCATCCGGGCATCATGCGGTGCCGGGGTGTCCACCGCATCCGGATACCGTCGGGGCATGACACGACTGTCCCTCCCCACCTCCGGCGGCGCCATCCGCGTGGTCGCCCACCGCGGGGCCTCCCACGAGCACCCCGAGCACACCATGGCCGCCTACCGGCAGGCCATCGCCGACGGGGCCGACTCGCTCGAGTGCGACGTACGGCTCACCGCCGACCGGAAGCTGGTGTGCGTGCACGACCGGCGGGTGGAGCGGACCTCCGACGGGCGGGGCGTGGTGTCGGAGATGACGTACGCGGAGCTCGCCGCGCTCGACTTCGGCCGGTGGAAGGGCGAGGAGCACGCCGGGGCGCGGGTGCTGCTCTTCGAGGACCTGCTGCGGGAGGCACTGGCGGCGGACCGGCCCGTGGGGCTCGCCGTGGAGACCAAGCACCCGAGCCGGGCCGGGGGCCGGCTGGAGGTGGAGCTGGCGCGGATGCTCAAGGAGTACGGGCTCGCGGACGGGGCCTCGGGCCGCGTCGAGGTGATGAGCTTCTCCCGGAACGCCCTGACGCGGATGCACCGGCTCGTGCCGGGGCTGCCGGCCGTCTACCTGATCGAGCGGGCGGTGCGGCCCGTACGGCCTGCGTTCGCGACCCACGCGGGACCCGGCATCGACCTCGTACGGCGGGATCCGGGGCTGGTGGGGCGGCTGAGGGCCAAGGGGCTGCGGGTGCGCGTGTGGACCGTGGACGAGCCCGAGGACGTGGAGCTGTGCGTGCGGCTCGGGGTCGACACGATCATCACCAACCGGCCGCGGGAGGTCCGAAAGCTCCTGGAGTCGCGCTGACCTGCCGGCGGGACCGTACGGCCCTCACCGTGCAGTACGCAATGCCCGCCAGCGACGCCATGAGCAGGGGGTTGACCCAGATCGGGACGACCTCCACGCGGACGCCGCCGGGGAAGGTGCACTCCGTGGACACCGGGAAGTACGACTGGTCGATCTTGATGTCGGCGTCCGGGGTGCGGTGGCTCTGCGGGCCGTGCTGCGCGGTGAGCGCGTCGAGGCAGGGGCGGGTGGGGCGAGAGGAGAAGCCTCTCAGGTTGCCCCAGGCGAAGGCGATGACCGCGAGGCTCAGGCACACCATGGCGGCTTCGCTCCACTGGCCGGCGGCCGTTCGGCTCATGCCCGGTCGGCGGGTCACCGCCAGGTGGACGGCTTTGACGAGGGCGAATGCCACAGCGGGCAGGGCCAGCAGCACGGATATCGCGGTGATGATCACCGGGCAAGCGTGCCACAGGAGTTGGAACCACCCGGCCGGGGTGCGCCGGCCGGGTGTGGGGGTGCTTGCGGGGATCCGGCGGGGGTCGTTCGGGGTCGTTCGGGGGGTGCCGGGGTTAAGCGAAGCGCTGGTTGGCCGAGCCGTTGCACGGCTGCAGGCGCAGCGGGTCGTGGGCGGCGGCGACCGTCAGGCACATGCCCTGGGCGGCCGCGGGGCGGAGGGTGGCGCCGTCGCGGACGAACTGCTGGTTCGCTCCGCCGTGGCAGTTCCAGATGATCAGGCCGGTTCCGGCCCCGTAGTTGGCGCCGGGGGCGTCGAGGCAGCGGTCGTGGCTGAGCTCGATGTGGACGGACTTGCGTGCCGTGTCGTACCACCAGCCCTGGTTGCGCCCGCCGTGGCAGTCCCATCCGAGGACGGCCGTCTCATTGGCGCTGGAGCCGCCCTTGGCGTCGACGCAGTTGCCGGTCGCCTCGTTCTTCAGGGGTGCGTAGAGGGAGTCCCACGCGCCGGCCTGGAGGACGGGGGTACCGGTGCTCGCGGGGTCGGCGCAGGAGGCCTCGCGCAGGCCGGAGTTGTAGAGCTGGGTCAGGCAGGACGCGAACGCGCCGTGGCCCCGGTAGTTGGGGTGGAAGGACTGGCGGGCGGTGTTCTCGTCCCACGGGAAGTGGTCGCCGAGGTCCAGATAGAGGCCACGGGCCCAGGTGTCCTCCATGCAGACCTCGTGGCCGTGGAAGAGCCGGGAGTTGTCGAGGAAGAGGGCGCCGGAGTTGCGGGCGGCTTCGCGCATGCCCTTCTCGAAGGTGGGCACCGCGTAGTTGCGGCCCCAGGCGGCGTCGGAGTCGTAGCCCGCGCAGCCTCCGGGGAGCTTGCCGGGGAAGTTCGGGTTGTCGTAGAAGTCGGGGCCGATGGGGCTGGGGTAGCCCATGACGACGAGCTTGTAGTCGGAGTCGGCGTATCCGGCGTCGCGCATGACCGTCTTGAGGTCCGCGACCGTGGCCTCGACCTTCGGCTTCAGGCCGTCGACGCGCGCCTGCCAGCCGGGGCCGTACTTGGGCTCGCAGGTGCCCTGGCTGAGCACCCAGCGGGTGACGCAGTCGGTCATGACGGGGCCGAACTGGAGGTCGTCGTTGGCTCCGGCGACCAGCAGCACCATCTTGATCTTCGTGTTGCGCGCCTTGATGGCGAGGTTGTCGCTCTGGACCAGCTCGTCGGCGTACTGCTTGCTGCCGCCGATGCGGATGTTGCCGGTGTACCCGCCGGAGCAGGCGACGTTGAAGGTCAGGTCGGCGGGGATGCCGGTGCGGTGGATCGCCGAGTCGGGCGAGCGGTGGCACTGGTTGGACGAGGTGTTGGTCGCGGGGTCGTAGTTGCCGACGCCCTCGCCCGAAATCTCGCTGTCGCCGAGCGAGATCAGGCCGGTTTTGCGCTCGGCGAGCGGGCGGACGGCCGGGTCGCCGTAGATCTTGGTGGCCTCCGCCGCGCGGATGGCCTCCAGCTCGGGCGAGAGCGGGGTGACGACCCCCGCCGTGGTGCCCGCCGTGGTCGCGGCCTGGGCCATCGGGGTGATGGCGGTGACGCCCCCGAGGGCGGCCGCGATCGCCGCGACCGCGGCGAAGGTAGATCTGAGCATGGGTTTCGTACCTGTACGTGGCATGGACGCCTCCCCGGCTGTCAGTGTTACCCCCGGTATTTACTGGCCGGTAGGGGAGTTGGGAACACTTCGAACAAGACAATTGCTCAAGTTTTTGAGGAGGCTGCAAAGATGACCGACGATCAGCAGGCCGAAGCGTTCCGTATCGAGCACGACTCCATGGGTGACGTACGGGTCCCCGCGCACGCCAAATGGCGTGCGCAGACCCAGCGCGCGGTGGAGAACTTCCCCGTCTCGGGGCAGCGGCTGGAGAGCGCCCACATCGAGGCGCTCGCCCGCATCAAGGCCGCGGCCGCGGTGGTGAACGCGCGGCTCGGCGTCGTGGACGAGGACATCGCCGCGGCGATCCGGTCGGCCGCCGCGGAGGTCGCGGACGGCCGCTGGGACGACCAGTTCCCCGTGGACGTCTTCCAGACCGGCTCCGGGACCTCGTCCAACATGAACGCCAACGAGGTGATCGCGACCCTGGCCACCGAGCGCATGGACGGCGTTCAGGTCCACCCCAACGACCACGTCAACGCCTCGCAGAGCTCCAACGACGTCTTCCCGTCCTCCATCCACATCGCCGCCACCGCCGCCGTCACGCACGAGCTGGTCCCGGCCCTGCGGCACCTGGAGATCGTGCTGGAGCGCAAGGCCGCCGAGTTCGAGCACGTGGTCAAGGCCGGCCGGACGCACCTGATGGACGCCACCCCGGTCACCCTGGGCCAGGAGTTCGGCGGGTACGCGGCCCAGGTCCGCTACGGCATCGAGCGGCTGCACGCGGCCCTGCCGCGGCTCGCGGAGCTGCCGCTGGGCGGCACGGCGGTGGGCACCGGGATCAACACCCCGCCCGGGTTCTCCGCGGCGGTGATCGCCGAGGTGGCCGCCGCGACCGGGCTGCCGCTGACCGAGGCCCGCGACCACTTCGAGGCCCAGGGTGCGCGGGACGCGCTGGTGGAGACCTCGGGCATGCTCCGTACGATCGCCGTCTCGCTCACCAAGATCTGCAACGACCTGCGCTGGATGGCCTCCGGGCCGCGCACCGGATTGGCCGAAATCAATCTCCCGGATCTCCAGCCCGGCTCCTCCATCATGCCCGGCAAGGTCAATCCGGTGGTTCCGGAGGCCGTGCTGATGGTCGCCGCTCAGGTGATGGGCAACGACGCGACCGTCGCCGTGGCGGGCGCCGCCGGCAACTTCGAGCTCAACGTGATGCTGCCGGTGATGGCGAAGAACCTGCTCGAATCGATTCGGCTGCTCTCGTCCGCGAGCCGCCTGCTCGCGGACCGCACGGTCGACGGGATCACCGCCAACACCGCCCGGGCCAGGGAGTACGCGGAGTCCTCGCCCTCCGTCGTGACGCCGCTGAACCGCTACATCGGCTACGAGGAGGCCGCCAAGGTCGCCAAGAAATCCCTCGCGGAACGCAAGACGATCAGGGAGGTCGTCCTGGAGTCCGGCTTCGTGGACCGCGGCGACCTCACCCTGGAGCAGCTGGACGAGGCCCTGGACGTCCTGCGGATGACGCATCCCTGAGGCGGCCGCGGGCCGGGGCGCAGGGCTTCGGAGGGGGGCCGGATTCGGTCGTTTACCGTCCTTGACCCCCTCCGTGACCTGCAACGCAGCGGGCGCAGGGGCCCCCGCCCTAAGATCTGCGCATGACAGGTACCTTCCGTCCCACGAGCCGTGACGCGGCGCACGGCATGCGCTGGGCGCCCGGGGAGCAGATCCTCTGGCGCTACCGCGACCACGCGCCGGGGCCGACGGGCCGGGTGCACATCTGCCGCCCCGTGACCGTGGTGCGGGACACCGAGGACCTCCTCGCGGTCTGGATGGCCCCGGGCACGGAGTGCGTCAAGCCGGTCCTGGCCGACGGCACGCCCGTGCACCAGGAGCCCCTCGCCACCCGCTACACCGCGCCGCGGACCACCGTGCGGTCGCGCTGGTTCGGGGCGGGCGTGCTGAAGCTGGCCCGGCCCGGGGAGCCGTGGTCGGTGTGGCTGTTCTGGGAGCACGGCTGGCGGTTCAAGAACTGGTACGTGAACCTGGAGTCGCCGCGGACCAGGTGGTCCGGCGGGGTGGACTCCGAGGACCACTTCCTCGACATCTCCGTCTACCCGGACCGCACGTGGAAGTGGCGGGACGAGGACGAGTTCGCGCAGGCGCAGCACTCGGGTCTCATGGACCCGGAGCAGGCGGAGCAGGTGCTGGCTGCGGGGCGCGACGCGGTCGACGTGATCAAGGCGTGGGGGTCGCCGTTCTGCGACGGCTGGGAGGACTGGCGGCCGGATCCGGTATGGACGGTTCCGCTCCTGCCCGAGGACTGGGACCGCACTCCGGCGCATATGACCTCATGAGACCCTTGATGCGCCCCGGGGGTTCAATCGTAGGATCGTTCTTCGCGAGGTCGCAGCGCCGGCGGTGCGGGCGGCCCGTGGTTCCGTAAGTGTCGTGTTACGCGCGGTACTTGACCGGAGGTCGAGGCAGGGCGAGAAGTAACGAGGGGGACCCGGAAGCGCGGGGCGATGGTGCCGCGGCCGCTGAGCGGGTATACCGCGACTGACCGAGTTGAGTGCAGCGCACATCGAGCGCAAACGGACGGAATTCCACGCGTGACGGAGTACCCCACCTCCCAGGAGGGCCCGCAGCCCGTCGCCTCCGGCGGAGGTACGGACGAGCCCGGCCACGGCAAGGCGCCCATCGCCGCCGAGGCCGTACGCACGCATGCCGTGGTCGCCGGCGCCGGCCCGGCGGGGGAGGCGGCTCCGGCCGCGGCGGGTGGCGGCGCTGCCGCCGCACTCCCCCACCCCCGGGGCGATGCGACCGCCTCCGGCGGCGAGGTCCCGGGCAACGCCCGCCCCCGGACCGCCGCTGCCGACGGCGGCGGCTCCCCGGAGGCCGAGCCCCACCGGGGCGCGGCCCGGTCCCGGGACGGCGCGGCCGCGCGCAACGCGGCAGGCGGCACCGCAGCGGCCGAGCAGCCCCGCCCGCGCGGCGAGGAGACCGGGCACGGCGGACCCGTGACGGCACCCCGCCCCCGCGGGGAGGGCGGCGGCCCGGCCGGGGACGGCAAGGGCGGGACGACCGGAGGGGAGGTCCCGGCCGCGCGCCGCGAGGGGGACCGGCTGCGGTTCGTCGGGGCCGCCACGCGGCGGATCGCCCGCGGCATCGACCTGGACGAGATCGTGCTCGGACTGTGCCGGGCCACCGTCCCGACCTTCTCCGACGCGATCCTGGTCTACCTGCGCGACCCGCTGCCCGTCGGCGACGAGCGCCCCCTCGGCACGGTCGTTTTAAGGCTGCGCCGCACCGACCGGCTCCGGCCGATCGACGATCTGACCACGGTCGAGGGCGCCGGGGCCGCGGGGGCCGCCGGCGAACTCGACTTCAGTCAGCTGCCGCTGCTCGGCCCGCAGGGTGACCTGCCCGCGGCCGAGCTGTGCGAGATCCGCTCCGGCGGCCCGCTCGCCGAGGTACTGCGCGGTGTACGGCCCGTCTTCGGGTCCGCCTCCGGCGCCAAGGAGGCCCTTGCGGAGCTGCTCGGCTCGGAGCACCCGGTGCCGCGCGGCAACCGGGCCGTCCTCGCGCCCCTGCGCGGCCGGCGCCGGGTGATCGGCGCGGCCGTGTTCCTGCGCAGCCCGGAGCGGCCCGCGTTCGAGCAGAACGACCTGCTGGTCGCCGCTCAGCTGGCCACGCACACCGCGCTCGGCATCGACAAGGCGGTGCTGTACGGCCGCGAGGCGTACATCGCGGACGAGCTCCAGCGCACGATGCTGCCCGACAGCCTGCCCCAGCCCACCGGGGTGCGGCTCGCCTCGCGCTACCTGCCGGCCGCCGAGACGGCGCGGGTCGGCGGGGACTGGTACGACGCCATACCGCTGCCCGGCAGCCGGGTCGCGCTGGTCGTCGGCGACGTCATGGGCCACTCCATGACCTCCGCCGCGATCATGGGCCAGCTCCGTACGACGGCACAGACCCTGGCGCAGCTGGACCTGCCGCCGGCCGAGGTGCTGCACCATCTCGACGAGCAGGCGCAGCGGCTCGGCTCGGACCGCATGGCCACCTGCCTGTACGCGGTCTACGACCCGGTCTCGCACCGGATCACCATCGCCAACGCCGGCCATCCTCCGCCGGTGCTCCTGCACCTGGGCGGCCGCGCCGAGGTGCTCCGCGTGCCGCCGGGCGCGCCGATCGGTGTCGGCGGCGTGGACTTCGAGGCCGTGGAGCTGGACGCCCCGGCGGGGGCCACCCTGCTGCTGTACACCGACGGCCTGGTGGAGTCGCGGCTGCGGGACGTGTGGACGGGCATCGAGCTGCTCCGCGAGCGGCTGGCCGCCACCGCCCAGCTGACCGGCCTGGACCACCCGCCGCCGCTGGAGGCCCTGTGCGACGACGTGCTGGACATGCTCGGCCCGGGCGACCGGGACGACGACATCGCGCTGCTCGCGGCCCGGTTCGACGGGATCGCGCCCAGTGACGTCGCGTACTGGTTCCTGGACCCGGAGGAGACGGCACCGGGCCGGGCCCGCCGGTTCGCCCGCCGTGCGCTGACCCGCTGGGGCCTGGAGGAGCTGAGCGACTCCCTGGAGCTGCTGGTCAGCGAGGTCGTCACCAATGCCGTCCGGTACGCGGAACGGCCCGTGACGCTGCGGCTGCTGCGGACGGACGTGCTGCGCTGCGAGGTCGGCGACGACTCCCCGCAGCTGCCCCGCCAGCGGCGGGCGCGGGACACCGACGAGGGCGGCCGCGGCCTGTTCCTGGTCAACCGGATGGCCCGGCGCTGGGGTGCGACCCGGCTGAGCAGCGGCAAGGTCGTCTGGTTCGAGCTGCCGCTGCCGGGGGCGCACGAGCGCCGCTGAGCAGGCCCCGAGAACGACGAGAACCGCCGCCCGCTTCGTGCGGGCGGCGGTTCTCGTCGTTACGGGTCCTACTCCGCCTGCTGCGGCGGGAAGAGCGGCGGGTCCGGCGGCTTGGGGCCGTTCGACTTGGTCGGGCTCGGACTCGTGCTCGGCGACTGGCTCGGGGTCGGCGACTTCGAGCCGCTCTTGCTCGGCGTCGGCGACGGCGACTGGTTCCCCGGCGGGGTGCTGCTGGCCGACGGGGAGGACGAGGCGCTCGTCGACGCCGACGGGGAGGCGCTGCGGGTCGGGGCCTGCGGGGCGCCCATCTCCGCCTCCTTCAGGTCGAACTCGGCCGTGTCCTGGCCCTTGAGCGCGGCCAGGGTGTACGCCTTCCAGATCGCCGCGGGGAACGTGGAGCCACCCGCGCGACCGCCGCCGGCGGTACCGGTCAGCGTGACCTGCGTGTGCGTCGTGGGGTCTTCACCGAACATGGCGACGACGGTGACCAGTTCGGGGGTGAACCCGGTGAACCAGCCGGCCACGTTCTTCTCGGTGGTACCGGTCTTGCCGGCGGCCTCGTAGGAGCTGCTGCGGACCTTGTTGCCGGAGCCGCCCTCGTCGTTGACGACGCCGGTGAGCACCTTGGTGACCGTGTCCGCGGTCTGGCGGCTGATGACCTGGGCGCCGATGGCCTGACGGGGGGTGTACTCGCCGTCTCTGTGCTCGGCCTTCTTGACGATGGTCGGCGTGACCTTCTTGCCGTGGTTGTCGAAGGTGGCGTAGACGCCCGCCATCTCCACGGTGTTGGCGCTCATGGTGCCGAGCGACATGGCGGGCTGGTCCGCCGGCCAGCCGGGACGGTCCTTCAGGCCGAGCGACAGGGCCGTCTTCTTCACGTCCTCCGGGCCCACGTCCACGATCATCTGGGCGTACACGGAGTTCACGGAGAAGTCGGTGGCGCCCTGGACGGTGATCATCGGATCGCCGAAGTTGCGGTCGTCCTGGTTCTGCGGGGCGAAGGGGACCTTGCTGCCCTTGACCGGACGCTTGCTGGTGCCGTCGTAGAGGGTGTTCGGGGTGATCGGCTTGCCGTCCTGCGTGGTGGCGTTGTTCTGCAGGGCGGAGGCGAGCACGACCGGCTTGAAGGTCGAGCCGGGCTGGTAGTCGGTGCGCAGGGCGTTGCTCGCGGACTTCTCCGTCAGGCCCTGGCCGCCGTACATCGCGACGATGGCGCCGGTCTTCGGGTCCACCGAGGTCGCGCCCGCCTGGACGTTCTGGTCCACGGGGCGGTTCTGGGTGTCCTTGCGGTCGAGCTTGGACTCCAGCTCCTCGTTGACGGCCTCTTCCAGCGCCTTCTGCTTCTTCGGGTCGATGTTGAGCACGATGTTCCAGCCACCGGCCGCGATCTGCGCGTCGGTGATCTTCTGCTCGTTCATCTCGTCGTTGGCCGCCTGGATCAGGTAGCCCTTCTGGCCGTCCATGCCCGGGCGGGGCTTGGGCTTGATGGGCGGCGGGAGGGTCATGGTCTTGCGCTTGGCCGGGTCGAGCTTGCCCATCTCGACCATGTTGTCGAGGACGGCGTTGAAGCGGATGTTGACGAGCCTCGTGCCGTTCGGGCCTGCGGTCGCCAGGTCGTACTGGCTGGGCGCCTGGATGACGGCGGCGAGGTACGCGCCCTGCTCCAGCGTGAGCTTGTCGGAGTCGACGCCGTAGAAGGCCTGGGCCGCGGCCTGGATCCCGTAGGCGTTGCGGCCGTAGAAGTTGGTGTTCAGGTAGCCGACGAGGATGTCGTCCTTCTCCATGCGCTGGTCGACCTTGAGGGAGATCACCAGCTCCCGGAGCTTTCGGGTCGGCGACTGGTCCTGCGTCAGGTAGTAGTTCTTGACGTACTGCTGGGTGATCGTCGAACCGCCGGCCGTGCCCTTGCCGCGCACCGTGTTGAACAGGCCCCGGGCCACGCCCATCACGTCGATGCCGCGGTCCTTGTAGAAGGACTTGTTCTCGATCGCGATGAAGGCGGTGCGGACGTCCTCGGGGATCTTGTCGATCGTCACGTTCTCGCGGTTCATCTGGCCGGTGCGGGCCATGATCGAGCCGTCGGCGTACCGGTAGGTGTTGCTCTGGAGCGTGGCGCTCTTGTTCGGGTCGGTGGGTTCGTTCACCGAGAAGTAGAGGATGATCGCCGCGGCCATGAGGAGCAGGATCAGACCGAAGAAGGTCCCGAGGATCTTCTTCCAGGTGAAGAGGCGGCGTATGCCGGTCTTTTTGCCGCCGCTCCCGCCACCCGTGGCGGGCTTCCCGCGTCCGCTCGGCGCACGCCGCGCACTGCGCTGCTGCGCCCTACGCGTTTCTGCTCGGCTCATCGCTCCCGCTCCGCTCGATTTCCCCCGACACGTCAGCTCAGAAAGCTAACACCGCAGGCTGTGACAAAGGTTGGCCAACCATCATCAATACCGGTCATTTCGGACGTGAGAATCAGCACCCACGCCACAGGAACCGACGCACGTGAGGCCCGAAGGGTTGCCGTAACACCAAAAAGTGATATCACTTTGCTAAGCGGCTCGACCGGCCGCGACCAAGAGAAACGGGGCAGACCATGACGAACGCAGCGACCGCACCTGCCGGGGCGGCGGACGGCATACGGGAATTCAGCGCGCGCAGCGTGGGCGGCGGCCTGGCGCTGCTGCTCGGACTGGCGGGCATCGCGGCCGGGGGCGGCCTGATCGCGGCCGGCGCCGTCATGACGGCCGCCGCGGCCAAGGCCCTGCTGATCGCGGGCGGCATCCTGGTGTCGCTCGCCTCCGTCATCGCGATGAGCGGTCTCAACACCGTCGCGCCGGGTGAGGCCCGGGTGGTCCAGCTGTTCGGCCGCTACCGCGGGACGATCCGCACGGACGGACTGCGCTGGGTCAACCCGCTGACCTCCCGGGAGAAGATCTCCACCCGCGTGCGCAACCACGAGACGGCCGTCCTGAAGGTCAACGACGCCTACGGCAACCCGATCGAGCTGGCGGCGGTCGTGGTGTGGCGGGTCGAGGACACGGCGCGGGCCGTCTTCGAGGTCGAGGACTTCACGGAGTTCGTCGAGACGCAGACCGAGGCGGCGGTGCGGCACATCGCGATCGAGTACCCGTACGACGCCCACGACGAGAGCGGGCTGTCCCTCCGGGAGAACGCCGAGGAGATCACCGAGAAGCTCGCGGCCGAGCTGCACGCCCGCGTGGAGGCGGCCGGCGTGAGCATCATCGAGTCCCGCTTCACGCATCTCGCGTACGCTCCGGAGATCGCCTCCGCGATGCTCCAGCGCCAGCAGGCGGGCGCGGTCGTGGCGGCCCGCAAGCAGATCGTGGAAGGCGCGGTGGGCATGGTCGAACTGGCCCTCACCCGCCTGGCGGAGGAGGACATCGTGGACCTGGACCCGGAGCGGAAGGCCGCCATGGTCTCGAACCTGATGGTGGTCCTGTGCGGGGACCGCGCCGCGCAGCCGGTCGTCAACACGGGCACCCTCTACCAGTGACCCGGCCCGAGCCCTCCCGCCGGGACGGCGGTCCGGACCGGCCGGAGGCCCCGGCCGGGGAGCCCGCCGCCGGTGCCGCCGGGGCAGGGGGACGGGCGGCGCGCAAGCAGGTGCTGCTGCGGCTGGACCCGCAGGTGTACGACGCGCTGGCGCGGTGGGCGGGCGAGGAACTGCGCAGCGCGAACGCGCAGATCGAGTTCCTGCTGCGCCGCGCGCTGTCCGAGGCCGGGCGGCTGCCCTCCTCCCCGGGGCCGATCCCCCGCCGCGGCCGGCCCCGCAACGCACCGGATTCCTGAGGTATTTCCGCCGGAATTGCACGGCGTGTGCCACCGGCCCGCCTCCGTGCGACTGGATACTCTCGCCGCGTCATATACGGCCGCTCACCGAATTCGAGGCGCGCATGAATCCGACCAGTGAGAAGAACCACGGCGCACTGCGGGCGGGCCGCAAGGCGGGCATCGCGATCGCGGTGGTGGCCGCGTGCGCCGGGCTCGCCTGGACCGCGGTCTCCCTCACCGGCGCCTCCACGGATTCCAAGCCGGCCGCGGCCGCCTGCTCCTACACGCCCAGCGGATCCGCCGGCGCCGCCGCGGTCCCGCCCTTCAACGCCGAGGACGCGGCCCGGCCGTACCGGGCGAAGATCGTCACCGACGAGGGCACCGTGACCATCGAGGCGCTGACCAAGGACGCGCCGTGCGCCACCAACTCGTTCGCGTTCCTGGCCGGAAAGAAGTACTTCGACGGCAGCAAATGCCATCGCCTCACCGTTCGAGGTATTTACGTATTGGAATGCGGCGATCCCGCGGGGGAAGGAAAGGCCGACCCCGGGTACTGGTTCAAGGACGAAAATCTGGCCGGCGCCTCCTATCCGGCGGGAACCGTCGCCATGTCCAAGGCCAAGCCCGGAAGGAACGGCAGTCAGTTCTTCATCAGTTACGCCGATCCCCGCGACCGCATGTCGCCCCACTGGACCCCGTTCGCGAAGGTGGTCGACGGTCTGGACGCGGTGGCGAAGATCGCCTCGAAGGGCACGGCCGACGGGTCCGCGGCCGGGAAGCCCAAGGACCCCGCCGTCATCAAGTCCGTCAGGGTGGAGCGCCCGGCCGGGTGACCGCGGGCGGCCCACCGCCGTACGACATGCACGAGGGGGGCGTCGGCCCGTGGCCGGCGCCCCCCTCGCACTGTGGTGCCGACAGCGGCTACTGCGTGCGGCTCAGCAGGACGAAGCCGTCCCTCTCGTCCACCGTGCGGTACCCCCGGCTCCGGGCGGCGTCCAGGGCCCGCTGCTCCTCCCTGACCGACAGCGGCCACCGCTGGAACGGATCCATCTGGGTGTCGACCACGATCCACTCGGGATGGGGGCGGCTGTCCCCCCAGCCGAACAGGCTGACGCTGGTGCGGTCGGCGAGCTGCGGCAGGAGCTGGGTCGACGCCTGGACCACGGCGCCGTCCGGGATCTCGTCCATCACGCTGTGCGCCACGGCGACGCGGGGGTCGTCCGCCCAGGTCGCCGGCTGGGTCAGCTGCCAGAACGGGAAGTGCGGCAGCAGCATCAGGGTGACCGCCGAGGAGCCCGCCAGGTAGCGGTGCACGCTGCGTACGCCCGAACCCCGCCGGTGCAGGGCGTCGACGAAGGCCACGAACACGATCGGCATGACCAGCAGCGAGTAGTGGTGGCCGGTGCCCCAGTGGTCGGGGTAGTTCGAGACGAGGCGCCACATGACGGACGGCAGCGCGATCAGCACGAGCGGCGAGCGCAGGGCCATGAACAGGGTGGGGGCGAGGATGAGGATCAGGGTGGTGACCTTCTCCTGCGGGGTGATCAGGCCGAGCGTCAGCTGGTGGAAGAGGCCCAGCGCGCCGCCCTCCGCGTCGCCCACCAGCACGCCGCCCGGGACGGCGCCCGGGGCGGCCCCGGGGTTGTGCGAGGCGAGGTAGCCGCTGAACCCGCCCGGGGCGAAGAGCCCCAGCACGAGCAGGGCCAGCGCGGAACCGGCCACGCCGGCCGCGGCCGTGAGGATCCCCAGCCGGCGGCCGCCCCGCCCGCCCCGCCAGGCGATGACCAGTCCGATCACGGCCACCGTGAGACCGAGGTCCTCCTTCACCAGCAGGAGCGGCAGCGACCACCACGCGGCGGCGCGCAGCCGTCCGGCGCCAAGGGCGGTCAGGGAGAGCGTGAGCAGCGGAAGGGCGAAGGCCCATTCGTGGAAGTCGGAGGCGAGCCCGCTGGCCAGGCCCCACGAGAGCCCGTAACAGGTGCCGATGACCGCGGCGGCGGCCGGACCGAGCGTCCGGCGGGCCCAGAAGGCCAGCGGCAGCACGCTCCCGGCGACCAGCGCGGCCTGCGCCACGAGCAGGACCTTCACGGAGGGCCACAGCCAGTACAGCGGCGCCAACAGGGCCAGGATGGGCGAGAAATGGTCGCCGAGGATGGGGAAGTCCGGCCCCTTGACCTCGGACACGGGCAGGTGCCCCTCCGCGTAGGACCGCACGATCTGGGCGAAGATCCCCAGATCGAAGCTGCGGGACAGCAGGCGCTCGTGGATCCGCAGCGACAGCGCCATGTAGGCGAAGAACAGCGCCCCCGCCATGGCCCAGATCCACCATGTGCGCTCGGGGCGGTCCTCCACGGGCGGCTGCGGCGCCGCCCGTTCCTCGGTGCCTGCCTGCTGGGGCGGGAGTGTGGCCGGGTTGCCGGCGGGTGCGTGCATGAACCGTCAAGATGCCAGCAACGCCGCGGACCAGGGCCGGAGTTGCATTCCGTGTGGGCGGGTCGCGGGCAGATTCCCTTCGGATGGCGCACGCCGGGCACCTATACATCAAGCGTATACACACCGTGTAGAGTCACCGGCATGTCCATCGGTCACACGCTCCTCGGCCTCCTGGAGGCCGGCCCGCGCCACGGCTACGACCTCAAGCGGGCCTTCGACGAAAAGTTCGGCCACGACCGCCCCCTCGCCTACGGGCAGGTCTACTCGACCATGTCCCGCCTCCTGAAGAACGGCCTCGTCGAGGTCGAGGGGATCGAGAGCGGCGCCGGTCCCGACCGCAAGCGGTACGCCATCACCGACGCCGGCATCACCGACGTCGAGGCCTGGCTCTCGCAGCCCGAGAAGCCCGAGCCGTACCTGCACTCGGTGCTCTACACCAAGGTCGTCCTCGCCCTGCTCACCCACCGCAGCGCGGGCGGGCTCCTGGACACCCAGCGTGCCGAGCACCTGCGCCTCATGCGCATCCTGACCGCGCGCAAGCGCAAGGGCGACATCGCCGACCAGCTCGTCTGCGACCACGCCCTGTTCCATCTCGAGGCCGACCTCCGCTGGCTGGAACTCACCGCGGCCCGCCTCGACCAGCTCGCCCAGGAGGTACGCCGATGACACCGGCCGGATCACTGCTCGCCGCCACGGACCTCCACAAGGCCTACGGGACCACCAAGGCGCTCGACGGCGCGGAGTTCTCCATCCACGCCGGCGAGGTCGTCGCCGTCATGGGCCCCTCCGGCTCCGGCAAGTCCACCCTGCTGCACTGCCTCGCCGGCATCGTCACGCCCGACACCGGCTCCGTCTCGTACGCCGGCCGCGAGCTCGGCACGATGAACGACGCGCAGCGCAGCGCCCTGCGCCGCTCCGATTTCGGCTTCGTGTTCCAGTTCGGGCAGCTCGTACCGGAGTTGACCTGCGTGGAGAACGTGGCCCTGCCGCTGCGGCTGGCCGGAGTCCGGCGCAAGGAGGCCGAGGCCACCGCCGTGCACTGGATGGAGCGGCTCCAGGTCGACGACCTGACCCGCAAGCGCCCCGGCGAGGTGTCCGGCGGCCAGGGCCAGCGGGTCGCGGTCGCCCGTGCGCTGGTCACCGGGCCCCGGGTGATCTTCGCCGACGAACCCACCGGCGCCCTCAACTCCCTCAACGGCGAACTCGTGATGCAGCTGCTCACGGAGGCCGCCCGGTCCGCGAACGCCGCCGTCGTCCTCGTCACCCACGAGACGCGCGTGGCCGCCTACTCCGACCGGGAGATCGTCGTGCGCGACGGCAGGTCGCTCGACATGGAGCGGGTCATATGAGCTCCCTGCGCGCATGGGCCCGGGACCTCGGCATGGGTGTCCGCTTCGCCTTCGGCGGCGGCCGCGAGGGCTGGACCCGCACCCTGTTCACCGGGGTGGGCGTCGGCCTCGGCGTCGCCCTGCTGCTGATCTCCACCGCCCTGCCGAGCGCTCTCACCGCCCGCTACGAGCGGAGCGACGCCCGCTCCACGCTGGACGCGCCGAGGACCGAACAGCCCGGCCGCGACACCCTGTTGGTGATGCGCGCCGACCAGACGTACCACGACGCGGCGGTCGAGGGCTCGTTCCTGCGGGCCGAGGGGCCCGACGCGCCCGTTCCGCCGGGCCTGGAGAAGATCCCCGGCCCCGGCGAGATGGCCGTCTCCCCCGCGCTGAAGCAGCTGCTGGACTCCGCGGAGGGCGCGGAACTGCGCAAGCGCCTCGACTGGCGGGTCTCCGAGATCATCGGCGACCCGGGCCTGATGGGCCCCGGCGAGCTCCTCTTCTACGCCGGCAACGACCGCCTCCAGAAGACGGGCCCCGAGCAGTACCAGGTCATCCGGATCACCGGCTTCGCCCCCGTGGAGGAACGCGAGGAGCTCGACCCGGTGCTCATGCTGCTGGTGGTGCTGACCTTCGTCGCGCTGCTGCTGCCCGTCGCCGTGTTCATCGCCGCCGCCGTGCGCTTCGGCGGTGAGCGCCGCGACCTGCGGCTCGCGGCGCTGCGGCTGGTCGGCGCGGACACCCGGACGGTCCGCCGGATCGCCGCCGGAGAGGCCCTCGCCGGGTCCCTGGTCGGGCTGTTCCTGGGGGTCGGCTTCTTCGCCGTCGGCCGCGAACTGGCCGGCAGCTTCACTCTCCGCCAGCGCAGCGTCTTCCCCGCCGACCTGAACCCCTCGCCGGGCCTGGCCGCGCTGGTCGCGGTCGTGGTGCCCGCGGCGGCGGTCGCCGTGACCCTGTTCGCCCTGCGCGGCGTGGTCGTCGAGCCGCTGGGCGTCGTCCGTACGACCGTTCCGCGCCGGCGCCGCGTCTGGTGGCGGCTGCTGCTCCCGGTGGGCGGGCTGGGCCTGCTGGTCCCGCTGGCGGGCCGCCGCAGCGAGGGCGGGGACTTCAACCAGTGGCAGGTCAGCGCCGGTGTGGCCCTGCTCCTGGTCGCGATCACCGCGCTGCTGCCCTGGGTGCTGGAGCGGCTCGTGTCCCGGCTCTCCGGCGGCCCGGTGTCCTGGCAGCTGGCCGTCCGACGCCTGCAGCTGACCGGCGGCGGCGCCGCCCGGCTGGCCAACGGCGTCGCCGTCGCCGTCGCGGGGGCGATCGCCCTGCAGATGCTCTTCGCCGCCGTCGAGAGCGACTACGTCGCCTCCACGGGCCAGGACCCGGCCCGGGCGGCGCTCGCGATCAGCCTGCCGCCGGGCCAGGAGAGCACGGGCGACCTCCCCGCGAAGGTCGCCGCGACCGAGGGGGTCGTCGCGGCCGTCCCGCTGACCACCGTCTACGGACGGCGGCCGGGCGCCGACACCGGGATCCGCACCGAGATCACCGTCGGCACCTGCGAGGCGCTGCGCGAGGTCGCCGTACTGAACGCGTGCGCGGACGGCGACGCCTTCGTACTGGCCGGCCCCGACCAGTACGAACCCCTGCAGCCGGACGGGAAGCTGTTCGTCGACCCGCTCTTCGACCCCGCGCCGGACGCCAAGCCCCTCGAATGGACCGTCCCGGCCGGGGCGATGCCGGTCACGGCCCGCGAGGACCCGACCGGCCGGATCCGCCAGGGCGTCCTGGTGACCCCCTCGCTGTCCCCGCGGGGCGTGGGCGCGGCGGAGAACGCGCAGGTCTTCGTACAGGTCGACGCGTCGGTGCCGGACGCCCTGGAGAAGGTCCGCACGGCCGCCCTCAACGCCGATCCCCTCAGCCGCACGCTGACGCTGAAGTACACCAGGGAGAAGGCCGGTTACTCGGCGATCCGCACCGGGCTGTTCTTCGGCGCGACCGCCGTGCTGATCCTGATCGGCACCAGCCTGCTGGTCTCGCAGCTGGAGCAGCTGCGCGAGCGCAAGAGGCTGCTGTCGGCCCTGGTCGCCTTCGGCACCAAGCGCTCGACCCTGAGCCTGTCGGTGCTGTGGCAGATGGCCCTGCCGATCGGGCTGGGCCTGGCGCTGGCCACCGCGGCGGGGGTGGGGCTGGGGGCCGTGCTGATGCGGATGACCGCCCGGCCGGTCCGGATCGACTGGTCCTCGGTCGCCGCGATGACCGGGACGGGCGCGGCGCTGGTCGCCGTGGTGACCCTCCTCAGCCTCCCGGCCCTGCTCCGCCAAATGCGCCCGGACGGCCTCCGCACGGAGTAGCCCGCACCGACGCGGCCCCCGCCGGGGCTCCGCCCCGGACCCCGCGCCTCAAACGCCGGCGGGGCTGGAGGTTCCCGCCCGGCGGGGGTGGATTGCGCGGAGCGCAATTCCAGCCCCGCCGGCGTTTGAGGCGCGGGGGCCCGGGGGCAGAGCCCCCGCAGCGGCGCCGCACCCGCCGCGGCTCGCGGCGGCGCCCTGGCGGCCTACTCCGCGAGGCACACCGGCAGGAGCCGCACCGCCTCCCGCAGCGCAGCGGCCACCGCGCGGAACTCCTCCTGCCGCGCCGTCCCGGTCCGCATCGCCAGTGCGATCCGCCGGGACGGCGCCGGCTCCCTGAAGTACCCGGTCGCCAGCCGGTCGTTCCGCGTGGTCTCCAGCCGCAGCGCGGTCCGCGGGAGCAGCGTCACCCCGAGTCCCCCTGCGACCAGTTGTACGAGGGTGGACAGCCCGGCGGCGGTCGTCGTGACGTCCGCACCCGAGGCCCGCCCCGCCTCGCGGCAGATGTCGAGGGCCTGGTCGCGCAGGCAGTGGCCCTCGTCCAGCAACAGCAGCTGCAGGCCGCGCAGTTCCTCCAGCGGGATGTCCCGACGCCCCGCCAGCTCGTGCTCCCGCGGCGCCAGCAGGACGAACTCCTCGTCGAAGAGCGGCAGTTCGCAGACCCCCGGGACCCCGAGCGGCACTGCGAGCAGCAGCAGGTCGAGCCGCCCGCCGGCCAGCCCGTCCAGCAGCGAGGCCGTCTGTTCCTCGTGCACCTGGAGGTCCATCCCGGGGTAGCGCCGGTGGAACAGCCCCAGCACGGTCGGCAGCAGGTACGGCGCCACCGTGGGGATCACCCCGAGCCGCAGCACCCCGGTGAACGGCGCCCGTACGGCCTCGGCCTCCTCCATCAGCCCGCCCACGGCGTCCAGCACCACCCGTGCCCGCGCCGCGATCCGCTCCCCCGCGGGCGAGAGCAGCACCTTGCGGGTGGTCCGCTCCAGGAGCTGCACGCCGAGGGCCTCCTCCAGTGCGGAGACGGCCCCGGAGAGCGCGGGCTGGCTCATGCCGATCGCGGCGGCGGCGTCCCGGAAGTGCAGGTGCTCGGCGACCGCCGCGAACGCTCGCAGCTGGGCGAGCGTCGGCTGCTTGGCCGGCTTGGCTCCCCTGTTACCCGTTGCCACTGATAGGCACCTCCGATCACCTGCCGCAAGAGTAGCTATTTCTGTAATCAATGCAGGTGTGTCAGCATGTGAGATCCGTCCAACCCCCTCGGAAATCCCTCAAAAAGGGCACTTTCCATTCCGTAAGGAGAGCGCGTGCTCACTGTCGGCGACCAGTTCCCCACCTTCGACCTGACCGCCTGCGTCTCGCTCGAAGCAGGCAGCGAGTTCGCGCAGATCGACCACAAGACGTACGAGGGGAAGTGGAAGGTCGTCTTCGCATGGCCTCTCGACTTCACGTTCGTCTGCCCGACCGAGATCGCCGCCTTCGGCAAGCTGAACGAGGAGTTCGCCGACCGCGACGCGCAGGTCCTCGGCTTCTCGCTCGACTCCGAGTACGTGCACCACGCCTGGCGCAAGGACCACGCCGACCTGCGTGACCTGCCCTTCCCGATGATGTCCGACATCAAGCGCGAGCTCTCCGCCGACCTCGGCATCCTGGGCCAGGACGGCCTGCCGATGCGCGCCGTCTTCATCGTGGACCCGAACAACGAGATCCAGTTCTCGATGGTGACCGCCGGTTCCGTGGGCCGTAACCCCAAGGAGGTCCTGCGGGTCCTCGACGCCTTGCAGACCGACGAGCTGTGCCCCTGCAACTGGAACAAGGGCGAGAGCACCCTCGACGCAGGCGCGCTGCTGGCCGGTGAGTGACCGATGTCCCTCGACTCCCTCAAGTCCGCCATACCGGACTTCGCCAAGGACCTGAAGCTGAACCTCGGTTCGGTCATCGGCAACCAGGACACCCTGACCCGGCAGCAGCTGTGGGGCACGGTCCTGTCCTGCGCGATCGCCGCCCGCTCCCCGATCGTCCTGCGTGAGCTGGAGCCGGAGGCGAAGGCGGTCCTGTCGCCGGAGGCGTACGCCGCCGCCAAGTCCGCCGCCGCGGTCATGGCGATGAACAACGTCTTCTACCGCACCCGCCACCTGCTCTCCGACCCGGAGTACAACAACCTCCGGGCGGGTCTGCGGATGAACGTCATCGGCAACCCGGGCGTGGAGAAGGTCGACTTCGAGCTGTGGTCCCTCGCGGTCTCCGCGATCAACGGCTGCGGCCAGTGCCTGGACTCGCACGAGCAGGTCCTGCGCAAGCACGGCCTCGACCGCGAGACGGTCCAGGAGGCCTTCAAGATCGCCTCGGTGATCCAGGCCGTCGCCGTCACCCTCGACGCGGAAGCGGCCCTGGCCGCCGAGTAGTCGCGTCGCGCATACGGATCAGGGGCTCGCAGCCGTCATCGGCCGCGGGCCCCTGATCCGTACGGCGGCGCCCCGGCAGCCGCCCGCGCGGCACCGCCCGGGCGTCGTCAGCGCTTCTTCAGCGCCGCGACCATCACGCGCGCGTCCTGGATCATCGCCGCCCTGAGGGCGTCCCCGTCGGTCTCGACGGCCGCGCTCTCCGCCCACCACTGGGCGGTGACCGTGAAGACCGTCCCGCCGTCGAGCACCTGGAGCCGCGGCTCCCTCACCGTGCCGCCGATCAGGGCCCGTTCGCCGAGCCCTGGGACCTGCTCCGGCCGGTCCGGTTCCGCGTCCCCGTACGGATCGATCAGGAGCTGCGTGCCGAACTCCGGCCCGGGGTCGGTCTTCTTGTGCAGATCGACGCGCACCTCGCCGTGGTACGAGGCCTTCCCCGGGATCCGCGGCGAGTCGTAGCTGCACAGGGCCCAGTCCAGCGCGGGACTCCCGCCGCGGCGGCTCCGGCCCTTCTCGAACCCTCCGGCCATGGTGCCGAGCGCGGTCAGCGGTGCGTCCTTGCACAGGTCCTCGGAGTGCCGGTACGAGATCCTCGGCGCGGCGGGGAACCGGTCCAGCGCGGCCGGCAGCCCGGCCCACACCGCCGAGGCCGCCAGGGCCCCGACGAGCGCCCACAGCCACGGCGGGCGGCGCCGTGCGGGCCCCCGGGGAGCCTCGGGCCGGGCCTCGTCGAGCGGAGGCCCGGCCTGCCACCCGCCGTCGAGCTCGGGCTCGCCGATCACGCCTGCGGGCCGTCCGACGCGCCGACCGCGGTGGCGCCGTGCGGCGCCGGGCCGACCGCGGCGGCCGGGTGGAGCTGCTCGCGCGAGTACGCCCGCAGGTAGACCACCACCGTGTTGGTGACCGCCACCAGCGGCACGGCGACCACGGCTCCGCCGATGCCCGCGATCATCCCGCCGGCGGCGACGACCAGCACCACCGCGAGCGGGTGGACCCGGACCGCCCGGCCCAGGATGAAGGGCTGGAGCACGTGCCCCTCGATCTGCTGCACCGCGAGCACCACGCCGAGGACCGCCAGTGCGATGACCGGCCCCTGCGTCACCAGCGCCACGACCACCGCGAGGGCGCCCGAGATCACGGCGCCGACGAGCGGGATGAAGGCGAACAGGAAGATGAAGACGGCGAGCGGCACGGCCATCGTCACGTCGAGGAAGTAGAGCCCGAGGCCGATGAAGACGGCGTCGATGAGCGCGACGAGGACGGTGCCGCGGACGTACGCGGTCAGCGTGCGCCAGGCGCGCGGTCCGGCGCCCGCCATGCCGGGCCGGGCGGTCGCCGGGACGAGGCCGAGCACCCAGGTCCAGATCTTCTTGCCGTCGTAGAGCAGGAAGAGCGTGGAGAACATCGCGAGCAGCATGCCCGTCAGGACCTCGACGAGCACCGTCACGCCCTGCAGGCCGGCGGAGGTGATCTGCTCGGTGTTGGTGCCGATGGTCTCGCTGAGGTTCTTCGCGATGTCGTTGATCTGCTTCTCGGTCACGTGGAACGGACTGTCCAGTGCCCAGGTCTTGAGTTCGTTGATGCCCTCGCGGACCCGGTTGGACAGGTCGTCGAGGTTCTCCATGACCTGCCAGACCACGAACCAGCCGACGAGCCCGATGATCACGAAGCCGAGGATCGCGGTGACGGCGGTGGCCAGTCCGCGCGGCATGCCGAGGCGGCGCAGCCGGACCACGAAGGGCTGGAGCAGTGCGGTGACGAGCATGGCGGCGGCGAAGGCGAGGACGACCAGGCGCACTTCGCTGATCACCTTCATCAGCACCCAGAGCATCCCGGCGAGGAGAAGCAGCCGCCAGCTGGCCTCGGCGGCCACGCGCATGCCCCACGGGACCACGCTCGCCGGATCGGGGCGTTCGGGGAGGGCGGCGGGGGCCGGCAGCCTGTCGCGCTCGGACACCGGGCCGGGTCCGGGCACGGCACGGCCCGGCAGGTCGCCCCTCGCCTCGGCCGCGACTTCGGCGCGCCGCTCGTCGAGCGCCGCCTCCATCCGGTTCAGCTTGCTCCCCAGCCGGCCGAGCCAGCCTGCCCTCTTCGACATCTCTTTCCCTTCCCCCCGCCCCGTGGTCACACCTCGAAAGACCGTACACGCGAGGAGCCCCGCACCGTATGACGGTGTGGGGCTCCTCGGGGTTGAGCAGGGGGTGCGGCGGCTCGCGGTGCCTAGTACCAGCCGTTGGACTGGTGGAAGGTCCAGGCCGCGCAGGGGCTGCCGTACCGGTCGTTCATGTAGTTCAGGCCCCACTTGATCTGCGTCGCGGGGTTGGTGCGCCAGTCCGCTCCGGCCGAGGCCATCTTCGAGCCCGGGAGCGCCTGGACCAGACCGTACGCGCCCGAGGACGAGTTGACGGCCTTGTAGTTCCAGGTGGATTCCTGGTTGATGATGTTGGAGAAGCACTGGAACTGGCCGGCCGGGACCATCTGCCGGGCGATGTCCTTGACCTGGGCGACCGTGTAGGAGCTCTGCAGGGCGAAGTCACCGGCGTCGCGGGCGGCGGAGCGGCTGGCCACGTCCTTCGCCTCGCGGTCCGCCTTGGCCTTGGCCTCGGCGTCCGCCTTCTCCTTCTCCGCGGCGGCCTTCTTGGACTTGGCGTCCTCGGCGGCCTGCACGCGGGCTGCCTCCTCCGCCGAGCGCTTGGCGTCGGCTTCGGCGGCGTGGGCGATGGTGTCGGCCTGCTGGGTCAGGGACCCGCTCTGGACCGATGCCTGGTCGCCGACCGGGATGTCAGTGAGGAGAGTCGCGCCGGACGCTGTCGTTTCGAGGTCGTTCGAGGGGTCGCCGGCGGCAACGCCCACGACTGCGCCGACGGTGGTGACCGCGGTGGCCGAAGCCACTGCGAACCCCCGGACCGAGATCCGGCTCACACGGTGTCCTTCCAGCAGCGTCCGCAGTGACCGCGCGGGCGCAATAGTGCCCTCGACTCTGGCCTCCGTGGTTCTTGGGTCACTGGAGGCGCTGGCCCGTGGGCAGCTCCCTGACGGGGGCTGCCGCGTGAAACTCCGGGCGGCATACGGCAATCAAGTGTGGAGTTGTGGTGCTGCGCGTACCTCACGGGAGGTACAGGTGTGCCGTATGCGGGGCCTGACGGAAACCAGACTCTGCCGGACCGCCACGCCGCAAGGCAATTCTCCGTTGCGTGGGAAAGGTCACACCTGGCTCGATGCCACTGATTCCGCCAAAGGGCTGTGCAGCACGACGCCGCCCGGCTAGGCTCTCGGGCCTTTGCCGGGCGGCGCCAACTGACCTTCCCGCTATGGGCGTTTTACCCCTCTGTGCTCCTTATAGCGATTCGAGCATCTCGGTGACGAGGGCCGCGATCGGGGACCTCTCGGAGCGGTTCAGCGTGACGTGCGCGAAGAGCGGATGCCCCTTCAGTTTCTCGACCACGGCGACGACTCCGTCGTACCGGCCGACCCTGAGGTTGTCGCGCTGGGCCACGTCGTGGGTGAGGACGACCCGTGAATTCGACCCGATCCGGGACAGAACGGTCAACAGGACGTTCCGTTCCAGCGACTGGGCCTCGTCCACGATGACGAACGCGTCGTGGAGCGAGCGGCCGCGGATGTGCGTGAGCGGCAGGACCTCCAGCATCCCGCGGTTCAGCACCTCCTCGATGACCTCCTTCCCGGCCACCGCCGAGAGGGTGTCGAAGACCGCCTGCGCCCAGGGGCTCATCTTCTCGGAAGCGTCGCCCGGCAGATAGCCGAGGTCCTGGCCGCCGACCGCGTACAGCGGGCGGAAGACCATGACCTTCTGGTGCTGCCTGCGCTCCAGCACCGCCTCCAGGCCCGCGCACAGCGCCAGCGCCGACTTGCCGGTGCCGGCCCGGCCGCCCATGGAGATGATGCCGATCTCGGGGTCGAGGAGCAGGTCGAGGGCGATGCGCTGCTCGGCGCTGCGGCCGTGCAGCCCGAAGGCCTCGCGGTCGCCCCGTACGAGCTTCACGTTGCCGTCGGCCGTGACCCGGCCGAGGGCCTTGCCGCGCTCGGACTGGAGGACCAGCCCCGTGTGCACGGGCAGTTCGGCGGCCTCGGGCACGTAGAGCCGGTCCTCGGAGTAGAGGAGGTCGATCTGCTCCCCGGAGAGGGAGAGCTCGCTCATGCCCGTCCAGCCCGCATCGGTGATCGCGAGCTCGGCGCGGTACTCCTCCGCGAGCAGGCCCACCGAAGAGGCCTTGATGCGCAGTGGGAGATCCTTCGAGACCACCGTGACGTCGTAGCCCTCGGCCTGGAGGTTGCGGGCGACCGCCAGGATGCGCGAGTCGTTGTCCCCCAGCCTGAAACCGGCGGGCAGGACACCCGGGTCGGAGTGGTTGAGCTCGACGCGCAGGCTGCCGCCCAGATCGCCCAGCGGGATGGGGGCGTCGAGGCGACCGTAGCGAACCCGGAAGTCGTCGAGCAGGCGCAGCGCCTGGCGCGCGAAGTAGCCGAGTTCGGGATGGTGCCGCTTGGCCTCCAGCTCGGTGATCACCACGATCGGGAGCACGACCTCGTGCTCCTCGAAACGGGAGATCGCGTGGGGGTCTGCCAGCAGGACGCTGGTGTCGAGGACGTAGGTCCGCCTGTCGGGCAGGCGGCGCTTTGTGCTGGTCACCACGGAAGGACGTACCCCCTCGGAAGAGGTCGGGCCATGAAGACCGGACCGGTCATCGGCACCCATGCGGGGCCGATTTCCGGCCCTCCCACTCCGTCCGTGCGAACCGCACGTGCGTCCTGGTGCAAAGGGCCTCCCGGGCGGACGACCCCATGCCGTCCGCTGAGACTCGACACCCGTGGATCGGGCATCGACCTGAAAGGGATATTCCCCGATCAGGCCAGGCCATGCCATGGCATATGACGGACGCTCGGTGAATCCCTGGTGAAGGGTTCCAGGGGGTGTATTGCCGGTCGGGCCGGATCAGGGAGCCGCGAGCCCGGCCTGGCCGGCAAGACACCCCCCCCTGGGGAGGGTGTGCCGGGGCCCGAGGCGCTGTCAGACGCCCCGGGAGGGGCAGGGGTCGAAAGGGGCCTCAGGTGCCGTAGCGCCGGTGGCGGGCCGCGTAGTCGCGGAGCGCGCGGAGGAAGTCGACCTTGCGGAAGGCCGGCCAGAAGACCTCGCAGAAGTAGTACTCGGAGTGCGCGCTCTGCCAGAGCATGAATCCCGACAGCCGCTGCTCGCCGCTGGTGCGGATGACCAGGTCCGGGTCGGGCTGGCCGCGCGTGTAGAGGTGCTCGGCGATGTGGTCGATGTCCAGGATCTCGGCGAGCTCCTCGAAGGAGGTGCCCTTCTGCGCGTGTTCCAGCAGCAGTGAGCGGACCGCGTCGGCGATCTCCTGGCGGCCGCCGTAGCCCACGGCGACGTTGACGAGTATCCCGTCGATGTCCTGCGTGGCCTGCTCGGCCTCCTTCAGGACGGTCTGCGTCTGCGAGGGCAGGATGTCGAGGTTGCCCACGTGGTGGACGCGCCAGCGGCCGTCCGCGGCGAGGCCCCGCACGGTGTTCTCGATGATGTTGAGCAGGGGGCGCAGCTCGACCTCGGGCCGGTCCAGGTTGTCCGTGGAGAGCATCCACAGGGTGACGACCTCGACGTCCGTCTCGGTGCACCAGCCCAGCATCTCGGAGATCTTGTCGGCCCCGGCCTGGTGGCCCTGTTCCGTCGTGCCTCCGGACGCCTTCGCCCAGCGCCTGTTCCCGTCCAGGATGACGCCGATGTGCTTGGGCGCCGCGTCATGGTCGAGGCGGCCTTCCACCCGGCGTGCGTAGAGCCTGTACACCAGGTCGCGCAGCTTCACGATCTTCCAGCCCCTCCGTGCAATGCCCCCGTGCGAAATGCGGTGCGGTCCCTCCCCCGAGGCGGCCACATTACTGCGCGCCGGGAGGGGGTACCCAACTCGGTCTGTCACAACTCCGTGATAGGGAGGACAACGTGACTGATACCAATCCCTATCGGGCAGAACCCTCGCGCTACGACTCCATGGAGTACCGGCGCACCGGCCACAGCGGCCTCAAGCTCCCCGCCATCTCCCTCGGCCTCTGGCACAACTTCGGCGACGACAGGTCTCTCGCGTCCCAGCGCGCGATCCTGCGCCGGGCCTTCGACCTCGGGGTCACCCACTTCGACCTGGCGAACAACTACGGTCCGCCCCCCGGCTCGGCCGAGCTGAACTTCGGCAAGATCTTCGCGCAGGACTTCGCGCCCTTCCGCGACGAGCTGATCCTCTCCACCAAGGCCGGCTACCTCATGCACCCGGGGCCGTACGGGGAGTGGGGCAGCCGCAAGTACCTGCTCAGCTCGCTCGACGCCTCGCTGAAGCGGATGGGCGTGGACTACGTCGACGTCTTCTACTCGCACCGCTTCGACCCGGAGACCCCGCTCGAGGAGACCATGGGCGCCCTCGCGTCCGCGGTCCAGCAGGGCAAGGCGCTGTACGTCGGCGTGTCCTCCTACACGGCGGAGCAGACGGCCGAGGCGGCGCGGATCCTGCGGGGCATGGGCGTGCGCCCGCTGATCCACCAGCCCTCCTACTCCATGATCAACCGCTGGACGGAGGAGGACGGCCTGCTCGACACCCTGGAGGAGGCGGGCATGGGCTGCATCTCCTTCGCGCCGCTGGCGCAGGGGCTGCTGACGGGCAAGTACCTCAAGGACATCCCGGAGGGCTCGCGGGCCACCCAGGGCAAGTCCCTGAACCCGGCGCTGCTCTCGGAGGACGTCGTCCGCCGCCTCAACGGGCTGAACGAGATCGCCGCGCGGCGCGGGCAGTCCCTGGCCCAGCTGGCGCTGACGTGGGTGCTGCGCGACGAGCGGATGACCTCGGCCCTGATCGGCGCGTCGAGCGTGAAGCAGCTCGAGGAAAACGTGGCGGCACTGGCCGGAGTGCGGCTCTCGGAGGACGAGCTGAAGGAGATCGACTCCTTCGCGGTGTCCACGCCCGGCACGAACATCTGGGCCCAGCGCGGCTGACCTGCGGGTTTGCCCGACCGGCCCGGAGAACGAAAAACGGGCCGGTCCGTGGGGGGGATACGGACCGGCCCGAGGGGGGGGTTCCACCATAACCCTTCGTAAAGCGTGATGCGTGCATTGCCGCGACACGATTACGCTCCGAAACCGCCCAGCAGCACTCCGGTGAGTGCTCCGGCGGCCATGAAGGGGCCGAAGGCGAAGGCCCGCTTCCGGGCGTCCGGGCCCTTCAGGGCCTGTGGCAGCCCGTACAGGGCCCCGTAGAGGAAGCCCAGGAAGACCCCGGTGGCCCATACCCCCCACCCGTACCACCCAAGAGCGACCCCCAGCGAGAGCGCCAGCTTGACGTCGCCGAAGCCCATGCCGGCGGGGTTGATCAGGAACAGCAGGAGGTACGCGGCCCCGAGCGCGCCGCCCCCGAGCAGTGCGCCCCGCCAGTCGCCTCCGGCGCGGGGCAGGAGGGCCGCCGCGGCGAGTCCGGCCGCGGCGGCGGCCGCGAGCGGCAGGGTCAGCACGTCGGGCAGCCGGTGCACGGCCCGGTCGACGAGCGCGAGCAGCACGAACAGCGGCGCGAGCCCCACGTACACCCCCGCCTCGGGCCGCACCCCGACGGCGCCCGCGATCCCGGCGCAGACCGCCCCGGTGAGCGCGGCGAGGGGGGCGCCCCGCCGCCCGTAGGCGTGCGCCGCGGCGACCGCGGGCGGTGGCCCGGGCCGGGGCGCACTCAGCGCCGCCTGCCGCGCGTCCGTGCGGCAGCGGGCCGGGCCGAGCCAGCCGGCCAGCCGGTGGCCCTGCGGGCAGCTGCCCCGCCAGGGGTCTCCGGGCTCGACGGAGAACCGGTACACCGCCCGCGGCAGCAGCCATCCGGCGGCGGCGCCGTAGCCCGCGGCGAGGACGATCAGCACGACACCCATCCGGCGACGGTAGCGCCGGACGGGTGACCGCGGGTGCCGCTGCGCGGAGCCGGTCCCCCACCCCCCTTCCACCGTTCTCCGGGGCGGCGCCCCGGCAGCGGCGCCGCAGGGGCGGGCCGGCCCCATCGGCGAATGGGCCGCACAGCCGGGCCGGGGCGCCTAGCCTGGCCGCATGGCCAAGTGGTGGGACGGGAGCGGCACGCTCACGGTGGAGGGGACCCGGGTCCCCCTGGAGGTCGCCGCTTCCTACCGCGCCCGCACCCGCGGACTCCTCGGCCGGGACGGGATCGACGGCGCCCTCCTCCTCACCCCCGCCGCGAGCGTGCACACCTTCGGGATGCGGTTCGCCATCGACGTGGCGTACCTCGACCGGAACCTGCGCGTGCGCGCCGTCACCACCATGCCCCCCGGCCGCCTCGGCCTGCCCCGGCTGCGCGCCCGGCACGTCCTGGAGGCCGAGGCCGGGGCGATGGCCGCGTGGGGCCTGCGGGTCGGGACCACGGTCAAGGCGGACGTATCCGGGCGTCTCACGCGCGGCTAGGCGAGGCCCCTCACCGGCGGTAGGTTGGGGCGGTTGAGCTGGGGTCTCAGGGGAGCGGCATGACGGAGAACGCGCGGATCAAGGCGCTGGAGCAGATCATGCCGGCGACGCACGGGGCCGACGAGGACATCGACTGGCGGGCCGCCGAGGCGGCCTGGGGGACCCGGTTCCCGTCCGACTTCGTGGCGTTCATGGGCCGCTTCGGAGCGGGCTCCATCAACGGCGAGGCCAGCATCCTGCTCCCGCTTCCCGAGCCCGGACTCCAGTGGGCTCCGGCGGAGATGGCCGAGGAGACCTCCAACGCCCGCCAGATCTGGGAGGACGAGGGCGGCCGGGCCGCCTTCGACGTGGACCCGGAGTCGATCCTCGCCTGGGGCGTCACCGGCGGCTCGGACGTCCTGTGCTGGCTCACCTCCGACCCCGACCCGGACCGGTGGCCGGTCCTGGTCTGCGGGCGGCACACCGCGGACTCCTTCGCCGTGTACCCGTACGGCATGGCCGAATTCCTGTACCGGCTCTGCTCCGACGAGTTCGACGTGAGCCCGGTCAGCATCACCTTCTGGGACGGCGGCCACCTCAGCTTCGTGCACTGGCGCAAGGCCCAGCGCCGTTGGCAGGAGGGCCGCAACCCGGAGACCGGCGAGCCGGACCCGTACGCGGGCGACTTCACCGACTAGACCCCTCCCCCTCCCCGCCGGCGCCTTCCGGCGTGTTCCAGCCCGTTTCCGAACAGGAAACGGGCTTTTCGGCATGTCTACGCGCGTCCGAATTATGGATCTCATATCGGAAAACACAATCGGAAAATGCCGCAGTTGGAGCATTGAACACAAGTGCTGCCCCAATGGAACCAAGCCACCCCCCTTCAGGAGAGAATTCCGGCCAACGGGCCACGGAGGGACACCCCAGCCCGGAGTGACTCATAAGTAGCATCGCCAGCCAAAAGAAATTCAGGGGAATACACCCGTGCGACGAAGGATTTTCGGAGCGCCCGCCACAGCGGTCGTGCTCGGTCTGTTGGTATCTCTGACCGGATGTGGTGACGACTCCGGGGACGCCGCGGACGGCGAAGGCACCCTGCATCTGGTGGCCGCCGAATACGGAGACAACCCGGCCACGAGTTCCAAGGCTTTCTGGGACAAGGTGACGGCCGATTTCACCGCGGCCCACCCCGGCATCAAGGTGGACGTGAAACTCCTGCCGTGGGCCGACATCGACCGCGAGGTCTCTCGTATGGTCAAGGCCGGCAAGGCGCCGGACATGGCCCTCATGGGCTCCTACTCGGACTTCGCGGCGCAGGGAAAGCTCTATTCCGCGGACGAGCTCCTCTCGGTCACGGCAGAGGCGAACTTCCTGCAGCCCCTCGCCGAAGCCGGTTCCGTCGGGACCACCCTCTACGGCCTGCCGTTCGTGGCGAGCAGCCGCCTGCTCTTCTACAACCAGGCGCTCTTCGACAGGGCGGGCATCAGGAATCCGCCCAAGACCTGGGCCGACCTCAAGGCCGACGCGCAGGCGCTGAAGAGCAAGGGCGTGAAGTTCCCGTACGCGATGCCCCTGGGCCCCGAGGAGGCGCACGCCGAGGCGCTGATCTGGGAGCTCAGCAACGGCGGCGGCTACGCGGACAGCAGCGGCAACTACAGCCTGGCCTCCGAGCAGAACATCAAGACGTGGAGCTGGGTCAAGTCGGACCTGGTCGGAGCCGGTCTCACGGGGCCCGTCCCGCCGTCCCAGCTCAACCGCGCCGACGCCTTCGACGCCTTCCTGGCCGGCGACGTCGGCATGCTCAACGGCTACCCCTCGCTCCTCCACGAAGCGCGCGCCAAGGGCATCAAGGTCGAAACCGTCGAGATGCCGGTCTCGGACAACCTCGGCTCCGGCGAGACCCCTCCCACGGTCGGCGTGGCCGACTGGATGATGGCGTTCAAGCAGAACGGCAACCGCAAGGGGATCGGCCAGTTCCTGGACTTCGTCTACCAGGACAAGAACCTGTCCGAGTTCGCCAACCGGTACCACCTGCTGCCGTCCACCACCTCCGCCTCGCGCGCCGTGGGCGGCAACGGCGGCATGGACAAGAACGACACGCAGTTCCTGACCGCGCTGCGCGGCGCCCAGCTCTACCCGGTGAACGACCCGACCTGGGTGACCGTCAGCGACACCATCAAGCGCAACATCGGGCGCGCGGTCGAACCCGACGGCAACCCGAAGGCCGTTCTCGAGGAGATCGCCGCCAAGGCGAGCGAGGCCGCCAAGAAGCACTGAAGGTCCCCTTGATCCAGGACCTTCGCCCCCTGCCACGGCGCACCCGTTGCGGCAGGATGGCCATCACGGCACTCGATCCGAGGCCGCGGCCCGGTCGCCCGCCCAGCACCCACAAGGTGCGCGGGGCGACAGGCCACAACCGCCGTACCACCCCGTCCGTCAGCGCTGCCGACCGTGGTCCTGGGCGAACGCCGTGCGGTACTGCTCGCAGCTGGAGTCCCAGCGCAGCGTGCCCGTGAGCGTCCCGTAGCCCGAACGCGTGACGGACCATTCCACCGTGTACTCGCCGGTGTCGCACGCGATCCGCTTGCCGCCCGCGACCTTCGCCCGCCCCGTCGCCGGCTTCCCCGTCAGCTCCTGGTGCACCTCCCCCGCCTTGGCGCGGTCCCCGCTGCGCCGCAGGACGGCGTGCACGACGATCGGGTGCTTCCCGTCCTTGGTCGTCAGCGCCTTCTTCACCACCGTCGAGTCCGACACGGCCCAGGCGAACTCGTAACCCGGCTGCCAGGCGAGGGTCTTGGGGTCGGGGACCTGCCGTTCGTAGTCCGGGGCGGCCGCGGGCCCGGGTCGGGTGACCGTCTTGTACTGGATCCCCGGGTGGAAGCGGAACTGGGCCTCCACCTTGTGCATCTCGTCCTTGGTCCACATGGACTTCATGGCCTTCTCGCCATCGGACGGGTCCTGGAGGAACGAGGTCCCCTCGGCGGCGGTGGCCGCCTGGCCGAGGGCGGGAGCGAGGGCCGCCGCGGCGGTGGCGAGGGCGAGAGCTGCGATGCGGGTGCGCTTCATGCCCGGTCCAACGGGGCCCTGCGGCGGGCCGGAACGACACGGGGCGCGCATTCACCCGTACGGGAGCCCGCGGACCGCGGAATATCCCGTGACCGGCGCCGGTTGGCGGATGTCCGACGACTTCGAGGCGAGCGATCTGCGGGGGATCCGATGGGCGTGCACGTGAACGGGACGGTGGCGGCGGGCTGGGAGCCGGTGCGGGAGGAGTTCGAGGCCTTCGCGGCAGCCGAACCGCATTCCCCCGAGGCGCAGTTCGCGGTGCACCACGAGGGCCGGCGGGTGGTCGACCTGTGGGCGGGCGAGGACACCGACGGCGCCACCCTGAGCGGGGTCTACTCGATCACGAAGGGCGCGGCGCACCTGGTGGTGGCGCTGCTCGTGCAGGACGGCGTACTGGAGTGGGACCGTCCGGTGTCGTCGTACTGGCCGGAGTTCACCGGGGACGGCAAGGAGCGGCTGACGCTGCGCGAGCTGATCAGCCACCGGGCGGGGCTGATCAACAGCGACGAGGGCTTCGACTACGACGAGCTGGCGGACGACGCGCTCGTCGCATCGAGGCTGGCGCGGCAGAAGCCGTTCTGGGAGCCCGGGACGGCTTACGGCTACCACGCCTTCGTGATCGGCGCGCTGACCGGCGAGGTGGTGCGGCGGGCGACGGGCAGGACGGTCCAGGAGCTCTACGAGGAGCGCGTGCGCGCCCCGTACGGGCTCGACCTGTACATGGGCCTGCCCGAGGCGCTGGAGGGCCGCTGGAAGCCGGTGCTGCCCGTGCTGCCGACGCCCGGGCAGGCGGCGGCTCCGGCGGGGCCCGGGCCGGAGCTGCTGCCGGTCGCCTTCAACGCGCACCGGGAGCCCCCGATGGACCTGATCGTCCACGCGAACCACCCGAGGACGCGGCGGCTCGGTCCGGCCTCGGCCGGCGGGATCGGGACGGCGCGCGGTGTCGCGGGCCTGTACGCGGCCGCCATCGGCGGGTTCGACGAGCGGGCCCCGCTGCTGGAGGCGGACACGGCGGCGGAGGTCGCGAAGCTGCACACGCCGGGCGAGGACCGCGTGTTCTGCGTACCGAACCCCTTCGGACTGGGCTTCAAGAAGCTCCCCGACGTGGGCCCGGCGGCCTTCGGGCACAGCGGCGCGGCGGGCGGGCTGGGCTGGGCAGACCCGGTCACGGGGATCGCGTACGGCTACACGCGCCGCCGTTTCTGCTTCCCGGGCGGGGCGGCTCCGGAGAACGGGCGTCTGACGGCGGCGGTGCTGAAGGCCGTGCGGGGGCTCTGAGCGGGCGGACTACGCCTGGCCGGTCTCGAAGCGGCTGATCTTTCCGCCGCCGGGGGCGATGGTGAACCGCCAGGCGGTGCGCATCTCGCCCCAGGTGTCGTTGCGGTAGCTGACGATGAGGCTGCGGCCGCCGTCCGCCTCGGATTCGACGTCCATGTGGCCGTTGGAGGAGAAGATCTCCCGCTCGGTCCAGTCCTCGACGTCGCGCTCGGATCCGTCGTCGGACATGGTCGCGTCGGCGGTCAGCAGGGCGGTGAAGGCCGCCTTGTCGTGCGCGTTGACGGCTTTGACGAGGGCGCCGACCACGGGGTCGGAGAGTTTGGCGGGGGCGATGCTCACGGGGTCCTCCAGGCGGCTCGGCAGGCGGCTTCGGCAGGCGGGTGAGCGTACGTTCGTACGCGCCCGACCAGGGAACACCCGGGGGCGGGGCGCACGGCCGACCCTCACCCGTTCGCCGCCGGACGGCGTGTCAGGAGGGGCCGGGAGTCAGGAGGTGCGGACCGGGAAGCCGGTGGGCCGGCCCTGCGCCTCGAGCCAGGCCAGCACCTGGTCGAGGGCCTCGACGGTCTGGGTGCGGTTGCCGCCGCCGTCGTGGAAGAGCACGGTCGGGCCGTTGCCGATCTCGCGCTTCACGGCGTCGACGATGGCGGCCGTGCCGGGCTTCTCGAAGTCCTTGGTGTCGACGTTCCATCCGAGCGGGCGCATGCCGTTCGCGGCGGCGACGCGCCGGCTGTCGGGGGTGAACGCGCCTCCGGGGGCCCGGTAGTACTCGACCTTCGCGCCGCCGCCCGCGGCTTCCTCGATCAGCTTCTTCGCCTCCAGGATCTGCTGTTCCTGGTAGGCGAGGGGCTTCTTGTCCATGGCCGTGTCGTGGCTCATGGTGTGGTCGCAGAGCCGGTGTCCGGCCGCGACGACCTGCTTGACCACGTCGGGGTGGGCCTTGGCCTGCGGTCCGATCATGCAGAAGGTGGCCTTCACGCCGTGCTTCCCGAGCACGTCGAGCACCTTCGGGGTCCACCGGGGGTCCGGGCCGTCGTCGATGGTGATGTTGACCGCGTCCGCGCCGCCCTCCGACGCGTGGGCTATGGACTCGGGTATCCCCTGGGGCTGCTGCGGCTGCCCTCCTGACGCCCGGTCACCCTTGGCGTCGGCGTCCTTCTGCTGCGACACGCTCCGGTGCGAGGCCGTGTGTCCCGAGTCGACGAAGACCGCCACTCCCCAGACCGTCGCCCCCACGGCGACGGCCGAGGCCACGACGGCCGCACGGGCCCGGATGCCCTGCTTGTCCATGCTGTCCACTCCCCATCCGCCTTGTCAGCGTCCTGTGGATCAGGACGATCGGGACAGCGGGGAGGTTCCAGCCAATTGGGCCTTAAAATCCAGCTAATGGGACAGATGGGACTGGTGTGACCAGGCAAAAGCCCGGCCCCGGAGGACCAATGGTCCGCCGGGGCCGGGCTGTTCGGCTGCTGCCGCCGCCTTTCGGCGGGCGTCAGTGGGCGAGCGACTCCTGCTGCGCCGGGGCGGCCTTGCCGCCCTCCGCGCCGTCGGCCGGGGCCGGGCCCGCGCCCCGCAGCGGGACCTCCTTGACGAACCAGGCCGCCACGAAGCCCAGTACGGCGATGGCCGCGCCGAGCAGGAACGCGGAGTGCGTACCGGCCGCCACCGCGTGCTGGTAGGCCTCGCGCACGGCCTCCGGCAGCTTGGCCAGGCTCGCGGCGTCGAGCTGGGCGGAGCCGGCGGCGTTCGCGGCCTGCGGGCCGAGGCGCTCGGACATGGTGTCCGTGACGCGGGTGGTGAACAGGGAGCCCATCAGGGCCACGCCGAAGGAGCCGCCGAGCGTACGGAAGAGGGTCGCCGAGGAGGAGGCGACGCCCATGTCCTTCATCTCGACGCTGTTCTGCGCGACCAGCATGGTGATCTGCATCAGGAAGCCGAGTCCGGCGCCGAGCACGGCCATGTAGAGGCCGGAGACCAGGCGGGTGGTGCCGGTGTCCATCGTCGCGAGCAGGAACAGGCCGACGACCATGAGCGCGCCGCCGATGATCGGGAACATCTTGTACTTGCCGCTGTTGGTGGTGATGCGGCCCGCGATCAGCGAGACGACCATCATCGAGAGCAGCATGGGCAGCAGGAGCAGGCCCGAGTTGGTGGCCGAGGCGCCCTGCACCGACTGCTGGAACAGCGGGAGGTAGAGCACGCCGCCGAACATCGCGAAGCCGACCAGGAAACCGATCACGGACATCAGCGTGAAGTTGCGGCTGCGGAAGATGTGCAGCGGCATGACCGGCTCGGAGGCCTTGGTCTCGGCGTAGATGAAGGCGGCGATGGACAGGACGCCGAGGACGATCAGGCCGATGATCTCACCGGAGCCCCAGGCGTACTCGGTGCCGCCCCAGGTGGTGACGAGCACGGTGGAGGTGATGGCGATCGTCAGAAGCGCCGCACCGAGGTAGTCGATCTTCGGGCGGACCTGGTCGGTCCGCTTCGGCAGGTGCAGCACCGCCGTCACCATCGCGAGCGCGACCGCGCCGAGCGGCAGGTTGATGTAGAAGGACCAGCGCCAGCCCATGTGGTCGGTGATGGTGCCGCCGACGAGCGGGCCGCCGATCATGGCGAGGGCCATCACGCCGGCCATCATGCCCTGGTACTTGCCGCGCTCACGGGGCGGGATCAGGTCGCCGATGATCGCCATGACGCCGACCATCAGACCGCCGGCACCGAGGCCCTGGATCGCACGGAAACCGATCAGCTGGCCCATGTCCTGGGCCATGCCGCTGAGCGCGGAGCCGATGAGGAAGATGACGATCGAGGTGAGGAAGGAGCCCTTCCGCCCGTACATGTCGCCGATCTTGCCCCAGATCGGGGTGGAGGCCGCGGTGGCCAGGGTGTAGGCGGTGACCACCCAGGAGAGGTGCTCCAGGCCGCCGAGCTCGCCGACGATCGTGGGCATCGCGGTACCGATGATCATGTTGTCGAGCATGGCCAGCAGCATCGCGATCATGAGGGCCATGAGGACGACCCGAACGCTGCGCGGCTTCACCCCCTCGGAGGTCCCGGCCGATTTCGCCACGTCCACCATGTTCCACTCCCCGTGTACTTCTTCTGGTACTTATTCGTTCACCGGCACTTACTTGCCGCCCGGCTAGTTCACTACACTGGGGAAGGTAGACCCGTAACTTGCCGGGCGTCAAGTAAGTACCTGAGGAGAGTCATGTCCAGCAGCAGTCCGCAGCGGCGCCGTGGCGACACGCGTCAGCGCATCCAGGACGTCGCACTGGAGCTCTTCGCCGAGCAGGGCTACGAGAAGACGTCGCTGCGCGAGATCGCGGAGCGGCTGGAGGTCACGAAGGCGGCGCTGTACTACCACTTCAAGACCAAGGAAGACATCATCATCAGCCTCTTCGAGGACGTGACCCGTCCCATCGACGAGCTGATCGCGTGGGCCGAGAAGGAACCGCCCACCCTGGAGACCAAGCGCGAGGTGCTGCGCCGCTACAGCGAGGCGATGGCGGCGGGCGCCTCGCTCTACCGCTTCATGCACGAGAACCAGGCGACCACGCGCGAGCTGAGCATCGGCGAGACGGTCAAGGCCCGGCTGTTCCGCCTGATCGAGCTGCTGCGCACGGAGGACGGACCCGTGACGGACCAGGTCCGCTGCGTCAGCGCCCTGTTCACCCTGCACGCCGGGATGATGTTCCTCCAGCACGTGGACGCCGACCCGGAGGAGACCCGGCTGGCCGCACTGGAGGTCGCCACGGACCTCATCACCCAGGCCCACCACACACCGTAGCCCGCGGCACCGCGGGCCGGCCGGGGCCGGTCCGGGCGGGTGGGGGCGGGCCGTACCGGACCACCCGATAGGCCCCGCGCGGCATCGCGCGCCCGCGCGGACCGGCCTGTACGTTCCGGGCATGTCCGCCAGCACGGTCACCGCGACCAGCCACGCACCCCACAAGTCGCGTCACCTGTACGACGCCTGCCCGCTCTGCTCGGCGCCCGACATCTCCGAGCTGCGCACGGGCGACTGCTCGCACCATGCGCTGTACAAGCCGGTCGTCTCGCCCCTCATGGTGTGGATGCGGTGCGGCGCATGCCGGCACGTCTTCACCGAGGGCTACTTCACGGACGAGGCCTGCGCGCAGGTCTTCTCCTCGACCCACCCGGAACAGCAGCCGGGCGCGGACTTCGAGCAGAACCGCTACGTCTCCGCGCGCATCGTGGAGCGCGTCGCCCGCTACGTCCAGGACGGCGCCTGGCTCGACGTCGGCTTCGGGAACGGGTCGCTGCTGTTCACCGCGGAGGAGTGGGGATTCGAGCCCCAGGGCCTCGACCTGCGCCCCGCCACGGCCCAGGGGCTGCGCGCACTCGGCATCGAAGCCCGCTGCGCCGACCTCACCACCCTCGACGAGCCCGGCCGGTACGCGGTGATCAGCATGGCCGACGTACTGGAGCACATGCCGTACCCGGGCCGGGGCCTCGCCGCCGCGCACCGGCTGCTGCGCGAGGACGGCGTGCTCTTCGCGTCGATGCCCCACTACGACTGCGCGGCCTGGCGCCTGCTCGACGCGCGCAACGCCAACCCGTACTGGGGGGAGCTGGAGCACTTCCACAACTTCAGCCGCGCCCGCCTCTACTCCCTGCTGGAGGAGCACGGCTTCGAGCCCCTGCACTACGCGGTCAGCGAGCGCTACCGCGTGTGCATGGAGGTCATCGCCCGGCGCCGCTAGAGCGCGGTCCGGCCGAGGCGGCGGTCCGCCTCCTCGATCGGGACGTCGTTGATGCTCGCCTCCCGCCGGCTCATCAGGCCGTCGGGGGCGAACTCCCACTGCTCGTTGCCGTGGCTGCGGTACCACTGGCCGTCGGCGTCGTGCCACTCGTACTCGAAGCGGACGGAAATGCGGTTGCCGGTGTAGGACCAGAGTTCCTTGCGCAGGCGGTAGTCGAGCTCGCGCTCCCACTTCCCGGCGAGGAACGCGCGGATCTCGGCGCGGCCGGTGAGGAAGCGGTCGCGGTTGCGCCAGACCGAGTCCTCCGTGTACGCGAGGGAGACGCGCTCGGGGTCGCGGCTGTTCCAGGCGTCCTCGGCGGCCTGGACCTTGGCGCGGGCGGACTCGGCGGTGAAGGGCGGCAGGGGCGGGCGCACGGCGGTGCTGGTGGCGGTGGCGGTTTCGGGCTCGGTCACGGTGATCCATCCCTCTCGGCGGGAACAGCGGGAACGACAGGAGAACGCTCGTTCTCACACCTTAGAGAACGAGCGTTCTCCCCGCAAGGGAATCTGGACTACCCTGCCGGTATGGACGACGAAGAGGCCCGCACCCGACTGCTGGACGCGGCGGAGGAGCTGTTCTATGCGGAGGGCGTCCAGGCCGTCGGCATGGACCGCATCCGCGCCGGGTCGGGCGTCCCCCTCAAGCGGCTCTACCGGATCTTCCCGGCGAAGGAAGCGCTGGTCACGGCCTACCTGGAGCGGCGCGACCGGCGCTGGACGAGCAGTCTGCGCGAGGCCGTCACCGGGTCCCCGGAGCCGGTGCCCGCCGTCTTCGACTGGCTGGCGGAATGGTTCTGCGAGCCGGACTTCCGGGGCTGCGCGTTCCTGAACGCCTACGGGGAGCTGGGCACCGGCCCGGCCGCGGTGCTGGACGTAGTACGCCGCCACAAGGCGGAACTCCGTTCCCTGCTCGGCGAGTTGGCCGGGCCGGAGCGGCCGGGGCTCGCGGACCAGCTGCTGATCCTGGTCGAGGGCGCCACGGTGGTGGCGGCCCTGGACCCCGGCCCGGAGCCGGCCCGCCGGGCGCGGGAGGCCGCGGAGCGGCTCGTCGCGGCGGCTGGCGGCTGAACCGGGGGCGGGGCCGGGGCCGGCTCCGGGTCGGGGCCGGGGGTCTACTTCTTGTGGCCGTGCTGCACGTCCAGGCAGAGCGCCCAGACGTCGGAGTAGCTGCCCTGGGAGGGCGAACCGCCGCTGTGGGTGGACGCCGTCCAGTACGACGGGTTGGAGCTGCCGTCGGCGAACGGGGTGCCGGCCGCGTCGCTCGGGAAGCTGCCGTTGAGGTGGGGGCCGCCCGAGGTCGCCTTGCCGAAGTCGGTCGTGGTCACGTTGCCGCCGCTGATCGCCGCGCCGCCGCTGACCAGCTGCCCGTCCGCGCGGGAGCAGCCGGTCGTCGCCGTCGTCCCCGTGGAGGCCGTGTTCGGGCCGTCGACCTCCGTGAAGCGGACCGTCGTGGCCACGTGCTTGAGGTCGATGCCGTCCGCGCTGCAGATCGCGTAGGCGTAGGTGTAGTTGGCGCCGTTGGCGCCGGAGTCCCAGCCGACGGCCGACCAGGAGTCGGGGTTGGTCTCGCCGTCCGCCGCGGCCTTCGCGCCGAAGCCGTGGGCGGAGTTGTTGAAGGTGGGGAAGCTCGCGATCGTCTTGAGGCTGCCCGTGGTGCCCGGGGTCGTACGGGCGCCGCCACCCAGGAGGCGGGTGTTGGCCGGGCAGGTCGCGGTCACGAGGCCCGCGGTCGCCCCGGCGGTGGGTGTGTTCGCCTTGTTCATGACGACCTGGGTGTGGTCGATCAGGCTGCTGGTGAAGCACATCGCGTAAGGCGTGGTGGAGAAGGAGGCGTTGACCTGGCCGCCGCTTCCCCCGATGCCGAGCCAGTGCGTCACGTCGGTGCCGACGACGCCGGTGGAGCCGGTGTATGCGGTGGTGCCGTCGGAGCTGGGCGAGGTGCCGTTGACGTGGTTGCCGTTCACGCTCGCGCCGGTGCCGATGGCCTGGTCGAGGCCAACGCCCGAGATCAGGCCACTGGAACAGTCGGCATGGGTCGATATCTCGGAGTCGGCAGAGCCGGGTCCGGTGGTGGCCCCGGGGGTCTTCACGGTCACGCCCACGGTGTTGGCGTAGGCGGTCGCCGGCACTGCCAGGGCCAGTACGGCACCCAGTGCGAGCGTCCTGCCGGTGGCGAAGCGGCGCAGAAGTCCTGTGTTCATGTGGATCTCCCCATCCGATGAGCGAAAGGCGATGGGCGGCAGTGGTGACCGGGCGTTCCGGAGGCTGGGGCGCGGGCGTCGTCGGTGCGGAATTGCCACGGCATCACAACGGCTGGCCGCCCTGCGGATGTACGCCGCTCGGGGGCGGGCCAGGGATTCGGACCGGCCATCTCGCCACCCTGTCCGGAATGGCGCATGCGGACTCTAGCAGCCCTTTGATGCCGCATCCACTATGAAGATTTGCCCTTTCTGATTGCAGATGCCGGGCTTAATGATCGGCCGCCCCGACAAGTGGTGCGTTCCGGCGGTCGGAGTACGGAGGGGTGTCACGCTCCGCCGGCGCCCTGGCGCGGTCGTAGCGTCGCAGGCGGACCCCCCTCACCACTCCGCTCAGGAATCGAGGAACCGAGATGGCAGTTCTGGTCTACAACCGGAGCGCGGAATGGACCCAGGAGCTCTACCAGGCCATGAACGACCGGGTGCTTCCGGATCCCGGGAACCCGCCGGCCGGGCTCCTCGTCCATACCGCGTCGGCGGACGAGCGGGGCGGCTGGATGGTCGTCGACGTATGGGAGTCGAAGGCCGACTACGAGCGCTTCCTCGAGGACAGGATCCTGCCGGCCGCGCGGGAACTGGGGGCGCCGCCGTTCGACACGCACATCAGCGAGATCTTCTACCACCTGATCCCCTAGCCGGGGGCGGCCCGGCCGCAGCACCCGGGCCACCCATCAACTCATAGGTTCTGCTCAGGACTTGGCCGCTGCTTCCTCTTTCTCGCCGGTATCGCACCTTCGGGAAGGGGTTCTCCGATGCGGGGGAGATGGCCGGTCGCCGTCATGGCGGTCCGTGCGGTGACGGCGGGAGCACCGCCGCACACGCGGACGGACCGGCAAGAGATATCAAATCGATCTAAAATGGACGGGAAGGGTAGACAAGGCCCGTCCGGCGCCTTCGAGGTGCCCACGCGGGCCGTTCTGCTGGCCCAGGAGGCGGTGATGGCCGTATCCCCCGACTCGGGATCGCAGTACACCCACAGCGATCCCGAGGACACCCTCAAGCAGATCGGAAGCTCGTGGCACTGGGCGCTCGGCCTTGCCCTCGCGACCCTGATCCCCGGCATCCTGATCCTCGTCTGGCCCGACGAGACCCTGCACATCCTGGCCGTGATCATCGGCCTGCAGCTCCTGGTCGTGGGCGGCTTCCGCTTCGTCGGAGCCTTCACGCACAGCCGCGACGGCGGCGGCAGCAGGCTGGCGGCCGTCCTGATCGCCATGCTGGCGATCCTGGCCGGCGTCCTGGTGCTGCGGCACCCGATGCAGACGATCGGCGCACTGTCCCTGATCGTGGGCATCTTCTGGCTGCTGACCGGAGTGCTCACGACGTACGTCGCGATCGCCGACCGCTCGCTCGTGCACCGCGGCATGACCATCGGCCTGGGCATCCTCGGCGTCGTCGCCGGCATCGTCGTGCTCTGCTTCCCGGTGGACTCGGCGGTGGCCCTGACCCGGCTGCTGGGCCTGTGGCTGGTCCTGCTGGGCGTGTTCGAGGTCGTGATGGCCTTCGCCCTGCGTTCCGCCACCCGCCACGTCCTGCGCCATCCGCCGCGCCCGGCCATGCCTCCGGACTGAACACGGAAGGCCGTCGGGAAGACCGTCGGCGCGCGGGGGAAAACCACTCGTCACCGGAGGTGATGGCGCCCTAGCATGATCGGCCATGCCTACCAACGAACACATAGTCGAGCAGGCCCTGGCCCGGATCACCGCGGGCTACGTCTTCCCCGACAAGACCGCGGCAATCGACGAGGCGATCCGGACCCGGATCGCCTCGGGCGCGTACGAGGGCCTGGACGACCGGGAGCTGTGCGAAGCGGTGACGGCGCACCTCCAGGAAGTCTGCCCGGACAAGCACCTGCGGCTGCTGTGGACGGAGGAGCCGCAGTCGCTGGAGCCGGTCGACGACGACGGGGGCGAGGCCGCCTTCCTGTCCCTGCTCCGCGCGGAGAACCAGGGGATCCGCCGCGTGGAGCGCCTCGACGGGAACATCGGGCTCATCGAGCTCCGCCGCATCGCGACCGCCATCGAGGGCGCGAGCGCGATCGGCGCGGCCATGCAGCTGGTCGCGGGCACCTCCGCGCTCATCCTGGACCTGCGGGCGTGCCTCGGCGGGTCGCCGGAGGGGGCGGCGCTGTGGAACAGCCACTTCTTCCCCGACGGAGACGTGCACCTGCACGACATCTACGAACGGGCCACCGACTCGACCCGCCAGTTCTGGACCTCCGCCCACCTGCCCGGGCCGCGCTACGCGGACGGCCGGCCGGTCTACGTGCTGACGAGCGGGATCACGTTCTCCGGCGGCGAGGACGTGGCGTACACCCTGCAGACGCACGGCCGGGCCGTGGTCGTCGGCGCGACCACCCGGGGCGGCGCCCACCCGACGGCCCGCCACCCCGTCGCCGAGCACGTCCTCGTGACGGTGCCGGCAGCACGGAGCATCAGCGCGGTGACGGGCACCAACTGGGAGGGCGTGGGCGTCGTCCCCGACGTACAGGTCCCGGCGGACGAGGCCCTGGCCGCAGCCCTCAAGGCGGTCCTGGAGCGTTAGGACCGCCCTCCCCATACGGGTCCCAGCCGGAGCTGCCGCGGAGCCGACTCCAGGTGGGCCGAGAGGTCCGGCAGCACCGGCGCCTCCCCCGCCGTGAACCAGAGCAGGACGTCCTCACCGGTCCGGACCGGCAGCGCGGGGAAGGTGTTCTCGGCGTGCTCGGAGCGGTGCACGGCGAGCGGCGGGGTCCCGGCGGCGGTCAGCGCGGGGCGCAGGTGGCGCTCGAAGTGGCCGGCGAAGGCCGCGGGGTCCCGGGGGTGGCAGATGGTCACGGCCGTCGGCCCCGCGGCCCGTGGGGCGGCGAACCCCGGCCCCCGCAGCAGCAGGACGTCGTCCGAGTCCAGCATGGTCGCGTTGGCCCGCACCCGGTGCGCCTGCCAGACGGGCCCGCCGTAGAAGGCGTGCAGCGCCCGCTCCCGCTCCGCCATGTCGGGGAAGCTGCGCAGCCACACGAACCGGTCGGGGTCGTCCAGGTCCCGGAACCGGCCGCCGACGGCGATGCCGGCCGCGTCCTGCCCGGTGACGAACTCCCTCTCGAAGAGGTCGATCAGGGTGTCACGGGCGCCCGGGTGGAGGGTGTACTGCCGGAGTTCGACGATGAGGCTCATGGCGGGAGGCTAGGCCGGGTCCACTGACACCTCCTGTCAGTGGACCCGTCGTGTTCCCGATCAGCGCGTTCGTCCGCGGAATCCCTGCGTCCCTGGAATTCCGCTGGAGCCGCCACGGAATCCGGCCCCAATGGGCCCTGATTGGCCATTGGACCGAGGTGGACCGCGCTGGATCCTTTTTCGCGCCCCTGCTCTACTTCATTTCCGCCGCCGGGGAATTCTCCGAGCGGACCACGGAAATGGAAACGGGGAAATACCAGTGAAGCGTGCACTCCTGGGCGGCCTGGCCGCTCTCACCCTCGCCGTGTCCGGTCTCGTCGCGACGGGCGGCGGCGCCACGGCCGCGACCGCGCCCGCGCCCGCCGCGGAAGGCAAGATCACTCCGATCGCCGGCGAGCCGGGCCTCTACCGCATCACCGGATCCGACGTCGGGATCCTGGCCTGGAACAACTGCCAGGACGGCCAGACCTGCTTCTTCCAGAACTCCAACGGCGAGGGCATCCTCTGGGTGGTCCCCTCCTGCTGGAAGAACAAGGTCCCGTCGGCCTTCGACAACCGCGCCAGCTCCGTGTGGAACCGCGGCGGCGGCCCGGTGGCCGTCTACTACAACACCGACTGGACCGGTTACCTGACGACCTACGGGCGCTGGTGGCAGGGCAACATCGCCCTCGAGCACAACGACCGCATCAGCTCCGTCGACGTCCTGTGCCAGTAACGAATTCCGGCCGGCCAAGGCCAATTCTCGGAATTCGGAAATGAGCCCGCCGGAATGACCGACCGGCGATAACCAGACACCGGATCCCGAATGCACCGAGGCCGCCCGCATCACGCGGGCGGCCTCTTCGCATGCACGCGGCGGGCGTACGCGCTAGCCGAACATCACGCTGTGCGGGATGCGCCCGGCGAACTCGCGCGCCTCGCCGGGGGCCATCCTGGCCAGCGGCTCCTCGCAGCCGCGGTCGGAGTAGAGGACGGCCGTCGCGTTGGTGCCGTTGAGCGCGCTGGTCGCGCCCTGGAGGAGGAGCCGGCACTCCCCGTTGGCCGGGGAGATGATGTCGAGGTCCCCGGACTCGGGCGAGATGTAGCCGAACGTACCGGTGGCTGCGCCTGCGGCCGCGGGCAGGGTGACGACGAGGGCGGCGGTGGTGAGAGCGGCGGCGATGCAGTGACGGAGGCGCATCGCACCAGGGTGGCGCACCGCCACGCCGCGTTGACCGGAGAAACGATCTTCCGTCACCCGTTCGGCGGCCGATACGGCCGATTCGGCAACGTGGCCCAGGTACGGGTCCCCCCGCCGGGCTCCCGTGAGGGGCCGAGCCCCCAGTCGCCGCCGTGGTCGCGCACGAGCGCCGAGAACACCCGGAGGGTGGAGCGGCGGCGGGCCTCGCAGAGCGCGGCGAGGCGGGGGTGGGCGTGCGCGGGGTGCCCGTCGTAGACGATGACGCGGAGGGCGTCGTCGCGGTAGCGGACGGAGAGGTACAGCTCCCCGTACGGGTCCATCCGCCAGGCGGAGCCGAGGAGTTCGGACGCGGCCTGCACGGCGGTCGGTTCGAGGGGCTCGAGCGCGTACGCCCGCAGCGCGGCCCGCACGGCCTGCCGGGCGATGCCCGCGGAGCGGGGGGAGGCGGGCAGGGTCATGCTGCACGAGAGCTCCGCCGCATCGGGAACGGGCCCGGAGTCGGGGGCGCCGGGGCAGGCGGAGGGGGAGGTGTACGGCTGCGGGTACGGGGTGAGCATCTTCGGCTCCCAAGTCGTCAGTTTCCAAGGACGGATTGGCTTCGGAAGCTCGACGCGCACGAGGGCTCACGTGTGTCCGTACGCAGGCGGCAACGCGGCGACCGTGGCTCGTCCCCCGGGCATGCGTGGGGATGCGCTTCAACTCGCCGTACGTGAGCGGTGCGTCACCCACTGTAGGACAGGAAGGGGTTCTAGTGTCACTACATCTGGGCAATTGCCTCCCCAATGGACCGTCAGTGTCTCCGCGCGGCACACTGGCCCGCATGCCAACCAGAGCGACGCCCACCGTTCGGCAACAGCGCCTCGGTGCCGAGCTGCGCAAGATGCGGACGGCCGCAAACGCGACGACCGACCACGCCGGTCGCCTGCTGGGCCTGGACCGGACGAAGGTCTCCAACATGGAGGCGGGCACCCGGGCCACCTCACCCGAACGCGTACGCCTGCTGGCCGGCAACTACGCCTGCACTGACGAGCGTTACATCGACGCCCTTGCAGAGATGGCCGGCCACCGGACACGCGGCTGGTGGGAGCAGTACCGGGGTTCACTGCCGCAGGGGTTGCTCGACGTGGCGGAACTGGAGTGGCACGCCACCCGCCTGCGGACGGTGCAGACGGTGCACCTGCCCGGACTCCTGCACCTGAGCGGGTACGCCCGAGCCGTGTTCAGCTCGGCCATCCCGGCTCTGCCCACGTCGGAGGTGGAGCTACGGCTCGCCCACCGCATGCAGCGGCAGCGGATCCTCGAACGGGACGCCCCGGTGCCGTACACGGGGTACGTCCACGAACTGGCCCTGCGCATGCAGTTCGGCGGCCGCCGCGCGACGCGCGAGCAGTTGGAGCACTTGTGCGTCATGTCGGAGCGGGACCACATCACCTTGCGCGTCCTGCCCGTTGCGGTCGGGGAGTTCCCCGGAGCGGGCCACGCCGTGATGTACGCGCATGGACAGGTACCGCAACTGGACACCGTCCAGCTGGACTCGGCCCACGGCCCGGAGTTCAGTCATGATCCCGACCAACTAGCCAAGTACAACGCTCACATGAACTGGATGGACGAGCATACGCTCGACACGCAGGCCTCCAGAGACCTCATCCACACCATCGCCCGCGAACTCTGAGGAGTCACGCATGCCGGACGTCGCATGGGAAGAGCCGTACTGCGCGGAGGGCAACAACTGCTACCGGATCGGGGTCGACGGAGACGGCAACAGCTACATCGCCCTCGCCGGCCAGGAGGACACGTACCTCACCGACACCAAGGACGCCCTCCGCCAACTGATCCGCGACATCAAGGCCGGCAAGGCCGACCACCTGCTGGCCGACTGACTCGGACCGCCACGGCTCAGCCCAGCGCGTACTCGAACACATAGCTGTGGCTGCCGTCCTCGGCAACGGCTATCTCCAGCCCACCCGTGATCCCCGCGAGGTCACCGGAGCCCGTTCCCCGGACCACGCGGATCGCGAGCCGCTCGCCCCGACTGCCGGGCGCGCTGTGCTGGAGGACGAAGGAGCCCTTGCGGCCGTCGAGCGCGCCCGTGAACCGCTCCACGGCGACATAGGAGGCCGGGCCGCCCTCGGTGTCCGTCACCGACAGCATGTGCACGGTGCTGGTGCCGACCAGGCCGCCCTGAAAGGCCTTGGTGATCCGCACCCGTCCGAGCGCGGCGCCAGGGCCGGCCTCGTCGAGTACTTCCGGCTCGAATGACGTGAGGTCGAACGTTCCGTCGGTCTTCGTGCTGCTCACTGGGCACCTCCGTACAGGTACTCACCTGGGGACCTCACCAGCCTGGCACACGGCACTGACAAGTCAGCTGGCCTCTCCGGCCCAGGCAGCCGACGGGTGAGGGCGCGCGGCTCCGGGTGGGGCTCCCCTCCGGCGCCTTGTTAGGATCCGCTCACTTCGCGCATGCGGCAGCGATCCCTGCGGGTCCCCCTTGCGCTCGAACAAGGGGTGGGGACCTCATGAAGCGATCACGTGTGCTCAGCGTCGCTGCGCTCACCCTGGTCCTGGCCATCGGCTCTCCGGGTGCCACGTCGGCCACGACCACTGCCGCGCCGGGGGGTGAGGCCACCCTCGCCGCCGTACCGAGCATTGCGCCTCCGGAGCGCTACCTCGTTGCGGCCGGCACCGGGCTGCAGATGCAGCCGAAGGTGAACGAGAACATCTACTGGCGAAGCCTCAAGGACGGCAGGGAGGTCCGCGAATCACGGTGTGACGGCAACCTGCGGGGGTGGACCTACCCTCTCGGTGACTCGGTGGCCTGTTCGGACTTCAACGGGCCCGGCAGCCAGGAAGCCCTGGTCATCCACGACTTCGCGACCGGCGCGATCGAGGCGCTTCCCGCGCAGACCAACAGGACGTGGGTAGCCGCTTTCTCCGCCACCCAGGCACTGGCCACGGAGAAGCGCGCGGACGGAACTCTCGCTCTGCACTTGATGGGCCGCGCGAACGAGCCGCGCAAGGACACCCTCGTCGCGACGCCCGAGCAGATCACCGGACCGCTCAGGGTGAAGGCCGTTGACGCACTCGGCGCCCTGGTCGAGTACACGACCCCGGCAGGCCGGCGGGTCGGCCTGGTCGACTTCACCACGGCGGCGATGCGCACCATCCCCCTGCCGTCCGGCGTCGGCAGTGCGGATGATCTCCTTTCCGTCGGCCTCGGTGAGAAGTGGATCGTCCTCGCCCCGTACGGCAGCAGCAAGGTGACGCTGACGGCCAGAACGGGCACCGCCCAGACCCGAACCGTCACCGCCCCCGGAGCTCTGCACCAGGTTCACCAGATGGGCGACTGGCTGTTCCTCGCCGAGGGCGGCAACATGCAGCTCGTGGCAGTCCCTCTCTCCGGTGGGACGCCCCGCATCGTCCTGCCGGCCCTGGCTCGCGACCCGTTCGTGATCGGGACCAATGGCACCCTGTACGCCGTCGGCGGCCCCGACCGGTACCACTGGGGCATCCAGAGCATCACGCTGAACGCACAGGGCATCCCTGTGGCCAAGGAACTCGAATCGCTCCCGTCCCTGCCGGTCCGGCGATACCGGCCTGCGCTGACGCACGGAGAGCTGACGCTCGGCCAGACCGACCACTGGGACAACACCACTCAGCTGTACCGGACTTCGGTGTCCGGTCCGGCAGCCATCACCCAGACGCCCACCTGGAGCTGTGGTGGCTACCACGATCCGATCTGCGATCGCGTCAGGTCGTACTACTACCCCAGCCTTCCAACCGGTGACGGACGCATCGTCGGCGTGACGCCCGAATCCTGCAACGGCTGTCAGGGTGAGGTGTACGTACAGGACTCCCGCCCCGGCGGCAGTCGCCGCACCTTGCCCCTGCGTACGGCAACCGCTGCACTGAAATACCCCACCGCCAAGGCCGCATCGGGCCGGTACCTGCTGTTCTCGGCAAGCGGTGACCCCACTCGCAACGACTTCGTGGCCGATCTCGACACCGGCAAAGTCCTCGGCGACATCCCCGTGGCAATCAGCGGAGTCTCTTTGTGGGGCGCCTTGCTCTGGCAGCCCGAGGGTGACACCGGCGTGATCGCGGCGACCGATCTCCGTACGGGGCAGGTCGTCCGGCGGATCGATCTCCACACGGGCTGCCGGCCCTACGAGCTCCAGGTCGCCGGCGACTGGTTCTACGCCGCGTGCTCCCAAAAGGCGGGCTACACCTACGCGGCCTACCACGCGCCCACCGGGAAGCTGATCCCCCTTCCCTTCCAGGAGGAACGCGCCGCCGCCAAACTCGGAGACGGGTACGTCGCACGCAGGGACCGGAACGGGCTGGCGATCTACAACCTGCGCTCCGGCAGCGCCGTGCGCGAGTACGAGGACTACGAGGAAGCGAACGGGTGGACGGTCGACCGTTTCGGCGGGCGGATCGCCCGCATCGACAAGGACGACAAGGTCCGCATCATCGGCGTCACCGGCAAGAACTCCCCGCTGAGCGTCATCGACCAGGCGATCCCTCCCACTGTGACGCCCAACAGTTCCACGAGCGGGAACACCCGCTGGTGGCTGTCGAAGCCTGCCGCGTCGTGGAAGCTGACGGTGCGCAACACTGCCAACGGCATCTCCACCGTGGTGCGTAGTGGCGGAGAGACGCGAGGAGTGATCGACGTCGCCTGGGACGGCAAGGACCAGAACGGAAGGCGTCTGTTCGGCGGCGGGTACGAGTGGACCCTGACCGTTCAGCCTGCGGATGGGCACGGCCCGGCAGTGAAGTCGACCGGAACGCTGAACCTCGGCATGTTTTCGGTCTTCGTACCACGTACTGCCTCCGGCGGCTCCCCGGCACTGCTGCCATAACCCGCCCACGGCCAGGGATCGGCCTCGGCGGCCACTCGACGACCGCCGGGGCCCGGCCTGCCGCGCCTGGTCTGCGGCCCGGCCCCAGCCCTAGCCGCCTGCTCCGCGCGGGAAGGTGATCTCGACTCGGCGGTTCTTCTTGCGGCCTTCCTCGGTGCTGTTGTCGGCGATGGGGTAGTCCTCGCTGTAGCCGCGGACGTCGAAGACGACGCTGGGGTTGGTGACGGTTTTGGCGAGCTCTGCTTGAACGGCGTCGGCGCGCTGCTTGGAGAGCTCCTTGCCGTGTTCGTAGCTGCCCTGGTCGTCGGTGAAGCCGAAGACGCGGATGCGGGTGGCCTTCTGGGTGTTGATCTCCTGCCCGATGGCCTGGATGCGGGCGGCGGCCTGAGCGTTGAAGACGGCGCTGTTCTCGGGGAAGAGGACCTCGGACTGCAGCGCCATCATGACGGTCTGGTTCGTCTCCTGACGCCGCTCTTCTCCGCCGAGGTCTTCTACGACCTCGGCGATGTCAAGCACCTTGACGGGCGCGAGGGTGCCGCCTTGGGGCATCTTGAGCCCGGGGGCGTTGGAGTCGATGGGGACGGGGACGGATGCGGATGGCTCCGTGCCGGGGGGAACCGAGGGCTTTACTCCGTCGGCGTGGGCGCTTGTCGCCCCGACGAAATGTGCCCCAGCGATCACAAGACCGACGACAGCCGTGGCTGCGGCAGTGCGGTGGCTTTTTGTCATTGGGTCACCCGGAGATTTTGATGGTCGCCGTGGCGAAGGTGGGGAGCGTGAAGTCGACCTCGGCGGTGGTGGCAGGAGGTGCGGGGAACTGAGCGAAGAACGCAACGCTCTGACCGGCCTCGATGGTCGACACGCCCGTCGTGCACAGGCACCTGCCGTCAGTGTCCCGCAGGACGTAGTAGCGCTTCTTGCCTGCCTTGTCGATCAGCGTGACGCCGGCAACGGACGTACCGCTCGAGGTGAGTTCGTTACCCCGCCAGGCCGTAGTGTTCACGAACGCCGCTGCTCCCGTGTTCTTGAGCTGACCGCTCACCGTCAGGAAGCCCCCGGCTTCACGGGCTGCCGAATTGATCGTCAGAACCATGCCGCTCTCCCCGTTCGCTGTCGCGAGAGTCTGGGTTGGGGTGGGCGCTTTATCCGGAGCGTTGCTGGGTGTGCTGCCAGGCTGAGCCTGGGACGCCTGAGGCTTCGACTCGGACGTGGGCTTCTTACTGTCGTCCCCACCAACGCATCCGGACAAAGTGAGGGTCAATACCGCCGCAACCGCCACGGCCGCTCCCCCTTGGACCTTCGCCATGTGCCGCATGCTCATCTACGCCGCTTCCTCATTCCCTCGTTCGTTTTCAGGCGACCAGTCGCACGGCGAAGAGTTTCCTCGCCAACGTGCTCCAGGACTCCGGCTTCGCAGGATCGAACTTGATGACCTCGCCGCCCTTGCATTTGATCTCGACCGCGGCGGGCTTCTCCTCGCCTCCGGGGGACGGCGACGATGACGGCGACGGCGTGGGTTCGGCAACCACGGCCCTAAGATGGCAGCGCGCTTCGATGACTGCCGCGGCATTGGCCGTACCCGGCCGGCCGGCAGCTCCAGGAACGACAGAGTCGCCGACCGTTCTTGTCGTTGTCACAGCCACCTTGAATCGCGGCAGATCCGGCTCGCAATCGGCCGTCGCACCGTTCCTGGTGGCGAAGTCACGGGCTGCACCGCAGGCCCCACCTGCATACAGCAGATCACCCTCAAGGACCTTCTTCCAGTCCTCTGGCTTGAGTACGAGCAGATCAACCCCGGGCACGAGATGGTCCCGAGCATCACCAGCCGCCGCCAGTGCCGCAGCGTCCGCAGCTCCTTGTGCGTCACTGCGAACCACCGAAGCCTGCCCGACGGCAAAGAACGCCAACGCAGCGAAGAGCAGACCTGCCACCACGACGACATAGATGGGGAAGGCCTGCCCTCGGTCGCGGGATTTGCCTGCAATCACTTGCCGGCGGTGATGCTCGCAACCTGTGACTTGATCTTGTTCGTGATGTCCTGCCCGATTCCCGTGCCAACGATCGCCCCGATGATCACCACCACCACCAGGATGATCCCCAGGTACTCGAAGGCCGTCTGGCCGCGATCCCTCGCGGCCGCGCCCGCGTACCGCTTCTGCATCCTCGCCAGGGTGTTCTTCAACATGGGGGTTCCCTCCCGGGCCGATACCGCTGCTGGTTCGCGGACGGTACGGCGAGTTACCTCTCGTAACCAAGGGTCCCGGGACCCAATTACGGACCCACTGCGCACTCTGTCTATTCATGACCGGACACTCCTGGACGAGCGGTTCCCAGCCACCGGGCTATCGCCTCGCTCCGCGTTGCACTCTGGAGCTTCGCGAAGATCCGGTTGATGTGGTTCTTGACCGTCTTCTCGCTGATGAAGCAGGCGGAGGCGATCTGCTGGTTGTTCATTCCGGACGCGATCAGATCCATGACCTCCTCCTCCCGCGAACTCAGCCCGAAGACAACAGAGTTGTTCAGTCGCTCAGTAGACTGTGACACATCTCGTTGCGGATGCGAAGAGGCCCGTAGCTCGGCGAGCAACGCGCTCGCAGCCGTCGGGGTGAAGTGCGGGCGGCCCACGGACACGTCTCGAACCGCGCGCAGCAGCTCATCGGTGGTGAACTCTCCGTGTACGAGGTAGCCGCCGGCCCCCAACAGCAGGGCCTCCCGGATGATTTCGGCCACTTGGCTGTAAGTCGTCATCAGCACAGGAGCCAACTGCACCAGGTGCGGCAGCGCGGAGATTCCGTCCACGCCCGGCATGCGGACATCCAGCAGGATCACGTCCGGCGCGTGCCGGCGCGCCAGGCTCAGCGCCTCACGGCCGTCCGCGGCCTCGGCTATCACCTCGATGTCCTCAGCCTTGGACAGAATGGCCGCCAGGCCCGCCCTGATGACCGGGTCGTCGTCGGCAATCAGCACGCTCAGTCGTGCCACGGCTCAGCCACCTCCGAACAGTGCGTCGAAGTCGACGTTCGCGCCGTAGACGAAACCGCACACCAGCAGGATCAGCGTCCCCGGCAGCATGAACATGGTCACCGCAAACGTCGCCTTCGGAACGGCCTTGGCCGCGCGCCTGCGGGCGTTCTGGGCATCCGTACGCCGCATGTCCTCCGCAATGGCGATCAGCGTGTCCACGATCGGGGAACCAAGCTCCTCGCCCTGCTGGAGGGCCGTCACGAACTGCGCGACCTGTTCGCTGTCATTGCGCCGCCTCAGCTCATCGAAGGCCTGCCGACGGCTGACCCCCATGTCCATCTGCTGCAGCGTGATGCGGATTTCGTCCGCCCACGGGCCCTCGTACTTGTCCGCCACCCGGTCCAGCGCCTGCCGGAAGCCGAGCCCCGCACTGACCACCACGGCGAGTACGTCCAGGAAGTCCGGCAGCGTGCGCTCGATGTGGTCTCGGCGGATCCGGATCGCCGACCACAGGCCGACCTCCATCCAGAACAGCCCGAAGGCCACCATGAGCAAGGCAAGAACCAACTGCCCATTGATCAGCATCGAGAAGGCGCCCAGCGCCCCCAGGAAGCCGTACACTGCACGCCGCGCCGCGTAGCGGTCGATCGTCAGGCCGGCCGGGTTGCCCGCCATGTCGATCTGGCGGCGCTTGCTCGCCACCCGGTTCGGTCCCATCGCCCTCAGGACCGTCGGAGCCCAGCGGATGCCCATGCGGTCCACCAGCGATCCCACCGCCGTCGTACGGGTGGCACCCACCTCCAGGGCCAGCGCGAGGTCCGTCGGGAGCTTCACCTCGGCTCGGTAGAGGCGGATGCCATGGAAGGCTCCGAGGACGGAGAGGGCCACCGCCAGAGCCAGGATCAGTGCGATCACGTCCGCCCCTCACACGTCGATCTTCGAAAGGCGGCGGATGAGGAGGAAGCCGAGGGTGAACAGACCCAGCGAGATCAGGACCGCCGTCTGCCCGATGAACGCCCCCGTCATCCGGTCCAGCGCGCCCGGCATCATCATGTCCACCAGCAGCAGCGAGCCGAGTCCGATCGCCGGTACCAGGTACGCCGTCACCGTCACCTGGGAGAGCTGCGTGCGGATCTCGCGACGCGTCTCCTTCCTCTGCTCCAGCGTCACCGTCAGGTTCCGCAGGCTGTCCACGATCGCGCCGCCCGCACGGGCCGACAGGACGAGCGTCGAGACCAAGACGACCAGCTCACGAGAGGGAAGTCGGTCCGTCAGCTCGCCCAGGGAGTCCTCGATGGAGTGGCCCACCGCGAGGCGGTTCGCCACGCGCGCCAGTTCCTCACCAGCCGGGGCCTCCAGCTCCTCCGCCGCGATCCCGATGGCCGTACGCAGGGCCAGCCCGGCCTGCGTCGCGTTGGCGAGGATGCGGGCCAGGTCCGGGAGCTGGTTGATGAACCGCTCCGTACGACGGCTCCGCTGCCAGTTCAGGAACGCGTTCGCCGCCCAGATGCCGATCGCACCCGCCACCGGCCCGAAGAAGGGAGCCAGCAGCGCGGCCGCGATGAGCCAGACGCCCGCGATCGAGCCGAGCATGTAGACGAAGAACTCGCCCGGCGTGAGATCCAGGCCGGTGGTCGCCAGCTTCAGCTCGATACGGCGCCCGAGCGTGGTCTTGCGCAGCCGACGGTCCACCCCGGGGAACCGGCGGCGCCGGCCCATGGGCTCCGGGGCACCGCTCGCGGAGAGGCGTTCGATCAGGGCGGCCCGCTGGGCGCGGCCGGCTGCGTATGCCTGGAGGCCCAGGATCACGAAGACGCAGGCCAGCAGCGTGGCGCCGAGGGTGAGGAGGATGAGTGGGTTCACAGGGCGGTCCGTGTGATGTGCGGCGTGGTGAGCGGGTCGTCCGGCAGTGCGACCCCGAAGGCCTGCGGGATGGGCTGGTTGTTCATGTAGAGCCGTTCCGCGATGCGCCGCGGCAGCGGGTAGTACTCGAAGTAGCCGTGCACACGTCCGTCCGGCCCCATGGGTTGAGCTGCGAACCGGCAGACCGTGGTGATCCGGAAGGGTTCACGGCCGTGCGATTCGAGGATCGAGATCTCGGTGATGCGGCGCGAGCCGTCGCCGAAGCGCGTCAGCTGGACGATGACGTTCACGGCGCTGTTGATCTGGTCCTGGAGCGCCTCGAAGGGGATCTCCACCTCCGACATGGAGGCGAGGGTCTGGAGACGCGTCAGGGCGTCGGCGCTGCTGTTGGCGTGGACCGTCGCCAGTGAGCCGTCGTGGCCGGTGGACATCGCCTGGAGCATGTCGAGGGTCTCGCCGCCTCGGACCTCGCCGACGATGATGCGGTCGGGGCGCATGCGCAGGGAGTTCCGTACGAGGTCGCGGATGGTGATCTGCCCCTTGCCCTCCACGTTCGGCGGGCGGGATTCGAGGCGGATGACGTGCGCCTGCTGGAGCTGGAGCTCGGCGGAGTCCTCGATGGTGATGATGCGCTCGCCCTCCGGGATCAGGCCGGAGAGGGCGTTGAGGAGGGTGGTCTTCCCGGTGCCGGTGGCGCCGGAGACGATCACGTTCATCTTCGATGCGACCAGGCCCGACAGCAGGAGCAGCATCTGCTCGTCCAGCGACCCGAGGGCGATCATCTCGTGCAGGGTGAAGGCCCGCGGGAAGCGCCGGATGGTGAGGGTGGCGCCCGTGAGGGACAGTGGGGGGATGATGACGTTGACGCGTTCGCCGCTGGGCAGGCGGGCGTCGACCATCGGGTTGGCCTCGTCCACACGGCGGTTGACCGTGGAGACGATGCGCTCGATGGTCTGCATCAGTTGGTCGTGCGAGGCGAACCGAATGGGGAGCTGCTCGACCCGGCCTGCGCGCTCCACGAAGATCTGATCGGGCCCGTTGACCATGATCTCGGAGATCGAGGCGTCTTCGAGGAGCGGTTCGAGCACGCCGAGGCCGAGGGCCTCGTCGACGACCCGGCGGATCAGCTGGGCGCGCTCGACGGTGGAGAGGACCGGCCCCTCGCGGCTGATGATGTGCCCGAGTACGCGTTCCAGCCGCGCCCGGCGCTCGGCGGGCGCGAGCGCGGACATCTCGGCGAGGTCGATCTCCTCCAGCAGCTTCGCCCGGTAGGAGGAGACCAGCCGGCCGTCCTCGCGGGGGCTGTGGCGGTCGTCGGGGGTGTTGACCCGGGAACGCAGGCTCATGGTCGGGTGCCCTTCGGGTCGTCGTTGGGCATGATCGCCGTGGCCCGGGCTTCCTTGAGGTCGAGGCCCGGCACGATGGTGTTGATGTGGATGGTGGCGACGGCGGTGACCGCGTCGGCGTTCTTGGACACCTCGACCTTCACGCCGATCCCTTCCCTGACGGCCGCCACCCCCGCGGCCTCCCCACCGCTGCCGTTGCGGGCCTCCACGCGTGCCGCCGTACGGGCGGCGGTGTCCGCCTGCTCGTGGACGTACGCGACCCAACCCAGCTGGATCCCGCACAGCGCGACGAACAGCAGGATCGGGACGAATCCGATGTACTCCAGGGCCACTTGACCACGGTCGGAGCGCCAGTTTCGGTTCCGGAATTGGTTCACGTCACTCCTTCTCCATCGCCGCGCCGCCCGTACCGTCGATGCCGCCGAAGTTGAGTCCCGGATAGAAGACCGGGATGGCAAGGGTGACCTTCACCCGGTAGATGTCACCGGACTCCCGGCAGGTCACCTTGAGGTTCCACGCCTCTCCGATGTGCTTCCGCGCCGCCGTGTCGCAGGCCGCGTCCCCCTTCACCGCCCCCGCCCGCGCCGCCTCGTCCGCCGCGTTCCCCGCCAGCGAGAACGCGTACCCGATCAGCACGCACTCCCACACCGCCGCCACAATCAGCAGGATCAGCGGGACCATGCCGACGAACTCGATCGCGACCTGGCCCCGGTCCCCCCGGCGGGATCTCCGCGACGGCATCCCTCAGCCCTCCCGCCCGCGCCGCAGCCGGGCCACCGGGCCCGAGGACCGGACCGCCACCGCCGCGCCCGGCCCGGCACCCGGACCCGAGCCGGAAGCAGCACCAGCACCGTCCGGCGCCGCCAGCAAGCCCAGCTCCCCCGCCAGCGCCCACAGCGCCTGCTTCACCGTCGAGCGGTTGTCCAGGTCCTGCACCCGCCCCGCGTCGACCACCGCCTGCAGTTCCTTGAAGGCCGCCGGGACCGGGGTCCTGGTCGCCCGGGTCTTGGTGATCTTCTCGATCAGGGCGGGCTGGATCTCGGTGTGCTTGCTCCAGCGGTTGACCACCATCGCCGTGTCCTCCGCCTTCCGCACCTGGAGCCGCTCCCACATCCGGACCATGCGCTTCGCCGCCCGCACCGCGACCACGTCCGGTGTCGTGACCAGCACCGCCACGTCCGCCATCTCCACCGCGGCCGCGTTCGCGCCCGTCACCTGGGTGCCGCAGTCGATGACGACCAGCTCGTAGCGGGCCCGCAGCGCGCCCACGACGTGGCGGGCCGCCCGTTCGTCGACCTCCTCGCCGCGCTCGCCCTCCGCCGGGGCCAGCAGCAGGGCCAGGCCGGTGCGGTCCTCGTACACGGCGTCCTGGAGGACCCGGGGCGAGATGTCCTGGATCCCGGCGAGGTCGGCGACCGAGCGGCGGAACTGCACGTCGAGGTACGAGCCGACGTCGCCGGCCTGGAGGTCCAGGTCGACCAGGGCCGTACGCCGCCCCGCCGCGGCCGCCGCCAGGGCGAACTGGACCGCGGTGAAGGTGGTGCCCACGCCGCCCTTGGCCCCGGTGACGGTGACGACCCGGCCGCCGGGGCCGGTGGGGACGTCCGCGCCCGCGCCCCGGCCGCCCAGGTGGCGGCGTACGCCCACGGACCACTGGGCCGCGGCCTGCACCCGGGCCGCGAGTTCCTCGTACGAGAGCGGCAGGCCGATCAGGCCGCGCGCTCCGGAGTCCATCGCGGCCGAGAAGAGGCCGGGGCCGGCGTCGGAGGAGACCAGGACGACGCCCACCGCGGGGAAGCGGAGTGCGACTTCGCGGATGAGCTCCAGCGCGGGCACGGGCCCGATGCGCTCGTGGACCAGGACGACCTCGGGGAGTTCGTCGACGGAGTCGACGGCGAGGCGGGCCAGGGTGTCGAGGAGGGTCGTGGAGTCGGGGACCGGAGCGGCGGGTTCGGCGGACGGCAGCTGGCTGAGCAGCGTCACGATGGCGCGCGCGGCGTCCGGGTCGGCGACCGCGGGGAGGATTCGGGTGGTCATCCGGGCCTCACTTGTCCCCTTCGAGGGTGTACATGCGGTCGCCGGGGTTGACCGCCGAGTCGGTGCCGGGGGCCACCAGGGCGAGGCGTACGTGCTCCGCGAAGGACTCGGCGTAGGCGACGCGCTGGGTGTCCTTGGTGTTCAGGGCGAAGGTGATCGGGACGGCCTCGGCGGGGCCCTTCTTGTCGCCGTCCTTCTCCAGGGGCGTGAGCCGGCCGACGTTGATGACGCGGGCGTTGGCCACCATGACCAGGGACACGTCGGGGTCGGTGGGCTTCTTGCCCTTGAAGGTGCCCAGGATGTTGACCTTGGCGCCCGGGGTGATCTTGCCCGCCACGCCCGTCGCCGCGTCGATCATGATGGCGATCTCCTGCTCACCGGGCTGGAGCTGCGGCTTGTCGACGAACATGTCGCCCTGGAGCAGCGAGCCCTTCTTCAGGGCGGTGAGCGCGATCTTGTCCTTGAGGGCGCCGAGGTCGGTGACGGCGGTGTCGGACAGCCAGCGCTTGGGGATCTTCACTTCCTCGAACTGCCCGGCCGTGAGCGGGCTGTACGGGGGTATGTCGCCCTTGGCGCGGTAGGCGACGACCTCCGCCCCCACCTTGGAGTTGACGTCGCCGATCACCACCAGGACTCCGGCGAAGGCGGCCAAGGCGCACAGGACCGACAGGACCAGCAGGATGACGCCGCGGCGCTGGCGTGAGTTCATGTGGCTGACTACCTCGCCGTTCTTCGTTCGTTCGTAGGTGTCGGTCGGTCAGGGTCTGGAACGGGCCGCCGTGCTCGCCGCGGCCTGGGGCGGCGGTGCCGCCAGCGGTGCCGAGCAGAAGCCGCAGCGGTCTCCGATGAGTTCGAGCCCGCACCAGCGGCACTGCTCCCGGCGGACGGAGGCGACGAGCTGGTAGAGCACGGACAGGTCCGGGATGCCCGCGGCGAATTCGACGAGTTTCGCGGTGCACCAGTAGCCGGGCGACTGCGCCGGCAGCGGGTTCTCCAGTACGCCCTGCACCCGCCAGGCCGGGGCGAGTTCGGCCGCGACCCAGTCGGAGGCGAGCTGGCCGCGGGCGAAGGTGAGGTGCGTGGCGAATTCGGGGCCGGGAGGGATCACTGCGCCGGCCGCCGCACCCTTGGCCCCGGCCTTGGCCCCGCCCTGGTGCGCCCCGAGCCTGGCCAGGTGCGGCTTGGGGTGGGCCAGTACGGCGAACTGCGCGCTCGGGGACCACGAGCGGGCGTGCGCCTTGAGGCCGACCGGGATCCGGTCGAGTTTGGCGACCGAGCCCAGCAGCGCACCCGCGTAGATGTAGTGCGACAGGAGGCGGGCCGCGGAGGCTATGACTCCGGGGCTGAAGTCGCAGACGGTGAGCTGGCGCAGCTGACGGACCAGCAGGGCGGTGCCCAGCGGCGGCAGGTCGACGGGCAGGAGCGCGATCCGGTCGGTTTCCAGGACGGCCCGTACGGTGTGCAGCCGCTGGACGGTCGTGGCGGGCAGCCAGGGCGGTACGACGGCCACCAGGTGGCCGTGGCGTTCCAGGAGCCCGCTGGTCTCGGCGAGTGCGCCGTCGAGGTCGAGCCGGCCGGGCGGGTGGAGCACGGCGGCTCCGGGCGTGTGCCGGTCGGGGGCCGGAAGTACCAGGTCGGCGCTGGTGACAGCAATGGCGGTCGGCACGCGAATCCCCCCGTTCACCCCGTACTCACCCGGTGCTCGCCCGGTCATCACCCCTGCGCGACCGCAAACGTGCGATGCGCATCCCCCTGGAACCAGCACCTTATCCGCGCCACCCCCGGCGGGGCAGGGCCTTGGTAATTCCCGTACCGACAGCACGTGTCACAGGTGACCGGAAACCCGGACAACAGGGATCGGACGAGCGATCACTTCAGGCCACTTCGCAAAGACTATTGACACGAGGATTGGTCTGGACCAACTTGTGAGCGGGGTGCCCCACTCACCCTGACATCCCTTCACTCCCCCCACGGAGCCCACGTGAACCGCATACGTTCCCTCGTCCTGCCCATGACAGCCGTACTCGCCGCCGGCGGCCTCACCGCCCTCGCGACCGGTACGGCGCAAGCCGCGGACGTCAACGTCGCCCGCAACGGAGGCTTCGAGTCCGGCCTCGCCAACTGGTCCTGCTCCGGCGGAAGCGGCGCCTCCGTCTCCTCGCCGGTCCACACCGGGGCGGGCGCCCTCAAGGCCACCCCGGCGGGCCAGGACAACGCCCGCTGCAGCCAGACCGTCACGGTCAAGCCGAACTCGACGTACACGCTCAGCACGCAGGTCCAGGGCAGTTACGTGTACCTCGGCGCGACCGGCACCGGCACGCAGGACGTGTCCACCTGGACCCCCGGCTCGGGCGCCGGCTGGCAGAAGCTCTCCACCACCTTCACCACCGGCCCGAACACCACCCAGGTCACGGTCTACACCCACGGCTGGTACGGCCAGCCGGCCTACTTCGTGGACGAGTTCAGCGTCTTCGGCCCGGACGGGGGCGGCGGCACCGACCCCGGTCCGTCCGTCCCCGGCGCCCCGGCAGGGACCGCCGTTTCAGGCCAGACGGCCGACGGGCTCACCCTTTCGTGGGGCGCGGTCAGCGGAGCCTCCGGCTATTACGTGTATCAGGACGGCGTCCGGGTCAAGACGGTGTCCGGGGCCTCGGCCCAGATCACGGGGCTGGCCGCGTCGACCTCGTACTCCTTCCAGGTGAGCGCCTACAACGCCGCGGGCGAGGGCCCCAAGTCGGCCCCGGTGACCGGCACCACGACCGGCGGCGGGAACCCGAACCCCAACCCGGCCGTGCCCAAGCACGCGCTGACCGGCTACTGGCAGAACTTCAACAACGGGGCGACCGTCCAGAAGATCTCCGACGTCTCCGCGCAGTACGACATCATCGCCGTCTCCTTCGCCGACGCCACGGCCACGCCCGGCGCCATCGCCTTCAACCTCGACTCGGCCGGCCTCGGCGGCTACACCGTGGCCCAGTTCAAGGCGGACATCGCCGCGAAGAAGGCGGCCGGCAAGTCGGTCATCCTCTCCATCGGCGGCGAGAAGGGCACCATTTCGGTCAACGACTCCGCCTCCGCGAACAACCTCGCGAACTCGGCGTACGCGCTGATGCAGGAGTACGGCTTCAGCGGCATCGACATCGACCTGGAGAACGGCCTCAACCCGACCTACATGACGCAGGCGCTGCGCTCCCTGTCCGCGAAGGCCGGCTCCTCGCTGGTCATCACCATGGCCCCGCAGACCATCGACATGCAGTCCACGCAGGGCGGCTACTTCAAGACCGCGCTGAACATCAAGGACATCCTCACCGTCGTCAACATGCAGTACTACAACAGCGGCTCGATGAACGGCTGCGACGGCAAGGTCTACTCGCAGGGCTCGGTGGACTTCCTCACCGCGCTCGCCTGCATCCAGCTGGAGGGCGGCCTCGACCCCTCCCAGGTGGGCATCGGCGTCCCCGCCTCCCCCAGCGGCGCGGGCAGCGGCTACGTCTCCCCGACCGTCGTGAACAACGCCCTGGACTGCCTGGCCAGGGGCGTGAACTGCGGATCCTTCAAGCCGTCGAAGACCTACCCGGGGCTGCGCGGGGCGATGACCTGGTCGACGAACTGGGACGCCAAGGCGGGTGGTGCTTGGTCGGACTCGGTGGGTCCGAAGGTCCACGCCCTCCCGTAGGCGGTAGGTGTGGGGGTTGGCCGCGTGGCCGATTCGAGACATGCGGTCCTTGACCGTGACATGCCACGAGAGCACGCTGTGCGGCATCCGCACGGCTACCCCCACACTCCCCACCCAGGAGAACGCATGCGGCTCCACACCCGCCGGAGGGCCGCCGTCACGGCGGCCCTGCTGGCGCTCGCGCTGGGCGCACCCGCCTACGGCATGAGCGCGACGGCGTCACCACCGCCCACCCCGTCCACCGCCACCCAGGACGAGGCGATCGTCCAGTACGAGATCAAGGGCCCGGCCACCCCGGCCGAGCGCACGGCCCTGCTGCGCACCGGCGTCTCCATCGACGAGGTCGACGCCCGCTCGGTCGTCGTCAGCGCCGACACCCTGCAGGCGAAGAAGCTGCGCGCGCTCGGCTACGAGCTGGAGCCGCTGCCCGGACCCCCGGACCGCGCCCTGCCCGGGATCGCGGCGAGCCCGATGGACTTCCCGTCCGCCGACTCGAAGTACCACAACTACGCCGAGGCGACGGCCGAGATCAACCAGCGCATCGCCCAGTACCCCTCGATCATGAGCAAGCAGGTGATCGGGAAGTCGTACCAGGGGCGCGACATCATCGCCATCAAGATCAGCGACAACGTCGCGACGGACGAGGCCGAGCCCGAGGTCCTGTTCACGGCCCACCAGCACGCCCGCGAGCACCTCACCGTCGAGATGGCCCTGTACCTCCTGAACGAGTTCGGCTCGAAGTACGGGACCGACGCCCGCGTCACGAACGCGGTCAACGGCCGCGAGATCTGGATCGTCCCGGACCTCAACCCGGACGGCGGCGAGTACGACATCGCCACCGGCTCCTACCGCTCCTGGCGCAAGAACCGCCAGCCCAACTCCGGATCCTCGAGCGTCGGCACGGACGAGAACCGCAACTGGAACTACAAGTGGGGCTGCTGCGGCGGCTCCAGCGGCAGCAAGGGCTCGGAGACCTACCGCGGCTCGGCGGCGGAATCGGCGCCCGAGGTGAAGGTGGTCGCGGACTTCGTGCGCAGCCGCGTGGTCGGCGGCAAGCAGCAGATCAAGGCCGCGATCGACTTCCACACGTACAGCGAACTGGTGCTGTGGCCCTTCGGCTGGACCTACAACGACACCGCCCCCGGGCTGACCGCCGACGACCTCGCCGTCTACAAGAAGATCGGCACGAGCATGGCGGCGAGCAACGGCTACACGCCGGAGCAGTCGAGCGACCTGTACATCACGGACGGGACCATCGACGACTGGCTGTGGGGCAACCAGAAGATCTTCGCCTACACCTTCGAGATGTACCCGGAGAGCGGGGGCGGCGGCTTCTACCCGCCGGACGAGGTCATCGACCGCGAGACCGCGCGCAACAAGGACGCGGTGCTCCAGCTCCTGGAGAACGCGGACTGCATGTACCGCTCGATCGGCAAGGAGGCGCAGTACTGCACCGCCTGACCGGCTGACCGGCTGACCCGCTGACCCGCTGAACGACGGGGCGCCCCACCGCCAGGGGGGCGCCCCGTCTGCGTCCTTCTGCTCAGCCCAGGACGGCGAGGGCGTCGATCTCGACGAGCAGCCCGGCCGGCAGGCCCACGTACACCGTGGTGCGGGCGGCGGGGGCCTCCCCCAGGCCCTGCTCCTCGAAGTACGCGTCGTAGATGCCGTTCATCTCGGCGAAGTGCGCGGTGTCGGTGAGGTAGACGCGGATCATCATCACGTCGTCCCAGCCCGCACCGCCGGCCTCCAGCACGGACCGGACGTTCTCCAGCGTCTGGAGCGTCTGCTCACGCAGCGTGGGCCCGGCGGGGGTGGGCGGCTGCCCGTCCACGTGCGGGAGGAAGCCGACCTGGCCGGCGACCTGGAGGATGTTGCCCTTGCGGACGCCGTGCGAGAACCTCGCGGGCGGGGTGGTGTGGGTGGCGGGCGTGATCCCGACCTTCTCGGTCCTGTCCGTCATGCGGTCTCTCCTGAGTCTCCTGAGTAGTCCCGGCTGATGGCTCCCGCGGTACGGAGCACGAGCGGCAGCAGTTCCAGCAGGCCTTCGGCGCCGGTCACCACGTTGGGCGCCGACACGGACAGCGCGGCCACGACCCGCCCGTCCGGCCCGTGCACGGGTGCGCCGAGGCAGTTGAGGGACTCCTCGTGCCCGCCGAGGTCGGTGGCCCAGCCCTGTTCCCGTACGAGGTCCAGCTCGCGGAGGAACGCCTCGGCGTCCGGGGTCGAGCGGGCGGTGTAGCGGGGGTACTCGATCCGCCCGGCGAGGGCGCGGCGCTCGGCTTCGGGGAGGTCGGCGAGGAGCAGCTTCGCGACGGCGGCGACGGTGAGGGGCACGGGCCGGCCTATGCGGGAGTACATGCGGACCGGGTAGCGGCTGTCGACCTTGTCGACGTACACGACCTCGTCGTCCTGGTGGAGGGCGAGGTGCACGGTGTGGCCGGTGGCCTGGTTCAGCTCGACGAGGTGGGGGTGCGCGATGTCCCGGACGTCGATGTTCTCGAGGGCCTCGGCGGCCAGGGCGAAGAGCTGCGCGCCGAGGCGGTAGCGGCCGTCGGCCTGGCGGTGGACGAGGCCGTGCGCGTGCAGGGTGCGCAGGAGGCGGAGGGCGGTGCTCTTGTGCACGCCGAGTGCGTCCGCCACCGGTGCCAGGCCGGCCGGGCCCTTCGCGAGCAGCGGCAGCACCGCGAGCGCCCGCTCCACGGACTGGCTCATCCCTCGCCCCTCCCCTTCCCGTCCGGCCCGGGGGTTCCGCCCACGGACCCCGAGCCGCGTACGCCGGAGGGGCTGGACTTGCCCCCTGCCGTCCGCCAAGTACCGCTGGTCCGCCCCGAGGGCAAGCCCCTCCGCGATTGAGGAGCGGGGTCGGGGCACGGACCCCCGGGTGGTGGTGCGTTGACCCGTCGTCACCCGGGATGTTAGACAGCGTGCAGCGGTACACGCAACGACCGTTGCAGCACGTGCAACCCCCAGCACCCCCCGGGAGGCCCCCGCATGGACAGCGACCCCGTCAAGCAGCTCGCCGACGAGCCGGTCGACCACCGGTTCAAGGGCCTCCCCCCGGACGCCCAGGCGGCCGGCCTCACCGTGGGGCAGCTCGCGCAGCAGCGCCGCGGGATCCACACCGGCGGGTTCACCACCCCCGTGCTCACCCTCGACGCCGAGGCGCTGGAGCACAACCTCACCGCCCTCGGCACCTACGCCGCCCGGCACGGCCTCGCGTTCGCGCCGCACGGCAAGACCTGCATGTCCCCGCAGTTGTTCCGCCGTCAGCTCGACCACGGCGCATGGGGCATCACCGCCGCCGTCCCGCACCAGGCCCGCGTCTACCGCGCTTTCGGCATCCAGCGGATCTTCCTCGCCAACGAGCTCGTCGACGCCGCCGCCCTGCGCTGGGTCGCCGGCGAGCTCGCCAGCGACCCCGACTTCCGCTTCGTCTGCTACGTCGACTCCGTGCGCGGGGTCCACCTCATGGACCGGGCCCTGCGCGACGCGCCGGCCCGTATCGACGTCGTCGTCGAGCTCGGTGCCGGCGAGGGCGCCCGCACCGGGGCCCGCAGCGACAACGACTGCCGCGCCGTCGCCGACGCCGTCGCCGCCACCCGCACCCTGCGCCTCGTGGGCATGGGCGGCTACGAGGCCGAGGTCCCCGACGCCGACCCCGAGCGCGTGCACGCCTACCTGCGCCGGCTCACCGCACTCGCCGTCGAGTTCGACAAGGCCGGCCTCTTCGACCCCGACCTGGAGGAGATCGTCGTCAGCGCGGGCGGCTCCTCCTGGTTCGACGCCGTCGCCGACGTGTTCGCCGAGATCCCGGAGCTCTCCCGCCCCGTGCTGAGGCTGCTGCGCTCCGGGGCGTACGTCTCCCACGACCACGGCTGGTACAAGGGCCTGACCCCCTTCAACCGGCACCCCGAGGAGGGCGGGCTGCGGCCCGCGTTCCGGCTGTGGACCCAGGTCGTCTCCCGGCCCTCCCCCACCCAGGCCTTCGTCAACGCCGGCAAGCGCGACATCGCGTACGACCTCGGTCTCCCCGAGGCGGAGCTGGTCCGGGACGAACTCACCGGCGAGGAGCGCCCCGCCACCGGCGTGCGGGTGGTCAAGCTGTCCGACCAGCACGCCTGGCTGGAGACCTCGTCCGCCGACGACGTGCAGGTGGGCGACTGGGTGGCGCTCGGGATGTCCCACCCGTGCACCATCTTCGAGAAGTGGCCGCTGATCCCGGTGGTGGAGGCCGACGGCACCGTCACCGATTTCGTCCGCACCTTCTTCTAGGACCTCCGGTGGACCTGGTCATACGCGGGGCCCGCATCGTCGACGGCACGGGCGGGCCCTCGTACACGGCCGACGTGGGCGTGCACGAGGGCCGGATCGCCGAGATCGGGTCCCTCCCCGGGGGCGGCCGCAGGACCCTCGACGCGTACGGGCTCGCCCTCGCCCCCGGCTTCACCGACATGCACGCGCACAGCGACCTCGCCCTGCTCCGCGACCCGGACCACAGCGCGAAGGCCGCCCAGGGCGTGACCCTCGAAGTCCTCGGCCAGGACGGCCTGTCGTACGCGCCCGCCGACGACCGCACCCTCGGCGAGGTGCGGGCCGCCATCGCGGGCTGGAACGGGCCGGGGGACGACGTCGACTTCGACTGGCGCACGGTCGGCGAGTACCTCGACCGGCTGGACCGGGCCCACGACGGGCAGGGCTGCGCCGTGAACGCCGCCTACCTCGTGCCGCAGGGCACCGTCCGCGCGTACGTCCTGGGCTGGGACGACCGCCCGGCGGGCGCGGCGGAACTGGACCGGATGCGCTCGCTCGTCGCCGAGGGCCTCGCGCAGGGCGCCGTCGGCATGTCCTCCGGGCTGACCTACACCCCCGGCATGTACGCCTCCGGCGCCGAACTGACCGAGCTGTGCCGGGTGGTGGCCTCGTACGGCGGCTACTACTGCCCGCACCACCGCTCGTACGGGCGCGGCGCGCTCGCCGCCTACGCCGAGATGGTCGGGCTGACCCGGGAGGCGGGCTGCGCCCTGCACCTCGCGCACGCCACCATGAACTTCGGCGAGAACGAGGGCCGGGCCCCCGAACTGCTGGCCCTGCTCGACTCGGCCCTGGCCGAGGGCGCCGACATCACCCTCGACAGCTACCCGTACACCCCCGGCTGCACCACCCTCGTGGCGCTGTTGCCGAGCTGGGCGAACGAGGGCGGCCCGGAGGCGGTGCTGGCCCGGCTGCGCGACGACGCCGAGGCCGAGCGGATCCGCCACGCGCTGGAGGTGGAGGGGGCGGACGGCTGCCACGGGGTGCCCGTGGACTGGTCGACGATCGAGATCTCGGGCGTGGGCGACCCCGCGCTGGCGGCGGCCCACGTCGGCAGGCGCGTGGACGGCTGGGACACCGCCCGGCGGCTGCTGCTCGGGGACCGGCTCGCGCCGACGATCCTCCAGCACGTGGGCCACGAGGAGAACGTCCGCGCGATCATGCGCCACCCCGCCCACACCGGCGGCTCGGACGGCATCCTCCAGGGCGCGAAACCGCACCCGCGCGCCTACGGCACCTTCCCGCACTACCTCGGCCACTACGTCCGCGAGCTGGGGCTGCTGTCCCTGGAGGAGTGCGTGGCGCACCTCGCGGGCCGCCCGGCGGCGCGGCTGCGGCTTCCCGACCGGGGGCTGGTCCGCACCGGCTTCCGCGCCGACCTCGTCCTCTTCGACCCGGACACGGTCGCGGCCGGATCCACGTACGAGAACCCGCGGGTGCTGCCGACGGGCATTCCGCACGTGCTGATCGACGGGCGTTTCGTCATGCGCGACGGGCGCCGCACGGACGTCCTGGCCGGACGGTCGGTACGGCGGACGGGCGTCGCCGGGGCCCGGCCGTAACGACTCGGGGCCTCGGGGCCGCCGCCTGCCGCCCGGCGCCCGGCGCCCGGCGCCCGGCCGAGACTCGTACGCATATCTGACATTTACGATGGCGGCATGGTCGCCTTCGCCCTCGCCGCCGTGTTCTTCCTGGCCTTCGCCGTCAGCGCACGGGAGGACCGCCGCCGCTTCCGCAACGCCGTGCTCTTCGGGCTGACCTTCATATCCTTCTCGCTCGCCCTCCTCCTCCAGCTGGACCGGCTGCCGGGCTGGATGGCGTACCCCATCGCGCTGACCGTCCTCGCCGTGCCCACGCTGGGCATCCTGGCGCTGGGCGTCTTCCTGACGACCAACGGCGTGACCATGATCCGCAGGGAGGGCAGCCGCCCGGCCAACCTGCTCTCGCTGCTCGCCGGGCTCGGGATCTTCGGGATGATCGTCCTGCTGCTCGTCGTCCGCAGGACCGACTCGCACGTCCTCGAGGGCATCGTGGGGACGCTCACCGTGATCGTCGCCTACGTCTCCTTCCTGTTCCTCTGCTTCCTCGGGTACGCCTTCCTCTACGGGCGGATCGAGGTGCGCGGCGACGTCGACCACGTGGTCATGCTCGGCGCCGGCCTGGTCTGCGGGGACCGGGTGCCGCCGCTGCTCGCCTCCCGGCTGCGCAAGGGCCAGGAGATCTACGAGGCCCAGCTGGCCCGCGGCGGCCGGCCGCCGGTGCTGCTGCCCTCGGGCGGCAAGGGCTCGGACGAGAAGGTCGCCGAGGCGCGGGCGATGGCGGACTGGCTGATCGCGCGGGGTGTCCCGGCGGAGCACATCACGCTGGAGGACCGGTCCACGACGACCGAGGAGAACATGCGGTTCAGCCGGGAGATCATGACGGCGCACGACCCGGACTACCGGTGCGTGGTGGTCACCAACAACTTCCACGCCTTCCGGTCCGCGATGCTGGCCCGCAAGGCCGGGGTGAACGGGCAGGTCCTGGGGTCGCCGACGGCGAAGTACTACTGGCCCAGCGCGACCATCCGCGAGTTCGTCGCGGTGTTCTGGGAGCACAGGACCGTGAACCTGGGGATCTGCGGGCTGCTGGTCGCACTGGGCGCGGCGGCGACGCTGACGAGCTGATCCGGCCGGCCGGCTGATCCGGCCGGGCCGGCCCTGCCGCGTACTGCGGCCGCCGGACGCCCGGCGGCCCCGTGCCCGGGTGCCGGGGGCACCGGGACGGGGCCGGGCCGAGCCTTCTGCTGCGGCCGGGGCTGCGGCTTCGGCTGCGACTTCGGCTACGGCTACGGCTACGGCAGGTACCGCTCGATGACCTGCGGGCCCTCCTTCTCGATGAGCCGGCGCGCCTTCTCGACCCGCTCCGGAGTCGGGTCGTGGCCTGTCGCCATCACGAGGTCTTCGGGGTCGTACGGCCGTTCCCCGCCCGTGAAGAGCCGGTCCGACCGTGTGGGCTGCTCGTCGGGTTCACTGACCATCGCGTACCTCCTACGGTTTCCCCTGGCCCCATACTCCGGCCAGGTCCCCATGAACGCACTTCGGACGGGTCCGGCGGCGGCGCCTGGCGTGCGGTAAGGACCGACCGCACCCAGAATCGTTTCTGCTCGTTAGCTGCCCGGGGGCCGAAATCCTAAGGACAGGTACATGCAAACGATCGACGTCGACTGGGACCACCCCGCCGACCCGCTGCCCGGCCCGCGCCTCGACCACGTCCGTGCGTACGTGACCACGGCGGGCACCGACGGACACCTCTGGCACGGAGTCCCCACCCTGCTGCTCACGACCCTCGACCGCACCACCGGCCGCACCGCCCGGACCCCGCTGATCTACGGCGACGACGAGGGCGTGCTGATCGTCGTGGCGGCCGGGTACGGATCCCCGGACCATCCCGCCTGGTACCGGAACCTCACCGCCCACCCCGAGGTCCGCCTCCAGGTCGGCGCCGCGCACTTCACCGCCACGGCGCGCACGGCCACGCCGGAGGAGCGCGAGACGTACTGGGAGATGATGACCGGCCTGTGGCCCGCGTACGACGACGACCAGGCGCGCACGGCCCGCGAGATCCCGCTGGTGATGCTGGAACGCTAGGGAGCGGCCGCGTTCCGCGCCGTTGCCTGCCGTGGCCTGCCGTTGCCTGCCGTTGCCTGCCGTTCCGTGCTGCGCCGCCACTCGTTCGAGTCGTCCTTCGGCCCGTGGCTGGCGCGACCGGCCCCCCATCCGCTAACAACAGGGCGGGAAGGGGGGACGGTTGGACACGAACACCCGCAGGCAGGAACACCGCGAGCGCGGCGAGAACGGCCCGTTCCTCCTCGCCAAGGTCCTGGCCGACGCGCTGGTGACCGTCGTCCGGCAGCCGCAGCCGCAGCCGTCGCCGTCGCCGTCAGAACAGTCGGCGCCGCAGCAGGTGCCGCCTTCCGCCGCGCAGGAGGGCCGCTCCGCCGTCTGCCGGCTCTGCGGCGAAGCCGCCTACTGGCACCGGACGGTCCGGGGCAAGTGGCTCCTCGTACAGCCCGGCGAGCGGCCCTGCCACCTCGTACCGGCCGGGCAGCGCTGGCGCATCGCGGGCGACGGCACCGCCGTGAATCTGGGCGCCGCCCTCCCCTCGGACACCTGCCGGGTCAGCCACTTCGACGTGTGCCCGGGACGCCGGACGGATGACGCGGCTACGGGATGCGGGTGAAGGAGCGGCGGTAGGCCCGCGGCGGCACGCCCCTGCGGCGCACGAACTGCTCCCGCAGCACGGCCGCACTCCCGAAGCCGACCCGGCGGGCGATCTCCTCCACCGGCAGGTCCGTGGTCTCCAAGAGCTCCTCGGCGCCGCCGAGGCGGAGGTTCAGCAGCCAGGCGTGCGGGGTGGTACCGGTGGCGGCTGCGAACCGGCGGGCGAAGGACCGCTTGCTCATCATGGCGCGCCGGGCCAGCTCCGCGACGGGCAGCGGCTCGTCGAGGTGCTCCCGGACCCAGGCCAGCACCTCGGACAGCCGCTCGTCCTGGCAGTCCGCCGGGAGGGGCGCGGCCAGGTACTGGGCCTGCCCGCCGTCACGGTGCGAAGGGAGTACGAGGTCCCGCGCGATGGCGTTGGCCGTCGCGGCCCCGTGCTCGCGCCGCAGCAGGTGCAGGCAGAGGTCGAATCCCGCCGCGGCGCCCGCGCCCGTGGCGATCCGCCTCTCGTCGACGTAGAGGGCCTCGGCCTCGACGGCGACGTCCGGGTGCCGGTCGGCCAGCAGCCCGGCGAACCGCCAGTGGGTGGTGGCCCGCCGCCCGTCCAGCAGCCCGGCGGCGGCCAGCGCGAACGTCCCGACGCAGTGGGCCGCGACCAGCGCACCGCGTGCGTGCGCGGCCGACAGCGCGTCGAGCACCGCGGGAGGCGGCGGTGTACGGAAGTCGGCCCACGGCAGCGCGATCACCAGATCGGCACCGGCCAGCCGCTCCAGCCCGTACTCGACGGCGACGGGCACCCCCACATCGGTGGCCACCGACCCGGGCCGCTCGGTGCACAACCCGAAGTCGAACCGCGGCAGCCCCGCCCCCCGCACACCGAACACCTCGGCGACGATCCCGACGGCGAGCATGCCGACCCCGGGCGGGGCGTAGGCGGCGACGGTGGTGAAGGGGGTGGCGGGGGTGACGGGGGCCATCCGGGAAGTGTGTCAGCCCGGTCGTGCGGCGCTCCGGCAGCCTGGCACGATTCCCGCGATCACTGGCAGCAGTGCCACTCGTGAACGGCCCTACCCGAAGCCAGGATTGAGGACATGACGAACACGCAGACGACCTCGCAGACGGGCGCCAACACTGACGCACCGCTCGGCCGCACCGCGACGTACACGATCCTGACCACCGGCTACACCCTCTCCACCGGCCCCGGAGTCGCTGCCACCGTCTCCTACGTCTCCGACGGCGACCGGCACGTGATCGTCGACCCGGGCATGGTGGCGAGCCGCGACCGCATCCTCGGCCCGCTCGCGGAACTCGGCCTCGGCCCCGACGACATCACGGACGTCGTCCTCAGCCACCACCACCCGGACAACACCATGAACGTGGGCCTCTTCGGCCGGGCACGGGTCCACGACCACAAGGCCGTCTACGAGGCCGACCAGTGGACCGACCGCGACGCGGAGGGGTACGAACTCAGCCCGTCCCTCCGCCTGATCCGCACCCCGGGCCACAGCCCCGAGGACATCACCCTCCTCGCCGGGACGGAGGCGGGCACCATCGCCTTCGTGGGCGACCTGTGGTGGCGGCCCAACGGCCCGGTCGACGACCCGGTCGCCCCGGACCACGACGTACTGCTCGCCTCCCGCCTCCGCGTCCTGGCCGCCACGGACGTGATCGTCCCCGGCCACGGCCCCGCCTTCCCGGCCGACGACACCGCGCCGCGCTAGGCGTGGTCGTAGACGGTGACCTCCACGTCCCGCGCACACAACTGATCACTGATCAGCGGCTCGATCCGCGCCCAGGTGCCGCCGGCGAGCCCACACCCGATGCGCGGCATGTGCACACTGGCCCCGAGCTCGGCGGCATGCCCCGCCAGTGCGGCAAGGCACCGCTCCACGGCGTCGTAACGTATCGGCGGCCCGCCGCTGCCGGTCCGTATTCCGCGCTGGCCGACCATGTTGGCGACCCACACGTCGGGCTTGACCCGCACCAACTGCACGGCCCCCAGGCCGAAGTCGTTCCCACTGCGCCCCCGGTGCCACGCCCGGAACGCCTTCTCGGGCTCGGGCCACCGCTTCGAAACGGCGAGCACGAACCCCTTCCCCCATCCCCCGAGGTCGTTGCACACATGCGCAACGACCTTGGGCCCCTTGGCCTGCGGACTGGTCGCATCCCCGGCGATGATCCTGAGCGGCTTCATCCCCCCACGGTAGAGGCAGCCACTGACAACGAGGGGCGCATCAAACGGCCTTGCGGCCGGGCGGCCGGCCGCCGAAGGCAGGGGGATGCCGGGCCAGTGGAAGAGAAAGCGCCGGCAGCGCCGAGAAGCCGACCGAAGAGCGGTGCCCCGCCCGCGCGCGGCGTTTGCCCACCCACCACAAACGGCGACCACAGGCGCGCGGAACCGTGCGTACGGCGTCCCGCCGGCAATCGGCGGGACCTACTACTTGGCGGAATCAGAGAGGTCTTGGGGCTTTCCCGTCAGTCCCATAGTCCTTCCGTGTCGGGACGGCCTGTCAAGGGCGCTCCTCCTTCGTCGTCGCGTCGCTTCGCGACGGCCTTCGGCCGCCCTTGACAGACCGTCCCGCCACGGAAAGACAAGGACTGCCGAGAAACCCCCAAAAGAACGGGCCGGGGAGACGACGACAAACGACCACATCAGTGAGGTCCGACCCTGCTGCGGCCCCCCTCCTCCCCGGGCCCTCCCAGGCCGCCATCCGGACCGGGCAGGCGGCCGCCCACCCCGAAACCTCGACCACAAGGCCCTCGGCCCCCGCCAGGCGCATCAAATCGCTACGCGCTCCTCGACGACGGCGTCTGCGAGCCGTCCGGGGCTGATATCGCCCCAGATCGCTATGCGCTCCTCGATGACGGCGTCCGACGGCCGTCTGAGGCAGGCCATGGACCGCCAACGATCTCTACGCGCTTCTCGACGGCGGCGACTGACCACCACTTGAAGCCCGGAAGGGGTGAATTGGGTCATATCGCCGGGAATTTCGGCTGCCTACCTGCCCTCACATGAGTACGGCTCGGAATGGGCGCTGTCCGGCTCGTTGAGGCTCTAGCGGGAGGCGCGACAGGCCGAGTTCGCGTCGTTCGCGGAGACGCCCGCTCCCTGGAGGCTCGAGACGCAGCTGGTCTGGTTGCCGATGGAGCCTTCGTAGCAGGCTTGGGCCACGTCGGCCGTCGCCGGCTTGCCGTGCGACATGACGCTCTGCTCGCACTGCTGGACGTTGGCGGAGGCGGACGGGGCGACGACGACGGCGCCACCGACGGCAAGGACGAGGCCTGCAAGGACACTGGGGATACGAGCCGACGGACGCATGCGGATGCACCTGCTCTCTCGGTCGGTCACGCGATCCGCGGGTGCGCCGGACCACGGGCGGGGGCGGCGCGGAGCAGGCACTCCGGGGGGCGACCGGCTCGACGCATCGGTCACCTCCGCCCTTCCGACGCTAGAGCACCACACCAGCACGCGCACTCCGGTCGAGCGGTCAGTCGCCGTCGTCGGGAAGGGCGTAGCGGTCGTTGGCGGCCTATGTGCGACCCAAGACCGGCTGCAGACGCCGAGAAGGAGGAGCGCGTAGCGATCTGGGGCGATACCAGCCCCGGACGGCTCGCAGACGCCGTCGTCGAGGAGCGCGTAGCGATTTGATGCGCCTGGCGGGGGCCGAGGTTCTTGTGGCCGAGGTTTCGGGGTGGGTGGCCGTCTGCCCGGTCCGGATGGAGGCCTGGGAGGGCCCGAGGACAAGGGGGGCCGAGGCGGGGTCGGACATCGCTGACACGGCCGTCCTTGGAATTGCGGACCGGCCCGTTCTTTTGGGGGTTTCCCGGCAGTCCTTGTCTTTCCGGGGCGGGACGGCCTGTCAAGGGCGGCCGAAGGCCGTCGCGAAGCGACGCGACGACGAAGGAGGAGCGCCCTTGACAGGCCGGCCCGACACGGAAGGACCATGGGACTGGCGGGAAATCCCCAAGCCCTCTCCGATTCCGGCCGGCTCGGACCCCGCCACCGCACCCACCCCGCCGCGCAGGACCACCCCGCCCGACCGCAACGCACGGGCTTCACCCAGGCCACGTACACGGTCTGACCCAGGCCGCACACCGTCTAGAGGTACTCGCGGGCGAACTCCACCGCCCACTCCACCGCGGCCACCGGGACGCCACCGGACTCGGGGCCGACGGTGAGGCGGGCGGCCTCCCAGCCCCGGTCGTGTTCGCGATGGATCACGAAGTGCGCCTCCTCGGCGGTGCCGGACGAGGTCACCAGGAATTCGATCGCCCGGTCGTCGCCGTCCGCGTCGGCCGTGGTGACCACCATGTCGCCGACTGTGAATTCCACCGTCCCGCGCCCCTCAGTGACCACTGCCGAAGAGCAGCAGCAGGAACACCGCGAACACCATCCCCGCGAGGATCAGTCCCCCCGCCAGGGCCAGGACGATCGTGCCGAGCCACTCCTCGGTGCCCAGGCGGTGGTCCGCGGGCTTCCAGACGCTCTGATTCATGCCCCCAGCCTCGCCGCGCCCCCGGTCCGGCGCATGAGTGCGCGTACTCAGCCCCGCCCTCGGCCCGTACTCAGCGCCGCACCCGCCGCGCCCCGCATCCCCATCCACCCGCCCCAGGGTGACGAGCGCAACACCCCGCCCCGCTCCCCCGGACGCACACTCCCATTCCGCAGGCCGGAACGGGGGTCCGCCCCGGATTCCAAGGGTGGGCGGCACCGCCGCCTGCCCATTGCGCGAAACGGGATATATCGCTCCTTGGTGTTCGGCCTAAATGGCCCAGCGGGCAATCGGCAGGACCCGTAAGCTCCCGTCATGCAGGTGATCCAGTCAACGAAACTCGCCAATGTCTGCTACGAGATCCGCGGACCCGTCCTCGAAGAGGCGATGCGGCTCGAAGCAGCAGGTCATCGCATCCTCAAGCTCAACACCGGCAACCCCGCGGCCTTCGGCTTCGAGTGCCCGCCGGAGATCCTTGAGGACATGCTCCGCAACCTGGGCAGCGCCCACGGGTACGGGGACGCGAAGGGGCTGCTCTCCGCGCGCCGCGCGGTCATGCAGCACTACCAGACCAAGGGCATCGAGCTGGACGTCGAGGACATCTACCTCGGCAACGGGGTCTCCGAGCTGATCCAGATGTCGATGCAGGCGCTGCTCGACGACGGCGACGAGGTCCTCGTCCCGGCCCCGGACTACCCGCTGTGGACCGCCTCCGTCTCGCTGGCCGGCGGCACGGCCGTGCACTACCGGTGCGACGAGCAGTCCGACTGGATGCCCGACCTCGCCGACATCGAGCGCAAGATCACCGACCGCACCCGCGCGCTCGTGATCATCAACCCGAACAACCCGACCGGCGCCGTCTACGACGACGAGATGCTGCGCGGGCTCACGGACATCGCCCGCCGCCACAACCTGGTCGTCTGCTCGGACGAGATCTACGACCGGATCCTGTACGACGGAGCCACGCACACGAACACGGCCACCATCGCGCCGGACCTGCTGTGCCTGACCTTCAACGGCCTCTCGAAGAACTACCGCGTCGCGGGCTACCGGGCCGGCTGGATGGCCGTCTGCGGCCCGAAGAAGAACGCCGCCTCGTACATCGAGGGCCTCACGATCCTGGCGAACATGCGCCTGTGCGCGAACATGCCCTCGCAGCACGCCATCGCCACCGCCCTCGGCGGCCGGCAGTCGATCGAGGACCTGATCCTGCCGGGCGGGCGGATCCTGGAGCAGCGCAACGTCGCGTACGACCTGCTCACCCAGATCCCGGGCGTGACGTGCGTGAAGCCGAAGGGCGCGCTGTACGCGTTCCCGCGGCTGGACCCGTCCGTCTACAAGATCAAGGACGACCGGCAGATGGTCCTGGACCTGCTGCGGGCCGAGAAGATCATGGTCGTCCACGGTACGGGCTTCAACTGGCCCGAGCCCGACCACTTCCGGATCGTGACGCTGCCGAACGCGGTGGATCTCGCCGATGCGGTGACGCGGATCGGGAAGTTCCTCGACGGCTACAGCCAGCCGTAGGAACGCACGAAAGCGATCAACAGGATTCAGCTCAATTTTAGAACCGATCCAATGTAGGATGGCCTCCTGACAACGCAGGAGGCCACCTCATGTACGAGCCGATCCGCACGAAGTCGTCGGTCGTCCACCGCATGGGCGCCGCCGCCGAAAGCACCGCCGACTACCCGCAGCGCAGCCGCGCCGAGGCGCTGGACATCCAGCTCGCCGGGCACCTGGCGGCGCTGCTCGCCGTGACCGACGAGCTCGGGCTCGCCGAGAACGGCACGGAGATCGCCGCCCAGGTGGCGCGGCTCCGCGGGGCCGAGCCCCTGCGGGCCCCGCAGGGCTCCGCCGAGGGCTCGCCGGCGCTGCACCAGCGCGCGCACGACCTCGCCGCCCGCGCACTCCTCGTCGCCGCGTCCCGCGCCGACACCACCGTCGCGATCCTCGCCGCCGAGCGGATGGACGCGCACGCCGCCGCGCTGGAGCCCCAGGGCCTGGCCGGCGCCCTCTGACGGCCCCGGTCCGGGGCCGCGGAGGCTCCGGACCGGGCGCCACGCCCCCTGCGGGGGGGCTCGTCCGGGTTTCGGCTGCTGCCCGGGCAAAACCAGCCCCTCCGGCGATTGAGGAGCGGGGTTCGGGGGCAGAGCCCCCGACAACGGCGCCGGCGCCCGGCCGCGTCACCTCGCCGCCGTGAACTCCGCGGCAGCGATACCGCACCACGGGGTCGTGGCCGCGGGCCAGACCGGGCCCAGGGCTTCCGCGTACTCCGTCGCCCCCGGGGCGACCCCCGGGATCTTCACCAGGGACTGCGCGGTACGGCCGCCCGGCTCCGCGGCGGCACGGTCGCGGAACTCCACCGTGACCACGTACGCGCCCGCCCCTTCCGCGCGGCCCGTCGCCTCCACCGCCGCCGCCACCCTCCGGCCCGCCGGATCGATACGGCACCCCGTGACCCGTACGTCCTCCACCGCCGGCCGCTGCACGGCAGCCCGCTGGCCGCCGCCGCTCGCCCACACGTACAGGCCCAGCGGGGCGAACACCAGCAGGCCCGCCAGCGTCACCAGACCCACCAGCCAGCCCTGCCACTTCAATGCGCTCGTGCTCACGCTCACGGCCATGCCCCGATCCTCCTCGGCGACCGGCCCGCCCACCAGCACCACCGGGCCCACACAGCATTTCGAAGTGGGACCGCCCCGTCACCTGACGTTCACTCAACTCCACGCGGAATGTGGGTTTCCGCGAGCACGCTGCACCCGTGAGACGCATCCTGGGAATCATCCTGGGCCTCCTCCTGATCGGCGGCGTCGCAGGCGTCGTCCTCCTCAAGGGGCAGGACCCGGAATCCACGGCAACGAAGACCGTGCGTGGCGTCATCGGTTCGGAGAAGTCCGACTTCTTCCGCGACCCGGACGTCGTCAAGGCCCTTGCGGACAAGGGCTACACCGTGAAGGCGGAGTCCTCGGGCTCCTGGGCGATGGACAAGCTCGCCCTGAAGGATTTCGACTTCGCCTTCCCCAGCAGCAGTGAGCCCGCCAAGGAGGTCGAGGCCGCCGCAGGGATCCAGGGAGCCCAGGAGGCCAAGCCCTTCTTCTCCCCGCTCGTCGTCATCGCCCGCCCCAGCGCCGCCAAGGTCCTCGCCGACGGCGGCCTCGTGAAGATGTCCGGCAAGAACACCGGGACCCTGCTCATGGGCTCCTTCCTCAAGGCGGCCGAAGAGGACCGCAACTGGCAGCAGCTGTCCGGCGCCGCCGCCCACCCCGAGCTGGCCGGCCGGGTGTTCATCAAGACGACCGACCCGGCCACCTCCAACTCCGGCGCCCTCTTCCTCGCCCTCGCCTCCAACGTCGCCAACGGCAACACCGTCGTGGCGGACGACGCCGGGATCGAGCGCACCGCACCGCTGATGCGCAAACTGATCTCCGTACAGGGCGCCCTGGAGCCCAGCACCGACGGGCCGTTCCGCGCCTTCATCAGCGGCAGCGGCGAGCCCCTGATCCTGGCGTACGAGTCCCAGGTGGCCTCCATGCTGCTCCAGCACCAGGACCCGGGCGAGATGGTCGTGCTCTACCCGGACACCACCGTGAACTCGGCGCACACCTTCGTCCCGCTGAACGAGAAGGCCCGCGACCTCGGCACCCTCCTCACCACCGACCCCAGGCTGCGCGAGCTGGTCATGCAGCGCGGGTTCCGCCCGCAGGAGGGCGCGGCCCAGTTCGCCGCAGCCACCGCCCCGCACTCCGGCTACCTCAACCCGGGCCTGACCGGCATCCGCCAGGTCGGCACGCCCACCGTCAAGATCCTGATGGCGCTGGCACAGCGCGCCAAGGGCTAGGGGGAATCACCACATGACACTCACGCCTCCCGAGGACGGCACGTTCGTCCTCAGTGCTCCCGAGCCCGTCGCCCCCGTCCGCCGCGAGCAGGCCTCCGGCCTGGTACCGCTCCAGGACGGCGTACGCGAGGAGATGGCCCGCCGCGCCGACGAGTACGTCGGCCGGCTCGCCGGGATCGACACCCGCTCCCCCGAGTTCGCGACGCGGATCGGCGAGATCGCCGGGCTCGGCACGGCCGACATCCGCAGCGCCGCCCAGCAGTCCAACCGGATGCTGGAGCGGGCCGTGCGCTCGCTCGGCGCGGACGGCGGCGGCGACGCCCAGGCCCGGGTCGCCGGCTCGCTCGTCGAGCTGCGGCGCACCGTCGAGGACCTCGATCCGCGGGACTCTCCCGCGAAGGGGTTCGGCAAGCTGCTCTCGAAGCTGCCGGGCGGCAACCGGTTCCGCGACCACGTGGCGAAGTACGCCTCCTCGCAGGCGACCCTCAACCGGATCGTCGGCGCCCTGCGCGGCGGCCAGGACGAGCTGCGCCGCGACAACGCGGCGCTGCACACCGAGCGGGCCCGGCTGTGGGAGACGATGGGCAAGCTCCAGGAGTACGCGGTGCTCACCGAGGCCCTGGACGCGGCCGTCGAGCAGCGGATCGCGGACACCGGGCTCACGGATCCGGCGCAGGCCGACGCGATGCGGTCGGACGTGCTGTTCCCCGTCCGGCAGAAGCACCAGGACCTGCTGACGCAGCTCGCGGTGTGCGCGCAGGGCTACCTGGCGATGGACGTGGTCCGGCGCAACAACGAGGAACTGATCAAGGGTGTCGACCGGGCCGCGACGACGACGGTGTCGGCGCTGCGGATCGCGGTGATGCTGGCGTCGGCGCTCGACCACCAGAAGAAGGTGGTCGAGCAGGTCAACGCCTTGCGGGGGACGACGGAGGAGCTGATCCGGGGGAACGCGGAGATGCTGTCCTCGCAGAGCGGGGAGATCCAGCGGATCGCCGCGGACCCGGCGGTGGGGGCGGAGACCCTGCGGGTGGCCTTCGCGCAGATCCACAAGACGCTCGATGCGATCGACACGTTCAAGGTGCAGGCGACGGAGAGCATGGCGGCGACGGTGGAGTCGTTGACGGACGAGCTGCGGACCGCTTCCGACTACTTGGCGCGGGCCCGTACCGCCTCTGCGCTCGAGGGGGGTGCGCAGTGAGTGCCGTCGAGCAGGGGGGCAGGCCGCTGCGCGGGGCGCCTCACACGCCGGCGAGGCTGAAAGCGCTGCGGCGGCGTGTGCTGGCGGCGGCGCTGGCGGTCGTCGGGATGGTGGCCGCCTCCGGGTGCAGCTCCGACAAGCCCGACGCGCCGAAGCCCTCGGTCTACAAGGACGGCACGCTGCGGGTGCTGGCCTCCAGTGAGCTCGCCGACATGAAGCCCGTGCTGGAGCAGGCGAAGAAGGCCACGGGGGTCACCGTGGAGCTCACCTGGTCCGGGACGCTCGATGCCGTCGAGCAGGTCGCCTCCGGGAAGGCCGACGGAAAGTACGACGCGATCTGGCTGTCCTCCAACGACTACCTGCGGCTGCGCCCCGAGGCCGCCGGGAAGCTCGCCAACGAGACCCCGGTGATGTCCTCGCCCGTCGCCCTCGGCGTCAAGCCGGAGGCGCTGGTGCGGCTCGGCTGGCAGTCCGGCGAGGTCACGTGGTCCAAGGTCCACGAGGCCGTGGCCGCCGGGAAGCTGACGTACGGGATGACGGACCCGGTGCGCTCCAACTCCGGCTTCTCCGCCCTGATCTCGGTGGCCTCGGCCCTGTCCGGCGCGCAGGCCGCGCTGACCGACGCGGACGTGAAGGCGGCGCAGCCCAAGCTGAAGGAGTTCTTCTCCGGGCAGAAGCTGACCTCCGGCTCCTCCGGGTGGCTGGCCTCCGCCTACGCCAAGCGCTCGGACGTCGACGCCCTCGTCAACTACGAGTCCGTGCTGCTGTCCATGAACCGGGACTCGAAGACGAACCTGCAGGTGATCAGGCCGTCGGACGGTGTGGTCACCGCGCACTACCCGCTGACGCTGCTGACCTCGGCCCCGGCCGGGGCGCGGGAGTCGGGGCGGGTGCTGACCGACTACCTGCGCGGGCCCGAGGCGCAGCAGGCGATCACCGGGCAGACCTTCCGCAGGCCGGTCGCCTCCGGGGTGTCCCCGGCGGCCGGGCTGGGCGCGGACAAGCGGCGCGAGCTGCCGTTCCCGGGCTCGCGGCCGGTCGCCGACGGGCTGCTGGCCTCGTACGAGAACGAGCTGCGGCGGCCTTCTCGGACGGTGTACGTGCTCGACACGTCCGGTTCGATGGGCGACGAGGACCGGATCGGGCGGCTGAAGTCGGCGCTCACGGATCTGACGGGCACGGGCACTTCGGAGACCGGGCACCGGTTCCGGGACCGTGAGGAGGTCACCCTGCTGTCCTTCGGGTCGAAGGTGAAGTCGATCCATCCGTACGTGGTCGAGCCGGGCCGGCAGCAGACCGCGCTGGACGCCATCCGTGCCGACATCGACGGCCTGCGGCCGGAGGGGGGTACGGCGGTCTACAGCAGTCTGGAGGCGGCGTACCAGCACATCGGCAAGGGCGGCGGGGACGCCTTCACCTCGATCGTGCTGATGACGGACGGGGCGAACACCGAGGGGGTCGACGCCAGGCACTTCGACTCCTTCTACGCGGGGCTGCCCGAGGCGCAGAAGGGCACGCCGGTCTTCGCGGTGCTCTTCGGGGACTCGGACCGCAAGGAGCTCACCCACATCACCGAACTGACCGGCGGGCGGCTCTTCGACGCCACCGAGGGCAACGGTTCGCTGAACGGAGCGTTCGAGGAGATCCGTGGCTACCAGTAGCGCCAGTGACTCCAGTGGCGGGAGCCTGCTCCGGTTCCTGGAGTCGAAGAAGAACCTGGCCGGCAGCGCCTGCGGGGTGGCCGGGGTGGGCCTCGCGCTGACCGGAGCGGCCGGCGCGTGGTGGCCGGTGGTGGTGGCCGGGCTGTACGGTGCGGGCGCGCTGATCGCGCCTCCCGAGCGGACGGCGCCGCCGCCCTTCGACCCGAACGCGGAACTCGACGTACTGCGTGAGGACTTCGGGCTGCTGCGCGAGTACCTGGCCGGGGTGGAGCTGCCGCAGGCGGCCGGGGACCGGGTCGCCGAGCTGATGGGCTTCTACGAGGCCCTGCTCGATCCGGGGTGGGTGGCGGAGGTCCTCGTCGCCGATCCGGAGTCGGTGCACGCGGTGTCGCGTGCGGTCCGCCGGGACGTGCCGGAGTGCGTGGACACGTACAACCGGACGCGCTGGTGGGCGCGGCTGACTCCGGGCGGCGAGTCCCCCGAGGCTCAGCTGGAGCGGCAGCTGGACCTGCTGCACACGGAGGCGGAACGACTGACGGCCGACCTCCGCGAGGCGGAGGCCGGCCGTCAGCAGTCGCACACGACCTATCTGGAGGAGCGCGGACAACGCTCCTGAAGGAGGCCGGGTGCTGCGATGGGCGCCGCTTGGTCGGGGGCTCCCACAGCGGTGGGCGCCGCTTGGTCGGGGGCTCCCACGTTCATCGGCCCGGTGCTACCGGGTTCGGGCTCTCAGCCCAGGCGCTCGACGAGCGCGTGGTACTGGTCCCACAGCTCCTTCGGCGTGTGGTCGCCGTAGGTGTTGAGGTGCTCGGGGACCAGGGCGGCCTCCTCGCGCCAGACCTCCTTGTCGACGGTGAGGAGGAAGTCCAGGTCCTCGGCGGGGAGGTCCAGGCCGTCGAGGTCGAGGGAGTCCTTGGTCGGCAGGATGCCGATGGGGGTCTCGGCGCCCTCGGCGGTGCCGTCGAGGCGGCCGACGATCCACTTCAGGACGCGGCTGTTCTCGCCGAAGCCGGGCCACACGAACTTGCCCGCGTCGTTCTTGCGGAACCAGTTCACGTAGTAGATCTTCGGGAGCTTGGTCTGGTCCTTGTCGGCCGCGACCTTGACCCAGTGGGCCATGTAGTCGCCCATGTTGTAGCCGCAGAACGGCAGCATGGCGAACGGGTCGCGGCGCAGCTCGCCGACCTTGCCCTCGGCGGCGGCGGTCTTCTCGGAGGCGATGTTCGAGCCGATGAAGACGCCGTGGTTCCAGTCGAAGGACTCGGTGACCAGCGGCACGGCGGAGGCGCGGCGGCCGCCGAAGAGGATCGCGGAGATCGGGACGCCCTTGGGGTCCTCCCACTCGGGGGCGATCGTCGGGCACTGCGAGGCCGGGACGGCGAAGCGGGCGTTGGGGTGGGCGGCGGGGGTCTCCGAGTCCGGAGTCCAGTCGTTGCCCTTCCAGTCGATGAGGTGCGCGGGCGCCTCTTCGGTCATGCCCTCCCACCACACGTCGCCGTCGTCGGTGAGCGCGACGTTGGTGAAGACGGTGTTGGCGTACATCGTCTTCATGGCGTTGGCGTTGGTGTGCTCGCCGGTGCCGGGGGCGACGCCGAAGAAGCCGGCCTCGGGGTTGATCGCGTAGAGGCGGCCGTCCTCGCCGAAGCGCATCCAGGCGATGTCGTCACCGATGGTCTCGACCGTCCAGCCGGGGATGGTCGGCTCGAGCATGGCGAGGTTGGTCTTGCCGCAGGCGGACGGGAAGGCGGCCGCGACGTACTTCGTGTCGCCCTCGCCGGCGGGCGGGGTGAGCTTGAGGATCAGCATGTGCTCGGCGAGCCAGCCCTCGTCGCGGGCCATGACGGACGCGATGCGCAGGGCGTAGCACTTCTTGCCGAGCAGGGCGTTGCCGCCGTAGCCGGATCCGAAGGACCAGATCTCGCGGGTCTCGGGGAAGTGCGAGATGTACTTGGTGGTGTTGCACGGCCACGGGACGTCCGCCTGGCCCTCTTCCAGGGGGGCGCCGAGGGTGTGCACGGCCTTGACGAAGAAGCCGTCGGTGCCGAGCTCGTCGAGGACGGGCTTGCCCATGCGGGTCATGGTGCGCATGGCGACCGCGACGTAGGCGGAGTCGGTGATCTCGACGCCGATCGCGGACAGCTCGGAGCCGAGGGGGCCCATGCAGAAGGGGACGACGTACATCGTGCGGCCCTTCATGGAGCCGCGGAAGATCCCCTTCTCTCCCGAGAAGAGGTCCTTCATCTCCGCCGGGGCCTTCCAGTGGTTGGTCGGGCCCGCGTCCTCCTCCTTCTCGGAGCAGATGAAGGTCCGGTCCTCGACGCGCGCGACGTCGGACGGGTCGGAGGCGGCGTAGTACGAGTTCGGGCGCTTGGTCTCGTCGAGCTTCTTGAACGTGCCCTTGGCGACGAGCTCCTCGCACAGGCGCTCGTACTCGGCCTCGGAACCGTCGCACCAGACGACGCGGTCCGGCTGGGTCAGGGCAGCGATCTCGTCCACCCAGGAGATCAGTCCTGCGTGGGTCGTCGGGACGGAAGTGGTGGGAGCCGCGTTGTCGCGCGCCACGATTGCTCCTTGTTGAGGGGTTTGTTTGGTGTGTGCCCCGTGGGGGCCGCGACCCGGACGCTTCGCGCTCCGCTCATCCGGTGTCGACCGCACTCATCTGATCATCCGGTGGATGTGCGCATATGTCCAGAGGGCCTCTCACGTGAGCATCGCCACGTCCGTCAATCTTCCGTAAAGAGGACCAAGGGAAAGCTACGGACCCGTAGGTAGCATGTGGACCATGACTTCTGACGCCGCCACCGCACCGGCAGAGCCGGAGGCCAAGCCGCTGATGCGCGGCTGGCTGCACACCGGAATGTTCCCCGCAGTGGTGATCGCGGGCCTGGTGCTGATGGCCTTCACCGACTCGACGAAAGCGCGGGTGGCCTGCGGGGTCTACATCCTCACGGCCTGCCTGCTCTTCGGCGTCAGCGCGGTCTACCACCGCGGTACGTGGGGCCCGCGCGGCGAGGCGATCCTGCGACGGCTCGACCACGCCAACATCTTCCTGATCATCGCGGGCACGTACACGCCGCTGACCGTGCTGCTGCTCCCGCCGTCCACCGGGCGCACCCTGCTGTGGGCGGTGTGGATCGCGGCCGCCGCCGGCATCGCCTTCCGCGTCTTCTGGGTCGGCGCCCCGCGCTGGCTCTACACCCCCTGCTACATCGCCATGGGCTGGGCGGCCGTCTTCTTCCTCCCCGACTTCATGCGGACCGGCGGCATCGCCGTCCTGGTGCTGGTGATCGTCGGCGGCCTGCTGTACAGCGTGGGAGGGGTGATCTACGGGATGAAGCGCCCCAATCCCTCCCCCCGCTTCTTCGGTTTCCACGAGGTCTTCCACTCGCTGACCCTCGCGGCCTTCGTGGCCCACTACGTCGGCATCTCGCTCGCCGCCTACTCGCACTGAGCTGCACGGGCCCGCCCCGACCGGCGTCCGCCCCGGTCAGGGCGGCAGGTCGCGCGCGAGGGCGGTCAGCACCGCCCGGGTCTTGGTCTCACCGGTCTGCGGCAGTGCGAGGCCCCGCTCCGCCAGGGCTTCGCCGAGCCGGTCCTGGGCGCCGGCCGCCTCGCCGAGGTCCGCGCGCAGCGACACCTCCAGGAAGCGCAGCCCGTTGCCGGTGGTCCACTCCTCGATCGCCACGGAGCCGGGCAGCCCGTCCCAGTCCTGCTTCCACTTGACCGCGCGCACCGGGCCGAGCGCCGTCAGGCCGTCGAGGTCGTCCACCGCCGTCCCGGCGGCCTCCAGCAGTTCCAGCTGCGGATCGATGAGCGTGCCGTCGAGCCCGCCCGCCTCGGCCTCCAGTGCCTCGCCGAAGTCCGCCTCGGCCTCCAGCGAGGCCGACAGGACGGGCGTGAACGAGGGTCCGGCCCTGTCCTCCTCGGCCCTGAACTCCCAGTCCTCCTCCTCGCGCTCCTCCTGCCAGTCGGCCGGAAGCGGGGGGCAGGGGCGCAGTTTGACGGTGAGGTCCGCGTTCCGCTTGGAGTCGGGCCCCTCCTCGTCCCGGCGCAGGCGCAGGATGAGCCCCCGGTCCAGCAGGGGCAGCGAGACTCCTGCGCCGGCCGCCTTCTTCGGCCTGTCCCAGAAGTGGATGACGCGGGCGCGCCCTTCCTCCCGGTCGAGCTCCAGGGCGTCGAACGCCGCGTGCGCTTCCCCGCCGGCAAAGCTGATCTTGATCTCTGCGGCCGTGGCCGTGGGCGACTGCCTCATGATGCCGTTATCGCACGACGGGCCGGGACCCGCATTCCGGTGCACCGGCGGACCGGCCCGCCTGCGGGCGGCCCGGGCTAGGGCCTGCCGTCGCGCAGGACCCGTTCGACCAGCTCTGCCGTCGACCACCGGGTCCTCTCCCTTCGGCCCTGACCTGATCGCCGGGCAGTCGAAGGGTGTTGTGGGTGTCGAAGACCGTCCGCCGGAGGAGGGCCGGGCCCACCGGGACCGCGCCCTCCACTTCTCTGGGAGCGTCTTCCCGCTTCTGCCGGAGATCGCCGTCGACAGCGAGGGTCTTCTGGGCGGCCTCGCGGATCCCGTGGTCGTCGGCTTCGGCCAGTCGCTCGAGCATGAACGGCGGCAGGATGCCGCAGGCGCAGCGCTCGGATTCCGGTGCTCTGTGTTCCCCGCCGACGGGGATGTGAGTGGTGTCCACGTCGAACGAAGGTGGCGCCGACGGAGCACGGAGGTCACGCGCCGCCCCCGGATCTCACCCTCACGCGCAGCCCGATTGGTCCGGATGGTCCTGCACGCACGGGGGCCCGGCCGCTGTGCGCGGCCGGGCCCCGGGTCATGCGCGGACGGCTAGCAGGTGTAGCCGTCCCGGTCCCGGTCGAGGCGGAGCGGGTCGCTGCCGTTGACCTTCATGCGCTTCGGGTACTGGTGGGCGGCCAGCCAGTCGCAGCGGGCCTTCGTCGTCTCCTTCACCTCGGCCGGGAAGCGGGTCGGCACGCACACGTTGACCGTGCCGTAGTGCCGGTCACAGCCCGCCACGGTCGGCGCCACCGGCGCGGAGTCCCGCGGGGCCGGGTTGTCCTTCGCGGGCCCCAGCTTGTCCGCGAAGGTGTGCTCGTGCGCGGTCGGCTGCTCGGCGGCGGCCGCCGCCGCGAGTGCGGGCGGGCCGCCCAGGTGCACCCACTGCGCGATCGACGGGACGCCGTTCGCGTCGACCGCGAAGAGCATGTACCAGCCGGGCGGCGCCAGGTTCGGGTTGCTGGTGACGTTGAGGTCGATGGTGGTCCCGTTGACGACCGTCATCGGCAGGTCCACGAACCGCTGGTTGGGGTCCGAGGAGTGGGTGACCGCGGCCGGTCGGATCAACTCCGCCTTGGCGACCGCCCTGTTGACGGTGATCCGCTGCGTGTCCCCGTACACCCACTGGTTGTCGATCACCGAAGTGATCTGCGGGCGCGCCCCCTTGAAGAGGTACGGCGGGGTGTAGATCGAAACGTTGTGGTTGTACGTGCCGTTGCCCGGGTTGTCGCCGACCGACATGACCCGGCCGTCCGGCAGCAGGAACGAGCCGGAGTGGTAGGTGCGCGGGATCGGGTCGGTGGCCAGCCCCGGCTGGTAGGTGTTGGTGGCCGGGTCGAAGAACGACGCCTCGTAGACCGGGTCGGCCCGGTCGTGCAGGCCGCCGCCCGTCTCCAGCACCTTGCCGTCCGGGAGCAGCACCGCGGACACGAACATCTTGCCTTCGGCCCCGGTCTGCGGCCGCTTGCCCGCGCCCTGGTCGACCTGGCCCTGCGGAAGGTCGGGGCCGGCCGTGTAGGTCGGGCTCGCCGCCTTCAGGTCGATGATGTCGGTGAGGCGGTTGGCGGCGGGGTTCCGCTCGTTGTTGCCGCCGCCGATCGTCAGGACCCGCTGGTCCTGCGCGGGCGGCAGCAGCACGCTCGCCGACTCGTCGCGCTCGTCCTTGTTCCGCAGGCCGGGCACGTCGGTGATGGTGTTGGCGTCGTAGTCGTAGATCGACGAGCCGGTGCCCGGCGTGCCGTTGCCGAAGGTGTGGCTGCCCGAGTAGAAGAGCCGCCCGTCCTGCATCAGGATCATCGAGGGGTACAGGCCCCAGTACGACCAGGTCTGGTTGACCTCGTTCATCGGCAGCCACTTGTTCTGCGCCGCCGAGAACTTCTCCGCGGTCACGTTGCCCGTGGAGTCCTCCTTCAGACCGCCGAAGGAGATCACGTCACCGTTGCCGAGGATGGTCGCCGACGGGTACCAGTGCCCGCCGTTCATGTCGTTGGTCTTCGTGTACGTCTCGGTCGCCGGGTCGAAGGTGTACGAGTCCTTCAGGCCCTGGTAGCCGATCTTGCCGTCGGCGGACGGGTACCCCTTGTTGCCGCTCATGACCAGCACCCGGCCGTCGGACAGCTGCACGTGGCCCGAGCAGAACATGTCCACCGGCGTCGGGATCGTCTTGACGGTGCCGGCCACCGGGTCGTAGACGGCGGAGGTGAAGGTCCCCGCGTTGAACTGGGAGATGTCGTTGCCCGACCCGGCGATCAGCAGCACCTTGCCGTTCTTCAGGACGACGGCGTGCATCGAGCGCACGGGGTTCTTGGTGGCCATCACCTCCCACTTGCCCTTGGCGCACTCCTCCGCCGTGCCCGAGCAGGACGGCTGCGGCGGGACCGCACCCACCTCCTCCAGCGCGTAGTCGTCGGTGGTGAGCGTGCCCACCCCGTAGACCGAGATGCCCCAGGCGATCTTGTCGGTGTTGGGCGGGACCGCCGGCGTACGGACCTCCGTGCGCGCCCAGGCCGCGCTGACCGGCGGGTTCTGCAGGTCGGTCCAGTACTGCCAGCCCGCCGTCGTGTCGTGGCGGAACACCGTCACCGACACGTCCGGGGTGTTCGACTTGTACCAGGCGGACAGGTCGTACTGCTTCCCCGGCACCACCGTCGGCGCGCACGCGGCGTTCTCCGTGACCAGGGCCTTGCGGTCGCCGGAGACGCGGCGGGTGAGCGTGACCTTCATCGCCTTGGTGCCGGTGTGCGCGTCGGCGACGGTCGCGAAGGTGAAGTCGTTGTCGCCCCAGCCGGATTTGTTCCAGCAGGACGGCATGTCGGAGCCGGGCGCGCCGGCCGTCTCGAAACCGGGATTGGAGAGCAGATTGGGCGCTCCGGCCGTGGCCTGCTGCGGTGCGGTGAGCAGCAGGCCCGCGGTCATCGCACCGACGGTCAGCAGGGCGGCCCGCCGCCCCGCCCCCCGCCGGATCTTCAGGCGCATGGAAAGTCCCCTTCTGTGCGGCTCAACTCCTGGCACTCTCTTCGGGCTTGGGCGTCTTCCGCGGCAGGTAGACGAGGGCCTCCGTCGCCGCGAACCGCAGGACGAAGGTGGTGACCAGCGCGAGCGCCGTGGCCGGCAGCACCGACATCCCCAGCTTCGCGACGAACACCGCGATCAGCGGGATGCGCAGCAGCAGATCCGCGTTGGCGAGCAGCGCGAACCGGCCCACCCGGTCCGCCCAGTGCCGGTGCCGGCGCCGGTCGCGGAAGAGCAGGACCTCGATGAGTACGAAGTTCCACAGCACGCCCGCCTGGTTGGCGAGGATCTCGGCCGGGAGGTAGTGCATCCCGGTGTGCGTCAGCAGCCACAGCGCGGCCAGGTGCGGCACGAAGCCGGAGAGCCCGATCAGGCCGAAGCCGATCATCCGGGCCAGTGGCGTCGCCGAGCGCAGCGAGGCCAGGTGGGCCAGGAAGCGCATGCCCTCGCGGGCGGTGGACTTGGACTCGCCGGAGTAGCGGTCCTGGAAGACGAACGGCACCTCGGCGACCTTGCCGGGGCGGCAGCGGACGGCCAGCTCCAGCAGGATCTTGTAGCCGAGGGGCTTCAGCGCGTCCGCGGTGACCACCGAGCGGCGCATCGCGAAGAAGCCGCTCATCGGGTCGCTGATCCCGCGCAGGGCGCGCGGGAAGAGGCCCTTGGTCAGCCAGGTCGCGCCCCGCGAGACGGCGATCCGGTAGTTCCCCGCCAGCCCGGCCCGGCTGCCGCCGCTGATGTAGCGGGAGGCCACGACGAGGTCGGCGCCCGTGCGCATCCCCTCGCCGACGAGTTCGGGCACCAGGTGCGGCGGGTGCTGGAGGTCGGCGTCCATGACGACGACCCAGTCGGTGTCCGCCCGCCGGATCCCCTCGACGACGGCTCCGCCGAGGCCCCCTTCGGGCACCTCGCGGTGCAGGACCGACACCGGGAACGGGTGGTCGGCGGCGGCCTTCTCGATCACGGCCGGGGTGTCGTCCGTGGAGTCGTCCACGAACAGCACGTCGCAGGGCAGGTGTTCGGGGAGCGCGTCACCGAGCCGGCGCAGCAGCTCCGCCACGTTCCCCGACTCGTTGAAGGTCGGGATGATGAGGGTGACACTGCCGGTCAGGGTCCCCGGGTCGGCGAGTTCCGCTCCGACCGGGGCATGGAGGGACCTCAGGTCCTCGGTCATGGCGGATCAGCTCCCGGTCGGACGGTCGGCGGAGGCGGCGCCCGCGGTGCCCGTTCCGCGGTCGGTGCGGTCGGTGCGGTCGGTCCGGCGGATCTCGATGCGGTCCTCGCCCTCGCCGAAGACGGCCACGACGGTCGAGTGCTCCAGTGCCGCCTTCACGTTCGGCAGGTCCACGGCGTCACGGCGCACGGTCGGCGAGGACACCACGTAGTCGATGTCCCGCCAGCCCCTCGGCAGGGTCTTGGTGACGGCGGGGTCGAGGTCGGCCTTGTAGAACCAGATCGCCCCGCGCCCCGGTTCGAAGCCGCGGTGCACCGCGTCCAGCCAGAGCGCGTCGTCGAGCAGCACCCGGGTGTGCTCGGGGTCGGGCACCTCCCGGCCGAGCCAGGCCGCGGCCTGCCGGTACGGGGCGTTCGCGTCGGCGGTGAGCGCGGTGCGGTTGCCCTCGTACCAGCGCGGCAGCACGTACACCGCCGCGGACACGGCGAGGACCACGGTCAACGCCCGGCGCGCCCAGAGCAGTTCGCGCCGCTCTCCCGGATCCCGGCGGCGGCGCAGCACGGCATGGGTGACGCTGGCCGCACCCCCGGCGAGGACGAGCGCGAGGAAGGGCAGCGCCTGGATCACGTACATCGCCGGGAGGTAGCCGGAGGGCCGCATCGCGACGAGCGCCAGGATGACGCAGGCCAGCGCGGGGCCGGCGAGCGCACGGGCGGTGACGGACCAGCGGACGGTGGCGATCAGCAGCACGGCGCCGGCCAGCCCGCCGAGCGGCAGGACCGCGTCGTAGTAGAGCCAGGACCGGAAGACGCCGTTCGAACCGGACCCCGGGGTGAGGATGAAGCCGGAGCCCGGGCGGCTCATCTGGTACGTGATGCCGTCGATGAGCGAGACGTGGCCGGCGCCCGGCAGCAGCTCGCTGTTCAGCAGGGCGTACAGCGGGTACGACAGGCCGATCAGCGCGCAGGAGGTGATGGCCCCGGTGACGGCGAACTTGCGGGTGTCGCGGTGGCTGTGGCGCCACATCGTCACCAGCAGCGCCGGGAGCACCACCAGCATCGTCTCCTTGGTCAGGACGGCCGTGGCGGCGGCCAGCCCGGAGGCGAAGTGGTGCCACAGGTGCCGGCTCGGGGACGCCGCCAGGCAGAAGGCCAGCAGCATCCACATCACGGCGATGTTGTCGAGGAAGATCTCCCGCTGGAGCACGACGGAGAGCGGCGAGAGCCCGAAGAGGCCCATCGCCAGCCCGGCCGCCCAGCGCGGCAGCCACAGCCGGCGCGCCAGCACGTAGATCAGCACGGAACTGGCGGCGGACACCGCGAGCATCGAGAACCGCATCGTCGCGACGGTCATCGAGTCGGGCACGAACAGGGACGGCAGGTACGTCAGCCCCGCGAGCTGGATCCAGCCGAGCGGCGGATGGTCGTACCAGTACGTGTAGTGCGCGAGGCCGTCGCCCTGCTGGACGGCCCACGCCTGGGCGAGGTAGGTGCCCTCGTCGTCGCTCAGGGTCGGGAAATTCGTGATGTTCCAGCCCTGTACGAGGACGGTCACCAGCAGCAGGACCCCGCACAGCAGCAGGTCGGGGCGGGAGGAACGGAAGCGCACGAGCGGCCGGAGCGGCGCGGGCCGGACCCCGAGCCCGCCGGCCGGGCTGCGCCGCTGGGCGGGGACGGTGGCGGCCGGGGACTGGGGTTCAGTGGCCGTGGGCAGGGTGGCGGTCACTGGCGGCTGTCCTCTCGGATCGCGGTGGCGGTGGCGGTGGCGGTCGCGCCGGCACTGGCACCAGTGGTGGCGGCAGCGGTGCCGACGGCGGCCGGGGCGGCAGCGCGCCGGCCGGGAACGGCGGCCGGGACGGCGGCGCCCCCGGCCGGCGGGGCGGTGTCCACCGCGGGCGCGGTGTCCAGGTGCGCGCCGGTGTGGCTCGTCAGCTCCCACTCGTTGCGGCCGCGGTGCTCGCGCCAGACCGCGCGGATCGCCGCGCCCGCCAGCATCACCTGGTAGAACGGGCCGCCGACGACGAGCTTGACGTAGTGCACGAAGCGCACGGGCAGCCCGTACTGGCGGCCGAAGTCGTGCAGTCCGACGACCTCGAAGACGAAGGTCACCATCGCCGCGAGCATCGGGAGGAAGGTGACGAACGCGATCCCGACCGGCACGTCGAGGAAGACCGCGACGGCGAAGTTGACCGGGATGATCACCCCGGACGCTGCCTGCATGAAGGGGGTCATCAGGGTGTAGCGGGCCAGCCACCGCTGGCCGCGGCCCGGCAGCTGCTGCCAGTCCTTCTTCCGGTAGACCTGGAGGAAGCCCTGGTTCCAGCGGGTGCGCTGCTTGAGCAGGCTCATCAGCGAGCCGGGCGTCTCCTCGCGGGTCACCATGTCGGAGTCGTACGCGACGACCACCTTCTTGCCGACCGACGACAGCCGCACCCCCAGGTCGCAGTCCTCGGCGAGGCAGTTCTGGTCCCAGCCGTCGGCCTCGCGCAGCACGTCGGTGCGCACGAAGACCGTGTTGCCGCCGAGCGGGATGAAGCCCTTCTCGGCGTGCAGGTGGAGGCGGGAGCGGAACCAGAAGAAGTACTCCAGGCAGTTGCGCAGGCTGTACCAGCTGGAGTGGAAGTTGATGAGCTGGACCCCGCCCTGGACCACGTCGGCGCCGCTGGCGCGGAACGCGTGGTCGACGTGGGCGAGCAGCTCGGGGTGGACCTGGTCCTCGGCGTCGAAGACCCCGACGATGTCGCCCCTGCAGTGCGGGAGCGCGGTGTTGAGCGCCTTGGGCTTGTTCTTGGTCTCGTGGTGGTCGACGACGACCCGCACCCGGTCGGGCGCACGGCCCGCGGCGCGTTCGGCGACCGCCGCCGTCTCGGGGTCGTCGTGCCCGACGATCACGATGATCTCGTAGTCGGTGTGGCTCGACTCCAGCAGCCGGTCGATGGTGTGCTCCAGCACCGCCTGCTCGTGGCGGGCCGGCAGCAGCAGCGAGAAGGACAGGCGGCCGCCCCCGTCGGGGGCGTTGAAGCGGGTCGAGGCGAGCACCTCGGGGGTGCGCCACGCGTGCATCTGCCACCAGAGCGTGAACGCGGCGATCCCGAAGAGCGCGAGCGAAATGACCGTAATGAACACAGCGGTGAACAAAGCGTCCCCCCCAGGCATGCCGCAACCCCGAGCGGCAGTTCGTCAAACCCCCCGGAAGCTCGCGGCGGGCCCCCCGGCCCACCGCCCCCAGCTCCCGCTTCCCCTCGTGCGCGCACCCCTCAGCGCGCCGTCACAGTGGCCATTCCAGCCACACTCCGGTAACCCTCGAAGAGATGACATTAGGCAGTGAACATGACACTCAGATGCTGTACGGATAAAAAAGGGGTAACCGAACTCATGCACGCCTAACCGGAATTGACGCTACTCCGGTTGCTTCAGGGACGAACCACACCCAACTGCTCGGCCAGCTCGACCGGATCGGTCGTAGGCCGCGCGCAGACGAAGTGCCGGCACACATACGCCGTCGGAAGGTCCCGTACGAGAGTGCGCTCGGCCAAAAGGGGGAACTCGCCCCCGCTGCCGTCCGCCGCCCGAGGCAGCCCGACCGCCACCACCGCCCCGGGAGCCGTCCCCAGCAACGCCGTACGGTGCAGCGCCGCCCGGTCCGGGTCCTCCGGGTGGCCGACGACCGCCACCTCGCGCGGCCCGTCCAGCAGCGCCTCGGCGACCGACAGCCCGTGCCCGATGAACCGCGGCACCCGCGGCCCGAGCGCGTGCACCACCCCGAGCGCCCGCTCGGCCGCCGTGCGGTGGGCCTCCGAACCGGTGTGGGCCGCGTACGACAGCAGCGCACCGGCGGCCGCGGTCCAGCCCGACGGAGCCGCGGTGTCGGTCGGGTCCTGGGGCCGGCGGATCAGCTGCTCGGCGTCGTGCGCGGTGTCGTACAGCGACCCGTCCTCGGCGGTGAACCGGTCCAGGACCAGGTCGACGAGGAAACCGGCGAACTCCAGCCACACCCCCTCGCCGGTGACCGACGCCAGCGCCAGGAACCCGTCGGCGACGTCGCCGTAGTCCTCCAGCACCCCCGCATTGGCCCCGACCTGCCCGTCCCTGCTGGTCCGCGCCAGCCGCGCACGGCCGTCCATGTGCACGCGCACCAGCAGATCAGCCGCCTCCGTGGCCCGCTCGACGAGGTCGGGCCGCTCGAAGTACGCCCCGCACTCGGCGAGGGCGGCGATGGCCAGCCCGTTCCAGGCCGCGACGACCTTGTCGTCCCGTCCGGGCGCGGGCCGCCGGTCCCGCGCGGCGAGCAGCCTCTGCCTGATCCCGGCCACCCGGGCGGCATCCACCACGGGCCCGTCCTGCGGCAGTTGCAGCACCGACTTCCCCCCGCCCGCGGCGCGGCTGACGTCACCGCCGAAGGTGCCCTCCTCGGTCACCCCGAAGTACGCGGCGGCCAGGTCCCCGTCCTCCTCGCCGAGCACCTCGCGCAGCTGGGCGGAGGTCCAGGCGTAGTAGGCCCCCTCCACGTGCTCGCCGCTGTCCGGGTCCTCGCTGTCCGCGTCGAGCGCGGAGGCGAACCCGCCCTGCTCCGTGCGCAGTTCCCGCACCATGAAGTCGGCGGTCTCCAGCGCGACGCGGCGGGCCAGGTCCGACCCGGTGGCCCGCCACAGGTGGGCGTACACCCGGCAGAGCAGCGCATTGTCGTACAGCATCTTCTCGAAGTGCGGGACGACCCACTCCCGGTCCACGGAGTACCGCGCGAACCCGCCGCCGAGCTGGTCGTAGATCCCGCCCCGCGCCATGGCCTCACAGGTGTCGGCGGCCATCTGCAGCGCACCCTCGGACCCGGTGCGCGCGTGGTGCCGCAGCAGGAACTCCAGCACCATGGACGGCGGGAACTTCGGCGCCCCGCCGAACCCGCCGCGCGCGGCGTCGTACTCCCGGGTCAGCCCGAGCAGCGCCTGCCCGAGCTCCTCGGGACCGGGCACGCCCGCCTTGCCGTAGTCCAACTGCCGCCCGGCCAGGTCCCGCACGATCTTCTGCGCGACCTCGTCGACCTCCTCGCGCCGCCCCTCCCAGGCGGTGCGCACCCCTTCGAGGACCTGCATGAAGGAGGGCATCCCGTGCCGGGGCTCGGGCGGGAAGTAGGTGCCGAAGTAGAAGGGCTCGGCGTCCGCGGTGAGGAACACGGTCATCGGCCAGCCGCCCTGCCCGGTGGCGGCCTGGACGGCCTCCATGTAGACGGCGTCGATGTCGGGGCGCTCTTCGCGGTCGACCTTGATGTTGACGAAGTGCTCGTTCATGTAGGCGGCGGAGAGCTCGTCCTCGAAGGATTCGTTGGCCATGACGTGACACCAATGGCACGAGCTATAGCCAACGCTTAGCAGAACGGGTACACCGCGCTCACGCGCCTCCGCGAACGCCTCCGGCGACCAAGGCCACCAGTCGACCGGGTTGCCGGCGTGCTGGAGCAGATAAGGGGAGGTCTCGTTCGCGAGGCGGTTCGGCATACTCCCATCCTGCCGCACCTCCCGGTGCCCGGCCCGTGACGGGGCCATCAGGCCGCCGGGTCTGCTGCCGTCGTGCGATCAGCCCACTTCCACACCGGAACCACTCGCGAGTAGTCCCCGCTCTGACAGCCCTTCCTCCCGGGCTTGACCACGAGGTGCGAGAAGACCGATGCGATCACCTTCCGCTTCTCCTCGAACCCCATCTCACCCGACTGCCACCGGAGCCGAATCGGCTCCGGCAGTCGCACCCGACCCTGTCCGCCCTCGGGAAAGAGCAGCCTTCCGATCGCGTCCTCCACGAGGGGACCGCTGATGGCGCATCGCCCACAGCCGCGGCCCGACACGCAGATGTAGTTGTAAGGGCTCCACTGGCACAAGGTCCATGGTCCTTTTCCCATCGATAGTTTTTGCGATGTTCGCTCTAACTCACGAACCGACGATCGGTTACGACCTGACGAGTCGCGCCAGGTCGCGGGTCCAGGCGTCCCGGGACGCGGTCCAGGTCTCGGCGCAGTGGGCTCGGGACGGGGTGGACAGGTCCGGGTGGCGGGTGGGGGCGGCGCCCTGGACCGCGCAGCGGTGGGATTCGGCTCGGGCGGCCGGTGGGGCGTGTTCGTCCGAGGGGTCCGGGGCGGGGTCGGCCGCGGCGGCGAGGTCGTAGGCGCGGGCGGCGGTCAGGAGGGCGGTCTCGCCCCCGGGGGTGCGCAGGAGCATCAGCTGGGCGAAGCGGTCGGCGGCGTCCTCCTCGGCGCGGGCGTCGAGTGCGAGGTCCAGGGCGTCCGCGAGGGCGTGGCCCGCCTCGTGGTGGATCGTCTCGCGGACGACGTCGGCGAGGTCCTCGTCCGGGTGCGGGGACCCGGCGCGGGCGAACAGTTCGCGGTCCTCGGCGAGGTCGTCGTAGCAGAGCTCGATGCGGTGTTCGGCCGGGTCGTAGCCGGTGCCCCCGCCCGCGCAGGAGCGGGCGACGACGGTGACCCGGTGGGGGAGGCGGAGGTATGCGTTGAGGTCGGTGAGCTCGGGCTCGACAAGGTTTCGGTCGCGGAGAAGGCGCGCCCCGGCCGCGTCGGCGGGCGCCGGCTCCTCGTAGCGGAGCGTGAACTCCGGCGCGGGGGGCTGCCCGGTGCATCCGGCCAGGAAGAGGGGCAATGCCGCCATCGCCGCTCCTGCCGCCACTGCCGCCCGCGCCTGCGTGCGGATCCCCCGTACCGTCATCAGACCCCCCGTTCCTGCCGTCCCGATCAGCGCGGGGCGGCTGCGCGAAATTTGCGCGACAGTTCCCTTACTGGCCAACTCCCTCTGATCTAGCTCAAGTTCCCTGTTGCAATCGGCCGTACCGGCGGACACTTGTGGCACGTTGCCGGAGCTCTCTTAGGGGGATGCCGATGCGGGACAGCCATCGCGGTGAGGCCGAGCGGCTGTTGGTGCGGGCCGTCGACGAGGAGGCCCGGCGGGGAGTCGCGGGTGCGCCGGCCGTCGACCGGGCGGCGCTGCTGGCGCGCGGCAAGGAGGCGCTGGACGCGCTCGCCGCGAGTGCGGCGCCGGAGTACGAGGCGTACGTGCGGGCCCTGGACGAGGCGGCCGCCGGGGACGAGTCCCTCGGGGAGGCCTTCCGGCGCGGGAACACGTCGACGGCGGCTCTGGTGACGGCCGTTGCCGCGGCCACGGCCATCGGGACGGACCTCGCGCTCGGGGTCGCGGCCGGAACGGCGCTCACCACCGGGGCCGTCGTGGGCATCGCCGGGGCGGTGGCGACGGTGGCGAAGGTGACGGCTCTGCACCTGCCGGCCGCGAACCGGCGGGCCGGTGAGCTGGGCCGGCCGGGCGGGCCGGAGCAGCTGCGCCTGCAGTGGCTGTCGGCGCTGGAGGTGCGCGGCGTGCGGCCCTTCCTGGAGGCGCAGCGGAAGGTGTCCGCGGCGGCCCGGGCGCCCCGCCCCGCGGTACCCCGGTCCGCGGCGCCGCAGCTGCGGGGCACGGACCGCAGTGCGGAGGCCCGGCGGCGCAGTGCGCTGGAGCAGTCGTTCGGGCAGCTCCCGGATCCGGCGGGCCGGTTCGCGGGCCGGCGGGCGGAAATGACCCGGATCGCGCAGTGGGTGCAGGCGGCGCGGGCGAGCACGGAGACGCGGCCGGTGGTCGTGGTGCTGCACGGCGAGCCCGGGGTGGGCCGCACGGCCCTGGCGTTGCGGGCGGCGCACGGGCTGCGGGACCAGTTCAAGGGTGCGTGCGTGGTGGACCTGCGGGGCGGGTCGACGGGCGCGGGGGCGGGCGGGGGCGCGGAGGCTCCGCTGTCGACGCGGGAGGCGCTGCTGCACCTGCTGAACCGGCTGGGCGCTCCCCGTGAGCAGCTGCTGTTCCGCGAGGGGGCTTCGGCCGAGCAGCAGGTGCGGCGCCTGGGCGAGCTGTACCACCAGCATCTGCAGGGGCTCGCGGTGACGGTGGTCCTCGACGACGCGGTGGACGCGGAGCAGGTGCGGATGCTGGTGCCGGAGCGTTCCGAGAGCCTGGTGCTGGTGACGGCGCGGGAGCCGCTGGAGCTGCCCGCGGACCTGCCGGCCTGGGTGCACCAGCTGCCGGTGCAGCGGCTCGGCCCGGAGGATGCGGCGGAGCTGGTGCGGGCGGCGGCGGAGGAGGGGGCGGGCGAAGCGGCCCCCGAGGCGGTGGCGGGCTCCGGGGCGGTGGCGGGCCCCGAGGCGGTGGCGGCCGTCGTGGAGCTGAGCGGCGGGCTGCCGCTGGCGCTGCGGATGCTGGGCCCGTCGGCGCGTGCGGGCGTGGTCCCCGCGGCCGGGGGTGGGCATCCGGTGGAGGCCGCGCTGCGGGCCGCGGACGCCCGGCTCGCGGAGCCGGCCCGGCAGCTGCTGCGGCGGCTGCCGCTGGCCGGGCGGGCGTCCCTCGGCGGTGCGGCGGCGGCCGCGCTGGCCGACGTACCGGAGCAGGCCGCGCTGCGGCTGCTGGAGGAGCTGTGGGAGGCGGGGCTGATCGAGCGGGTGCGCGGGCAGCGGTTCCGGATGCACGACGCGGTGCGCGCGTACGCGGCGGCACGGCTGGCGGCGGACGAGGACCGGGAGCCGGCGGTGGCGGCGCACGAGCGGCTGATCCGGGTGTACGCGCAGCTCGCGGACTCGGTGATCCGGATGGTCGACGGGAAGATGTCGACGCGGGCCAACCAGTTCGGGGTGCACGGTTTCACCTCGCTGGACGCGGCGCTGCGCTGGCTGGACGACGAGTCGAGCTTCATCACGGCGGCGCTGCGGCACTCCGAGGGCGTGGACCAGCAGGCGGTGCTGGACCTGCTGGGCGCGCTGTGCGACTTCTGCCTGCTGCGCGGGGACCTGTACCGGCTGGGTGAGATCGACGAGCTGACGCAGGCCGTGGCGGCGGGCCGGGCCGGGGACGGCGGCGCGGACGGGGACGGCGGCGGGGCCGCGAGCGGGGGCGGCGGGGACCGGCAGGGGCGGCTGGTGCGGTCGGTCCAGTGGCGTACGGGTATCGCTGCGCGCCAGCTGGGCGAGCTCGACAAGGCCCGCACCACGCTGACCTCGGTGGTCGACCAGTACATGGAGGCGCACCAGGAGGCGGGGGCGGCGATGGCGCTGGTCTCGCTCGGCATCACGCTGCACCACCAGGGCAACCTCCCGGAGGCCGCGGCCCGCATCCGTGAGGCCCTGGTGATGCAGGAGCCGGCGGAGCTGGCGGGCGACCGGGCGTGGGGTCTGCACGCGCTGGCGGCCGTCGAGCGGGACCTGGGCCGGCTCGCGGAGGCGACGGCCCTGCTGGAGCGTTCGCTGGCCCTGCACCGGGAGAGCGAGAGCGTGCACGGCGAGGCCTGGGCGCACTTCCAGCGGGGGCAGGTGCACCTGCGGTACGGCGAGGTGGAGCGGGCGGAGGCGGAGCTGCGGCTGGCGCTGGACCTGTACGGGCGCACCCGCGACGACCGCGGCGAGGCGTGGGCGCTGACCCAGCTGGGGCGGGCCCGGGTGGTGGACGGGGATCCGGAGGCGGCGCTGGAGCGGCTGCGGGACGCGCTGGCGCGGCACCGGGAGGCGGAGGACGCGCGCGGCGAGGCGTGGACGCTGTACCACCTCGGGCAGGCGCTGGAGGAGGCCGGCGAGCGCGATCAGGCGGTGCGGGAGCTGGAGCGGGCCCGGACGATGTTCTCGCGGATGCGGGACGTGTACGGGCTGGCGCACGCCCGGCACCACTCGGGCCGCGTCACGCGGGACCAGCGGGCGGCGCAGACCGGCAACCTGCGGAACTCGGGCTTCGCGCGGCAGCTGCTGGTGGACGCGCGGGCGGACTTCCGGCGGATCGGGCTGGCCCACGGCGAGGCGTGGACCTGCCTGGAGCTGGCGGTGGTGGACGCGGGCAACGCCCGGGTCTCGCAGGCGCTGGGCCTGTGCGAGGAGGCGGTGCGGCTGTTCATCTCGTACGGGGACCGGCGCGGGGAGGACTGGGCCCGCTTCCTGCGCTGCACGATGCTGGCGTACGCGGTGCCGTCCGCCCCGGAGGAGGCGCGGGCGGAACTGGCCCGCCTGTCGGCGGCGCCGCATCCGGCGCGGGACGGCCGGCTGGAGGACTGCCTGGAGACGTACGGGGTGATCCTGGGCCGGGGCGTGGACCCGGCGGAGGGCTGGCAGGCGTGGCGTCTCGGCCTGGTCCCGAACCTCCAGGCCCGCGAAATCATGGGCGTCCCGGGCCCGTCGGGGCCGGCGGAGCCGGCGTAGGCGCGGCGGGCCGGGCGGGTCCGCGGAGCGGCGCGGGCGGTGCGTACGCGGCTGATGCGCGGGCCTGCCCTCTCCCCCTCGCCCCCGGGCGCAGTCCCCCACTGCCCACCCGCCCCCGGCTACGGGTCCGGGGCGAGGGTTTGCGGGGTCCGGGCTGACGGCGTCCGCGACGTTCCTCCAGCCCGTCCGGCGCTTGCGGACCGGGCCCGGGCGGAGCCCCGGGTCCTTCAGCCGTCCGGCGTTTGAGGGCCGGGCCGGGCGGAGCCCGGTTCCGGGAAGGGGCGGGGGAAGGCCCCGCGCAGCGGCCCGCACGCAACCGGCCGCCGGGCCCGGGCGCGCGCCGGGGTACCTCCTCGGCCGTCGAACGTTTCCACGGGGTCGGAGACGGAGAGGGTGGTTGCGTTCGACGCCCTGCGGGGGCACCCCGCCGCACACCCGACCCCCGACGGTGGCAGCGTCGGCGCCGGGCACGGGCGCGCCCGCGACCGCAGGACGGGACACCGCCGCCCGCCCGGAAGGCGGCGGCGGTGGGACGGGGCGGGGGCCTACGGGGCCCGGGTGCCTTCCGCGGTCGCGGAACCCGGTTCCGGGGTCTCCTCGAAGTTCACCCGGCCCATGTGCCGGTTCATCGACTTCATCAGGGCCCACGTCCCGAGGGCGAGGACCGCGAACACGATGAAGCCCAGGATTCCGGGGGTCACCTTGTTCTTGTCGAAGGTGTCGGCCGCCAGCGGAAGGAACTGGGTGATTGCTGCCTGCGTAGCGCTCATGGCTAAGCATTCTCCCGGATGCCGGCGAAGAGGTCGGACTCGGGGAGGGAAGTGTCCACGAGCGACTTCGCCAGCTCGTACTCCTCCGTCGGCCAGACCTCCTTCTGGACGTCCATCGGGACGCGGAACCAGCCGCCGTCCGGGTCGATCTGCGTGGCGTGCGCGATGAGCGCCTTGTCGCGGATCTCGAAGAAGTCGGCGCAGGGGACGTGCGTGGTCAGGGTCCGCTCCTTGCGCTCGAACTCCTTCCAGCGCTCGAGCCACTCGCCGTAGGGGGACTCCATGCCGCGGGCGAGGAGGGCCTCGTGGAGGGCGACGGTGCGCGGCTTGTTGAAGCCCTGGTTGTAGTAGAGCTTCTGCGGCTGGTAGGCCGGGCCGAACTCGGCCTCCGGGTACTTCTCGGTGTCGGCCGCGCCCTCGAAGGCCACCATGGAGATCTTGTGGGTCATGATGTGGTCGGGGTGCGGGTAGCCGCCGTTCTCGTCGTACGTCGTGACGACCTGCGGCTTGAAGGCGCGGATCTTCTTGACGAGGCGGCCGGCCGCCTCGTCGACGTCCTCCAGGGCGAAGCAGCCCTCGGGCAGCGGCGGCAGCGGGTCGCCCTCCGGCAGGCCGGAGTCCACGTATCCGAGCCATTCCTGCTCGATGCCGAGGATCTCGCGGGCCTCGTCCATCTCCTTGGCCCGGACCTCGTGGATGTTCTCCTCGATGTACTTGTCGCCCTGGAGCTTGGGGTTCAGGACGGACCCGCGCTCGCCACCGGTGCAGGTGACGACCATCACCGGGATCCCCTCGGACACGTACTTGGCCATGGTGGCCGCGCCCTTGCTCGACTCGTCGTCGGGGTGGGCGTGGACGGCCATCAGTCGAAGCTGCTCGGTCAAGACAGGATCCTCTGTGATTCGGCGCGACAGTCGGCTTCTATAGTGACCGAACCGGGGGACGGAAAATTCCTAGGGTGCCTCACCCTTCCCCAGCGAGAGGAAACGATCATGAGCGCGGTGCGCGAGGGGCTGCCCGAGGGCCGGTACGGCCGGTCGGCGGACGAGCGTGCGGACCGGAAGCTCAAGATCGTCGGGTCGGCCCTGGGCGTCGTGCTGCTGGGTGTGATCGGCTGGATCGGCTGGGACTACATGGCCGGGCAGAGCGTCAGCGCCGAGGTGATCAAGTTCCAGGTGGTCTCCGACACCGAGGTGAAGGTGCACCTGGAGGTGCGCAAGGGCGCCTCGGAGACCGGGGTGTGCACCCTGACCTCGCAGGACAAGGAGCACGGCGAGGTGGGCCGCGCCGACTTCACGTTCGCGCAGTCCGCGACACGGGTGGACGAGGTCGTGTCGCTGAAGACCACCGGGCGCGCGGCGATGATCGAGCTGGTCGGCTGCCAGCCCGCTGCCGGCAGCTGACGGGTCCGGTTCGCCGATCGGGCTCGTCCGCCACGCCCGGATGGGCGATCCTGGAAGTGCAGGAGCCGCCGGGCCGCTCTTCGGGGCGGACACGGCCGGGCCGGGCCCTCCCGGGACGTCACGGACGCGCTCGGGTCCTCCCCCTTTTCTTCCCGAATTGTTAGGCTCGTGGTTTCGCCCGCCGCTGGCGACCATGTAAGTCCCCTGTACCGACGAGGAGCACCCGTGACCCAGACGAGCGAGAGCGTCACCTGGCTGACCCAGGCGGCGTACGACCAGCTGAAGGCAGAGCTGGACTACCTCTCTGGTCCCGCACGCACGGAGATCGCCACGAAGATCGCAGCCGCCCGCGAGGAGGGCGACCTGCGCGAGAACGGCGGTTACCACGCGGCCAAGGAGGAGCAGGGCAAGCAGGAACTGCGCGTCCGCCAGCTCACGCAGCTCCTGGAGAACGCCAAGGTCGGGACGGCACCCGCGTCCGACGGCGTGGTGGCGCCCGGCACGGTCGTGAAGATCGCCTTCGACGGCGACGAGGACGACACGATGGAGTTCCTGCTGGCGTCGCGCGAGTACGCGTCCGCGGACTTCGAGACCTACTCCCCGCAGTCCCCGCTGGGCAGCGGCGTCATGGGCAAGGCCGTCGGCGAGGACGCCGAGTACGAGCTGCCGAACGGCAAGAAGGCCTCGGTCAAGATCCTCGACGTCAAGCCCTTCACCGGCTGATCACCCCACCTCTTGCGCCGATGCCCGGCCGGACAGCTGACTGTCCCGGCCGGGCATCGGCGTTCGTGCGTGCGGTACGGGCCTATGCCGTCGCCGAGCGGTACTTGCGCACCGCGAGGGTACGGAAGGCCACGATGATCAGCACCGACCAGAGGATCGACGCGATCACCGGGTGCTGCATCGGCCAGGCGTCCGGGACCGGGTAGCCCTCGGGGAGGTTGCCGAAGAGCACGCGGGCGGCCTGGACGGTGGCGCTGAAGGGGTTCCACTCCGCGAGGGTCTGGAGGAAGGACGGCATGTTCTCGGACGGCACGAAGGCGTTCGAGATGAACGTCAGCGGGAAGAGCCAGATCAGACCGCCCGAGGTGGCCGCTTCCGGGGTGCGCACCGACAGGCCGATCAGGGCGCCGATCCAGGAGAAGGCGTAGCCGAGCAGGAGCAGCAGGGCGAAGCCGGCGAGGACCTCTCCGAGGCTGGTGTGGGTGCGCCAGCCGACGAGCAGCGCGACGACGGCCAGGACGACCAGGGTGACCGAGGTCTGGACGAGGTCGGCGAGGGTGCGCCCGGTCAGGACCGCGCCGCGGGCCATGGGCAGGGAGCGGAAGCGGTCGATGAGGCCCTTGTGCATGTCGTCCGCGATGCCCGCGCCCGCGCCGGCGGTGGCGAAGGTGACGGTCTGGGCGAAGATGCCCGCCATCAGGAACTCGCGGTAGGCCTGCGGCGAGGTGCTGCCGCCGACGCTGATCGAGCCGCCGAAGACGTAGCTGAAGAGCACGACGAACATGACCGGCTGGATCAGACCGAAGATGATCATCTCGGGGATCCGGGACATCCGGATCAGGTTCCGCTTGGCGATCACCAGGGAGTCGGCCGCGCTCTGGACGACGCCGCCGCGCGGGCGGGGTGCGGCAAGCTCCGGCGTCCGGGAGGTGAGGGTCACTTCGCCATCTCCTTCCGCGCCGCCGCTTTGCGGCCCTTGGCGCCGGCCTCGGGGGCCCCGTCGTTCTCGTCGCCGGTCTCGTCCGCCTCGCGTTCGGCGGCGTGACCGGTCAGGGATATGAAGACGTCGTCGAGGGTGGGCCGGCGCAGGCCGATGTCGTCGATCTCGATGCCGCGGCCGTCCAGCTCGCGGATGACCTCGGCGAGCAGCTTGGCGCCGCCGGAGACGGGGACGGTGAGCTTGCGGGTGTGCTCCTCGACCGTGGTCTCGCCCTTGCCGAAGCCGGCGAGGACCTCGCGGGCGGTGGCGATGTGGTCGCGTTCGTGGACGACGACCTCCACGCGCTCGCCGCCGGTGCGGGCCTTGAGCTGGTCCGACGTACCGCGGGCGATGACCTTGCCGTGGTCGACCACGCAGATGTCGTGCGCGAGGTGGTCGGCCTCCTCCAGGTACTGGGTGGTGAGGAGCAGGGTGGTGCCGCCCGCGACCAGTTCCTTGATGATCGCCCACAGCCGCTGCCGGTTGCGGGGGTCGAGGCCGGTGGTCGGCTCGTCCATGAACATCACGGGCGGGCTGACGACGAGGGCGGCGGCGAGGTCGAGCCGTCGGCGCATGCCGCCGGAGTAGGTCTTCGCGGGGCGGTCGGCCGCGTCGGAGAGGTGGAAGCGTTCGAGCAGTTCCTCGGCCCGGGCCTTCGCCGCCCTGGCCTTCATCTGGTAGAGCTGGCCGACCATTTGGAGGTTCTCGCGGCCGGTGAGGTATTCGTCGACCGCGGCGAACTGGCCGGAGAGGCCGATGGCCCGCCGGACCTCGTTGGGGTGTTTGAGCACGTCGATCCCGGCGACGACGGCCTTGCCGCTGTCGGGCCGGAGGAGGGTGGTCAGGACGCGTACGGTCGTTGTCTTGCCCGCGCCGTTCGGGCCGAGCAGACCCAGGACGGTGCCTTCGGGGACATCGAGGTCCACGCCGTCCAGAGCCCGTACATCGCCGAAGGTCTTGACCAGGCCTTCGGCATAGATGGCGCCTGGCATACGGATTCTCCCAGTGCAGATCATTGCAGCAGAATCAGGGCATTCCTACGCAGATCATATGGGCGCCGGGCAGGCTCGGCCCGGCCGAACGGGGGATCCCCCGTTCACCCGGGCGCACGTTATCGCGTTATATCGCGTACAGCCAGCGGTCAGCTCATCACTTTGTAACCGGCGCTGTGCAGCGAGCGCGCGACCTCCGCGCAGTGCTCCGGGCCCTTCGTCTCCAACTGCAGCTCCACCTCCACCTCCGTGAGGCCCAGCCGCGGATCGGTCCGCACGTGGCTCACGTCCAACACGTTCGCATCCACCACTGACAGCACGCCCAGGAGCCCGGCCAGCGCCCCCGGCCGGTCGGCCACCCGCAGCCGCAGCGACAGGTACCGGCCCGCCGCGGCCATGCCGTGCCGCAGGATCCGCTGGAGCAGCAGCGGATCGACGTTCCCGCCGGACAGAACGGCCACCACCGGCCCGTCGTCGTACCGTTCGGGTTCGCTCAGCAGCGCGGCCACCGGGCTGCACCCGGCCGGCTCGACCACCAGCTTCGCCCGCTCCAGGCAGAGCAGCAGGGCGCTGGAGAGCGCGTCCTCCGACACCGTACGCACGTCGTCGAGGAGTTCGCCGATGATTTTGAAGGGGACGTCCCCGGGGCGGCCGACCTTGATGCCGTCCGCCATCGTCGTCGGGTTGTCGATGGACACCGGGTGCCCGACCAGCAGCGAGGGCGGGTACGCGGCCGCGCCCGCCGCCTGGACGCCGATGACCTTGACGTCGGGGCGCAGCGCCTTCACCGCGACCGCGACACCGGCCGCGAGACCCCCGCCCCCGATCCCGACGAGGATGGTCCGCACCTCCGGGCACTGCTCCAGGATCTCCAGGCCCACCGTGCCCTGGCCCGCGATGATGTCGTGGTGGTCGAAGGGGTGGATGAACACCGCGCCCGTGCGGTCCGCGTAGTCCTGGGCCGCCGCGAGGGTCTCGTCGACGACCTGCCCGTGCATGCGCACCTCGGCGCCGTACTCCCGGGTCGCGGCCACCTTCGGCAGCGGCGCGCCGACCGGCATGAACACCGTGGAGCGCACCCCGAGCAGGGAGGAGGCCAGCGCCACGCCCTGCGCGTGGTTGCCCGCGCTGGCCGCCACGACCCCGGCCGCCCGCTGCTCGGGGCGCAGGCCCGCGATGCGCACGTACGCGCCGCGCAGCTTGAAGGAGCCGGTGCGCTGGAGGTTCTCGCACTTGAAGTGAACCGGGGAGTGCGTGAGGGAGGAGAGGTACCGGCTGCCCTCCATCGGGGTGATCCGGGAGACGCCGGACAGCATCTTCTGGGCTCCCCGGACATCGTCGAGGATGACCTGCGGAACGGGCTGAGGCACTCGGTAGTTCATTCCGCCAGTCTCGCAGTCCGGACGCGGCCCGGCTCAGAGTGCGCGCACCGCTCCCGGCAAGGGGCGAAATCTCGCCATCCGGGACGGCTCCGGGCGGCCGTCCGCGGCCCGTCGTATCAGTTCTCGTACGAGGCGTACGAGCCGCCGCACGGCCGCGTACTCTGTCCCCCATCCTTGTCGGACCACGCGAAGAGAGCCCACGGCCATGCCTTCCTACCCGGCCAATTCCGACCTGCCCGCGGCGCTGGACGCGCCCGTCGGAGCGGGTCTCCTCGACGCGCTCCAGCACCAGGTCGCCGTCTTCGCGCGCCGCGCCGAGCAGACCCGCCTGGGCGGCGTCGGCCAGGCCCGCAACTCCATGGACCGGGCCGCGTACCTGCTGCTGAACCGGCTCGACCTGGAAGGCCCGATGGGCGTGAAGGCGCTCGCCGGCGGCATGGGCATCGACTCCTCCACGGTCACCCGGCAGGTCGCGCCGCTCGTCGACAGCGGCCTGGTCAAGCGGACTTCGCACCCGGAGGACGGGCGGGCCGTGGTCCTCGCGCTGTCCCCGCGGGGGCTGGCGCGGCTGGAGGAGGTCCGCTCCTCGCGGCGCGAGCTGATGGCGCGGGTCACGGAGGGCTGGACCGAGGCGGAACGCGAGTCGTTCACGGCGCTGCTGACGCGCTTCAACCTGTCGCTGTCCGAGCTGATGGCGGCCGTGGCCGACGCCGGCCCGGCGTCCTGACCGGACTCCCGGCCCGGCTGCTGACCGGGCTCCTGACCGGGCTGCGTCAGACCCCTTGACCGGGACGGTCCCACTGCCCGCACTATGTGCACCATGCGGGCGGTGGAGCAACGCTTGGGCCCCTACGCGGAGTTCGAGGCCTTCGTCGCGGGCGCGGCGGGGCGGCTCCTGCACGTCGCGATCCTGCTGACCGGTGAACCGGAGGCGGCCCGCAAGCTGCTGGCGGGCGCGCTGGCCCGTACGTACGCCGACTGGCGGCGCGTGCGCGGGGACGACCCGTACGACTTCACGCGCCGGGAACTGTGCACCGCGTTCGCCCGTACCGGCCGGCGCCACCAGCGGGGCACCGGGCTGCTGGCCCGGCTGAGCCCGCTGGAGCGGCTCGTACTCGTCCTGCGGATCTACGAAGGGGTCGCGGAGGAGGTCACCGCGGCGCAGCTGGGGCTGCCGCCCGAACGGGTCCGCGTGCTGTGCAACCGGGCCGTGGCGGAGCTCCGGTGAGCGGCCTCCCGGACCGCAGGGAGGCCCAGGTGCGGCGCCTGATGGAGGGCCCGTACCCGGTGGTCCCGCCGGGCCTCGCCGCGGGCGCGGCAGCCCGCGGGGGCCGCATCCTGCGCCGCCGGCAGGCCCTGCGGCGCTTCGGCTGGGCCGTCCTGTGCGCGGCGGTGGCCGCCTTCACGGTCTGGGCCGCCGTGACCCACCCCTGGGCCCTCCCGCCGAGCGGCATCTCCCCACCCCTGGAGGGCTGGTAGCGCGAACCCGGCCCGCCGGCGTTCGAGGCGCGGGGTCCGGTGCGGCGCCCCGGCAGCGGCGCCGCACCCAGCGCGCCACGGCACCGGCCCTCGGCACCCGCCACGGCCACCACACACCCCCGCCGGGCCCGGGCGGAGCCCGGCGGGGGTGCGGGGCGTCAGCCCAGGGCCTGGGTCAGGTCCGCGATCAGGTCGTCGGCGTTCTCGATGCCCACCGAGACGCGGATCAGGTCCGCCGGGACCTCCAGCGCCGAGCCGGCCACCGACGCGTGCGTCATGCGGCCCGGGTGCTCGATGAGGGACTCGACGCCGCCCAGGGACTCGGCCAGCGTGAAGATCTTGGTGCGGCCGCAGACCGCGACGGCCTCCTCCTCGCCGCCGGCGACCTGGAAGGAGACCATGCCGCCGAAGTTGCGCATCTGCTTGGCGGCGATCTCGTGGCCCGGGTGCTCGGGCAGGCCCGGGTAGAGGACCTTGGTGACCTTCGGGTGCCGCTTGAGCACCTCCACGATCTTGCCCGCGTTCTCCGCGTGCCGGTCCATCCGCACGGCCAGGGTCTTGATGCCCCGCAGCACGACCCAGGAGTCGAACGGGCCGGCCACGGCGCCCATCGCGTTCTGGTGGTAGGCCAGTTCCTCGCCGAGCGCCGCGTCCGCGGTGACCAGCGCGCCGCCGACGACGTCCGAGTGCCCGCCCATGTACTTCGTCAGCGAGTGCACGACCACGTCCGCGCCGAGCGCGAGGGGCTGCTGGAGGTAGGGGGAGGCGAAGGTGTTGTCCACGACCAGCTTGGCGCCGGCCGTCCGCGCGATGTCGGCGACGACGGCGATGTCCGTGATGCCGAGCAGCGGGTTGGAGGGGGTCTCGACCCAGATGACCTTGGTCTTCGGGGTGAGGGCCGCGCGCACGGAGTCCGCGTCGGAGGTGTCGGCCACCGACCACTCCACGCCCCAGCGGGAGACGACCTTCGCGAAGAGGCGGAAGGTGCCGCCGTACGCGTCGTTCGGGATGACCACGTGGTCGCCCGGGGAGAGCAGCGTACGCAGCAGGCAGTCCTCGGCGGCGAGGCCGGAGGCGAAGGCGAGGCCGCGCCGGCCGCCCTCCAGCGCCGCGAGGTTCTCCTCCAGCGCGGTGCGGGTCGGGTTGGCGCTGCGGCTGTACTCGTAGCCGCCGCGCAGTCCGCCGACGCCGTCCTGCTTGTACGTGGAAACCTGGTAGATCGGGGGCACGACCGCGCCGGTCAGCGGGTCCGCCGTGTTGCCCGCGTGGATCGCGCGGGTCTCGAAGCTCTGGTGCTCGTGGCTGTCGTCGCTCATGGTCAGATGCTATGCCCCGACGCCGTGTGCAGCCCGGGGTCAGCCCCCCTGTTGGCATGTGGCCCCGCCGGTCTGGTTCGCTTGTGGCATGGAGATTCTGTGGTTCCTGTTCGCGATCGGCTGGCTCGGGGTCATCGTCGCTGTGTTGGTTCGCCGGGGGCGCGGCAGCGGCCTGCGCCTCGTCGCACCGGGCAGCCCTGATGCGGCCGACCCGGCGAACTACGGATTCGACCGGCAGGAGGACCTCGACATCCGCGTCCCCGGGCCCGACCAGGACCTGATGGACGCCCTCGACAACGTGCAGCGCACCGGTCAGTGGCAGGCGGCCTCGCAGCTGCTCGCCGGGACCCCGGTGGAGGGCGAGCAGCGCTGGCAGCGCGTCCAGGCCTTCGGCGGGGCCGCCGCGCTGGAGCTCGTACAGCAGCCCGGTGTGGGCGCGCAGTGGCTGAAGGCCTGGCGGCTGGAGGCTGAGAAGGACGCGGGCGGCGCGCAGGTCCACGCGGAGCTGCTGGTCCAGCAGGCGTGGCGGGCCTCGGGCGGGGTGGGCTCCGACGATCACCGGATCATCCTGGAGGAGGCCCGGGAGGCGTGCCGCAAGGCCGCACTGCTGGCGCCGGGCGACCCGGTCCCGTACATCACGGAGCTGGCGATCGCGCGCGGCCTCGGGTACTCGGAGGCCGAGTTCGACGAGCTCTGGGCGAAGGTCCTCGACCGGGCCCCGGCGCACATGGGCGCGCACCTGGCGGCGCTGCACTACCTGTGCGAGAAGTGGCACGGCTCGCGGGAGAAGGCGGACGCGTTCGCGCACGCGGCGGCGGCGCGCGCCCCGCAGGGCTCGCTGCTGGCGGCGCTGCCGCTGTTCTCGGTGTGGGAGAACCTGCCGGACGTGGTCCTGACCGGCGGTTTCTACCAGAGCGCGGTGGTGACGCGGGCCGTGGAGGGTGCGCTGTACGCGGTGCACACGGCGCGGCCGGACGACCCGATGCTGGCGCACGTACGGCACCTGCTGCTGTCGTTCCTGGTGAACATGGAGCGCTGGGCGGAGGCGATGGAGCAGGTCCGGCACGTGGACGGCTACGTGGGCGCGCTGCCGTGGTCGGCCTCGGAGGACCCGGCGGCGCACTACGCGGTGTTCCGCGCGCTGGCGGTGGCGGGCTACGAGGCGAACGGCGGCTCCCCGGCGACGCTGCCGCAGTAGCGCCCGCGGCCCTACGCCTCATTCGCCGGCGGGGCTGATCTCCCCCCGGCCGGACCCCGCCCCTGCCCGGCGGCTGCGCTCCCGGGGCTCCGCCCCGGACCCAGCGCCTCAATCGCCGGCGGGGCTGGGTTTTGCCCGGGCGGGGTTCTGACCCTTCGGGTCCTGCGCGGGTCCGGGTTTTCCTCGGGCGGGGTCCTGGCTGTGCGGGTTCTGCGCGGTGTCCCGGTGGGGCGTCTCCTCGTCCTCGCGCCTGCGGGCACCTCGCGGCCGTGAGGGTGGTTGCGCGCTCGTCCTGCGGGGACGCCCCACCGTGCCCCCGCTCCGACCCGCCCGGCGGAACCCCGCTCCCGCGGGCGGGGTATGCGCCGTCCCCGGTCTGGGGCGGGAGGTCCGCTGGGGTGGGGCCGTGCAGGAGGGTCCCCGCAGGACGAGCGCGCAACCGCCCTTCACGGGACGAAGCGGTGGCCGCAGGCGCGAGGACGAGGAGACACTCCGGAGGGGCCCCGCCCCAACCGGCCGGTCCCGCCGAGGCGAAACCAGCCCCGCCGGCGTTTGAGGCGCGGGGTCCGGGGCAGCGCCCCGGCAGCGAAGCCGCCGCGCAACGGCGGAACCCGGGCAAACCCAGCCCCGCCGGCACTTGAGGCGCGGGGTCCGGGGCGGCGCCCCGGCAGCGGAGCCGGCCGCGCAACGGCGGCACCCCAGGGGTACGGGCGGGACCCCGTCAGGTCGATACGTGCCGGGTCAGGAACGCGCCCACGCGGGGCGAGCGCTGGTGGGGGACCAGGGCGCGGGCCGTTTCCGCGAGCATCGAGCGGATGCGGGTGGAGTGGACCTCGGCCAGCAGGTCCAGCACACGGCCCCCCGCCCAGGCGGCCTCGTCGGGGGCTCCGGCGCGGGCCAGGTCCCCGGCCAGTTCGGCGGTGTAGAGGGCCACGTTCCGGGCGAAGTGCGGGTCCTGGAGGTCGGCCGCGCGGCGGGCGTGCCGGGCCGCGCGGGCGTGTTCCCCGAGGGTCGCCCAGCAGCGGGACTCCAGCGATTCCAGCTCGGCCTCGCCGAAGAAGGACATCCACTCGGGGTCGGCGCCGGCCGCCGGGCCCCGGGAGAACTCCGTGTGCGCCCGCGCCAGCGCCTCCTCGCACGCCTTGCGGTCGGCCAGCCCCGCCCAGCCCCCCGCCTCCCGCAGGGCCAGGAGGGAGAGCAGCCGCGGCGAGCCCAGCGAGCGGGCGGCGCGGCGGCCCGCCTGGGCCGCCCGTACCGCCTCGCGGGAGCGCCCGCAGTCCCGGGCCAGGAAGGCCATGTTGCTGAACGCGTGAGCCTCCAGGCCCGCGTCCCCCGACACCCGGGCCGTGGCGAGCGCCTCCGCGTAGTGCGAGCGGGCGTCGTCGAAGCGGCCGGAGTCGTGGGCCAGCCAGCCGACGGAGACGGCCAGTTCCCCGGCGCCCGCGTGCAGCCGGTCCTCGGTGGACTGCCGGGTGGCCCCCGCGTCGAGGAGCGCGTACGCGGTGCGCAGCGGCTCGGCGGCCCTGCGGTAGAGGGCGTCCGCGCCGTGCCGGTCGTCGAGCAGCCGGATCTGGCGGACGGCGTCCTCGACGGCGGCGGCCTCGGACTCACCGGCGCGTGAGGGGAAGCGGCGGGTGTCGCCGAGCAGGGTGAGGCTGAGGGTCGCGGCCGCCACGGTCGCGGAGCCGCCCGCCATGAACGCGCGACGCAGCACGTCGCTCTCCTTGGATGGGGTGAGGGGGGAGAAGGGGTCGGGGTCGCGCTGCGCCGAGCGGCCGCGGACCGCCTCCCTCGGGGAGAAGCCGAGGTCGGCCAGGGCGCGGCCGGGGAACATGTGGAGGAAGACCCGCTCGTACGCGTAGTTGGGGCAGCGGATCTCGCCGGACTCGACCCGGCCGATGTACCGGGCGTCGCAGGAAACCGTTTCGCCGATTTCCTTCGCGGCCCTGCGCACCAGCGCGGCGAACTCGGCCGGGGAGTGCTGCCCGCGCAGCCGCCGGAACGTGGAGTTGGGTGAGTGGGGGGACGCCGCCATGGACGTGGCCTCTCTGGCAAGGAACCCGGCGCCGGTGCTGTGACGTGTGAGGTGGGGCCCGGCGCGCATGAACGTACCGCCAGAGCCGGGCCGTTGAGGCGGTGTTTGGCTACAAAACGGATATCTCACCCGCGATCCGCCATGAACTGCCATCCTTTGCGGCGTCTTGCTGCCGCACCCGTTGACGTTCCCGTGCGTTGAACCCATGCGGATACGGATCGAGGAGGGGTTCACCTTGGTGGAGGGCGGCATGGAGAGCACTGGTACGAACACCGCGCCCGAGCCCGGCCGGGCCCCGGGCCCGGTCCCGGCTCCGGATCTGGACCTGGTGACCGTGCCCGCGCGGCAGGGGCTGGAGGCGGTGGACATCATCCGCCGTGCCGCGAGTCCCGCCGGCGGGGTCGGGCCGGTCCTGCACGACGGGTCGGGCGACACCCTCGGTTTCCTCGTCCCGCCCGGCACCGCCGACGCCTGGGACCTGCCGGGCAGTGCGTGTACGCAGACCAACGGGCGCGGAGTGCGGTTCGGCGACGCCGTCTCGCCCACCGCGGGCGCCACCGGCTGGCTGCTCCCGCCGGAAGCCGTCGGGCCGGTCACCGATCCGGCGGTGCTGCGGGCGGCGCTCGGCGAGGCGGCCCGGCTGATCGAGGCTGCGGACAACTGCCGCTGACCAGCGATAATGGGCTGGTGGCAGGCAAGGACAGAGGCAAGGGAAAGCAGCGCGGCGGACGCGGCGGCGCGGAGGCGGTCGTCGGGCAGGTGGACGGCGGCCGGGCGGAGCTGGAGCCGGACCGGGAGCGTCCGGGCGCCTGGACCCTGCTGATCGACGGTGCTCCGCAGTCGCACGTGGACCTGGACGATCCCGGGTACCTGGACTTCGCGTACCAGCGGCGGATCGGCCACCTGATCGACCTCGCGGCGCCCGCCCGCCAGCCGCTGAACGTGGTGCACCTGGGCGGCGGGGCCTTCACCCTGGCCCGCTACACCGCCGCCTCCAGGCCCCGCTCCACGCAGCAGGTCGTGGAGATCGACGCCGCGCTGGTGGCCTTCGTACGGGAACACCTGCCGCTGGACCCGCAGGCACGGGTCCGGGTCCGGGCGGTGGACGCGCGGGCCGGGCTGGCCAAGGTGCCGGACGGCTGGGCGGACCTGGTGATCGCGGACGTGTTCAGCGGGGCGCGCACCCCGGCGCACCTGACGAGCGCCGAGTTCCTGGACGACGTACGCCGTGCCCTGGCGCCCACCGGGTGGTACGTGGCCAACCTCGCGGACGGCCCGCCGCTGGCGCACCTGCGGGGCCAGATCGCGACGGCCGCGTCGCGGTTCGCGGAGCTGGCGCTGGCCGCGGATCCGGTCGTGTGGCGGGGGAAGCGTTTCGGCAACGCCGTGCTGGTGGCCTCCGACCGCGAACTCCCGGTCGCCGAGTTCACCCGCCGGGTCGCGAGCGACCCGCACCCGGGACGGGTCGAGCACGGCCGGGCCCTGGCGGACTTCGCGGGCGGCGCGGCCCCGGTCGCGGACGCCTCGGCGGTGGCCTCGCCGCAGCCCCCGCCGTCGGTGTTCCGCTAGCCGCGGCCCCGCCCGATGCGTTCCGGGCTCTACCGGATAGTGATCTCATCCGATTCCCCCGGGGGGCCGAGCCTGCGTAACCTGGCAGTCCCTGGGAGGGCACGCCCTTCCACGACGTGTTTCAGGAGACGGCACAACCATGTCTGATTCCCCCGCAACCCCCGGTGCGTCCACCCCCAGCACCGCCGGCTCGGACTACACCCGCAGGCTCGCCCGGCTGGAGAAGTCGGGGATCAAGCAGCTGCTGCCCACGCAGGCGCCGTACAAGTGGAACCTGCAGCGCCTGAAGCTGGGACGCGTCCTGGACGTCGGCTGCGGCCTGGGGCGCAACCTGCTGAACTGCGGACCCGCGAGCGTCGGCGTCGACCACAACCCGCACTCGGTGCAGACCTGCCGGGAGCGCGGACTGACCGCCTACACGCCCGACGAGCTGGCCGCCGCCCCCGACTGCGGGCCCGGCTCCTTCGACAGCCTGCTCGCCGCGCACCTGCTGGAGCACCTGGACGAGGACACGGCGGCGTCGATCCTGGACCAGTACCTCCCGCTGGTGAAGCCGGGCGGCACGGTCGTCCTGATCACCCCGCAGGAGGTCGGCTACCGCTCCGACGCCACCCACATCCGCTGGGTCGGCTTCGAGGAGATGCGCAGCCACGCCGCGCGGGCCGGGATCACGGTGCAGCGCACCTACTCCTTCCCGTTCCCCCGTCCGATGGGGAAGGTCTTCCCGTACAACGAGTTCGTCCTGGTGGGCACCCTCCCGGCCTGATCGGCGGGGTCGCCCGGTCAGGGGTCGACGGTCTCCACCTGCGGCGGGTGGTCGTGCCAGGTGCAGAACACCGACACCTCGCGGCCGTCCTTGGTGAAGGTGACCCGGATCCAGTAGTCCTGCTTCCACACCTGCATCCGCCAGCCGGCCGCGGGGGTCGCGGAGACCAGCTCGGCCGAGGACGTCCCGAGGCTGAAGACGACGCGGCCGCCGGAGACGGGATAGGCCTGCACCTTGCCCGAAGCCTCCTCCTTGCCGCCGGGGCGGGGAGAGGCCGGCGGCTTCGGGGACGGCTTGCCCACGGAGGGATCGGCGGAGGGCCCGGACGGCGACGGCGACGCAGAGGCGGTCGCGGGTGACTCCGACGGGGACGGCGACTGGTCCGGCAGTGCCCGGTGGGTCGAGGAGGACAGCGGCCGGGCGGCGGCCAGCGGCACCGCGAGCGGCGGGTCGTAGGCCGTGCCCGACATGACGGTGTGCACGCCCCACCACGACAGGGTCACCGCGGCCCCGGTCGCCAGCACCCATGCCATGGCATGTACAAGTCCTCGTTGCATCAGGGCACATACTGCACCACCCGTCACAAGAGCGTCCCGACACCCCGGTGGGTCCCCCGGATGGGCTACGGTGCGGGCCATGGCAAGTGTGCTCGTGGTCGAGGACGACCAGTTCGTACGTTCCGCCCTCATCCGGCACCTGACCGAGGCCTCGCACACCGTGCGGAGCGTCGGCACGGCCCTGGAGGCCCTGCGCGAAGTCGCCCACAACCGCTTCGACGTGGTCATCCTCGACCTCGGCCTGCCCGACCTGGACGGGTCGGAAGCGCTGAAGATGCTGCGCGGCATCACCGACGTACCCGTGATCATCGCGACCGCGCGCGACGACGAGGCGGAGATCGTGCGGCTGCTCAACGACGGCGCCGACGACTACCTGACCAAACCTTTCTCCGTGGAGCACCTCTCCGCGCGGATGGCCGCCGTCCTGCGCCGCTCCCGCGCGGCCGCCGGCGGCGAACCGCCCTCCCGCGTGCTGCGCGTCGGCGGGCTCGCCATCGACCCGCTGCGCCGCCAGGCCGAGCTGGACGGGACCGTACTCGACCTCACCCGCAGGGAGTTCGACCTGCTGGCCTTCCTCGCCGGACGGCCCGGGGTGGTCGTGGCCCGGCGCGAGCTGCTCGCCGAGGTCTGGCAGCAGTCGTACGGGGACGACCAGACCATCGACGTCCACCTGTCGTGGCTGCGCCGCAAGCTCGGCGAGACCGCCGCCCGGCCCCGCTACCTGCACACCCTGCGGGGTGTCGGGGTCAAGCTGGAGCCGCCGCAGTGAGGGAGCGGGCAGTGGGGGGCTCGCCGTGAGGTGGGCGCTGGTCAAGGTGTGCCTCGCGGTCACCGCCATGGTGGTCGTGGCCTTCGCGGTGCCGCTCGGGCTCGTCGTCCAGGAGATGGCCAGCGACCGGGCCTTCTCCAACGCCGAACGGCAGGCGGCCACCATCGGCCCCACCCTGTCCATCACCACCGACCCGGTGCAGCTGCAGAAGGCCGTGGAGTCCACGCAGATGGGCGCCGCCCGGCGGATGGCCGTCCACGTGCCCGCGATCGGCGGCAGCGCCCCCGTGGAGATCGGCAGGGGCTGGGCCGGCGAACAGGCCGTCGCCGCGACCCGGCGGCTCGGGCGGGCCACGACGGCCTCCGTGGCGGGCGGGGGCTCGGCGCTGCTCCAGCCCACGGCCCTCGGCTCGGGGGACATCGCCGTGGTGGAGATCTTCGTACCGGAGAACGAGGTCAGCAACGGCGTCACCACGGCCTGGGCGATCCTCGCGGGCGTCGCCCTCGCGCTGATCGTCGGCTCGGTGGCGGTCGCCGACCGGCTCGGCGTCCGGCTGGTCCGGCCCGCCGAGCGGCTCGCGGACGCGGCCCACCAGCTGGGCGAGGGCAAGCTGGGCGCGCGGGTCCCCGAGGCCGGGCCGAAGGAACTCCGCTCGGCGGCCGTCGCGTTCAACGCGATGGCGGACCAGGTGGTGGAGCTCCTCGCCAACGAGCGGGAGCTGGCCGCCGACCTCTCGCACCGGCTGCGGACGCCGCTGACGGTGCTGCGGCTCAACACGGCCTCGCTCGGGGACGGTCCGGCCGCCGAGCAGACCCGGGCGGCGGTGGAGCAGCTGGAGCGGGAGGTCGACACGATCATCCGTACGGCCCGCGAGCAGCGGCCCGCGGCCGGGTTGGCCGGGGCGGGCGTGAACGCCGGGTGCGACGCCTCCGAGGTGATCCGGGAGCGGATGGCCTTCTGGTCGGCGCTCGCGGAGGACGAGGGCCGCGAGGTGCGGCTCGCGGGGGTCGACCGCACGGTGCGCATCCCCGTGGCCCGGCCCGAACTCGCCGCGGCCCTCGACGCCATGCTCGGCAACGTCTTCCGGCACACCCCCGAGGGCACCCCCTTCGCGGTGGACGTCCACGACGCGGGCGACGCGGTCATCGTGCTGGTCTCCGACGCGGGCCCCGGCATCGCCGACCCGGACGCCGCCCTGCGGCGCGGCAACGACGGCGCCCGCGACGGCTCCACCGGACTCGGCCTGGACATCGTGCGCCGGGTCGCCGAGTCCACCGGCGGCGACGTGCGGCTGGGCCGCTCGGTGCTCGGCGGGACCGAGGTGCGGGTCTGGATCGGCCTGGACGGCCGCGAGGGCCGACGGGGCGGGGCGGGCGGCGTGCGGGTGCGGGGCGGCCGGCGCAAGCGGCGGGGACAAGCGAAGTAACCGGGGGCGCGCCTTGCGGGCGGTATGTCCGCATGTCGATACCGTCCGCTCCATGGACACCCTCATCTTCGGCGGCCTCCTCGCCACACTGGTCGCCCTGTACCGGGAGTCGTCCCGGACGGTCGTGCTCGGGGCGTGGTGGGTCATGCTGATCGCCGCGATCCTGCTGATGGCGCACCACATCACCAGCAGCCTCGCCCTGAACCTGAGCTACTGACGATGGCCGCGATGCACACCCTGCTGCCGGAGACGGCGCCGACGACCGGCCTGCTCGGCCGGGTCCAGTACTGGTTCGCCTGCTTCTTCGCCGTCGGCTGGACGGGGGTCGTCTGCGGCGGCCTCTTCTACCAGTTCGGGCTGTGGGAGTACCCCTGCCCGCTCTGCATCGTGCAGCGGATGTTCATGCTGCTGGCCGCGCTGGGCGCGGCGTACGTCGTCCGCACGGCGATGTCGCACGGCGTGCTCTCCGGCCGCGACTACATGCTGGGCTGGGGCCTGTCCCTGGTCGCGGTGATCGCCGGCTCCTTCGCGTCCTGGCGGCAGACGATGCTGCACGTCCTGCCGGGGGACAAGGGGTACGGGAGCGAGGTCTTCGGGCTGCACCTGTACGTCTGGGCGTGGATCCTCTTCCAGGCCTCGGTGGTCGCCATCGGCATCGTCATGGCCTTCGCCCACTCGACGGCCGCCCGCACCGTCCCGGCGAACGTCCCGGGACCGCTGCGGACGGCCGGAACCTTCGCGCTGGTCTTCCTCGGCCTGGTCATCGCCGTGAACGTCGTGGCCGTCTTCCTCGAGGAGGGCTTCCACTGGTTCCTGCCGGACGACCCGACCAGCTACCGCTTCTTCCACGACGTGGGGATCCTCGACTAGTCGATCTTCAGGACGGAATGCCGTGCGCGCTGGTTGAGTTGGACCCGGCATGCCGCTTCGGCACGTCAGCAGTCCACTCGCGCTCGATAGGAAAACCGATATGCGTTACGCAGTCCTCGGCACCGGAATCGTCGGCCGTACCGTGGCCGCCCGGCTCGCCTCCCTCGGGCACGAGGTGGTCATCGGCACCCGCGACCCCGAGTCCACCCGGGCCCGCGCCGAGTGGGCCGACTGGCACGCGGGGCAGCCCGAGGTCGGGCTGCGCTCCTTCCCGGAGGCGGCGCAGTTCGGCGAGGTCCTGGTCAACGCCACCGGCGGGCAGGCCAGCATCGCGGCACTGACGGAGGCGGACGCCGCGCAGCTGGACGGCAAGGTCCTGATCGACATCGCGAACCCGCTGGACTTCTCGCAGGGGTTCCCGCCGTTCCTGGACCCGGTCAACACCGACAGCCTCGGCGAGCTGATCCAGCGCACCTTCCCGGGGCTGCGGGTGGTCAAGACCCTGAACACGATGAACTGCCAGATCATGGTCGACCCGGCCCGGGTCGCCGGCGACCACAACGTCTTCCTCTCGGGCGAGGACGCGGACGCCAAGAAGGCCGTACGGGAGCTGCTGTCCTCCTTCGGCTGGAAGGACGAGAGCATCCTCGACCTCGGCGGCATCGAGACGGCCCGGGGCACCGAGATGCTCCTGCCCGTCTGGCTGCGGCTGATGGGGTCCCTGGGCCACTCGGACTTCAACTTCCACATCCAGGGCGCGCACCCGAAGGCGTAGCGGCGGGCCGGGGGCACTCGAACGGTCCCCGCCCGGACGGTCGCGGAGATGTTGCCGCGCCGGGCGGGGCCGCCCACGGTGGGCGTGACGAGAGGAGTCACGCATGAGAGTCATGCTCCGTGCCCACCTGGACACGCAGGCCGCCAACGAAGGGATCAAGAGCGGCGCCCTGATGCAGTCGATCGCCAAGATGATGGAGACCCTCAAGCCGGAGGCCACGTACTTCGGCCCCCACGAGGGCGTCCGTTCCATGTGGGCCGTCTTCGACCTCCAGGACAGCTCCCAGCTGCCGAAGATCACCGAGGAACTCTTCATGCAGTTCAACGCCGAGGTCGAGGTCAGCCCGGTGATGAACGGCGACGACCTGAAGAAGGGCATCGCCGCCATGGACTCCTCACCGGGCTGAGACGCGCCCCGGCCGCCGCAGCCACTTCCCGGCCACCACCAGGAGGGCGAGCGGGAGGTCCCCGTCAGACCCGCGCGGTGACCCGGTCGCCCTTGCGCAGACCGGACGCGAGGGGCGGACCGCTGTCGAAGCCGACACGGACGCGGCCGGTCCGGTTGACGAGGGACACCGGGCCGGACAGCAGGCCGGGCGGCGTCAAGAGCGCGACAAGGAACCGGACTTGGCCAGCCTGGCGTACCAATGGGCGCTGGAGCGCGGTGTCCGCGTCAGGGTCGCGTAGTCGACGTGGACGATGCCGAAGCGCTTGCCGTAGCCGTAGGACCATTCGAAGTTGTCCATCAGCGACCACAGGAAGTAGCCCTCCACCGGGGCGCCGTCCGCCAGTGCCCGGTGGACCTCGGCCAGGTGGGCCTCCAGGTAGCCGATGCGGTCCGGGTCGTGCAGGGCCGGGCCGTACGCCGCGCCGTTCTCGGTGACCAGGAGCGGCACGCCGGGGGCTTCGCGGGCGCAGTGCGCGAGCAGGTCGTAGAGGCCCGTCGGGTCCACCGACCAGCCCATGTCGGTCCGCTCGCCCGGGGGTTGGTGGAAGGCCACCCCCTCCGCCCCCGGCCACGGGGAGTGCTCCCCGCCGCCGTGCCCGTCCTCGCGCGGGCCGGCCGTGCCGGCGGGGGCTGCCGAGACCAGCGCCGGGGTGTAGTAGTTCACGCCCAGGAAGCCCAGCGGCCGGTGGATCAGGGCCTCGTCGCCGGGGCGTACGAAGGACCAGTCCGTCAGGGCGGCGGTGTCCGCGAGGAGGTCCTGCGGGTAGGCCCCGTGCAGCAGCGGGCCGGTGAAGACCCGGTTGGCCAGGGCGTCGATGCGGCGCACGGCGTCCGCATCGGCCGCCGAGCCGGTCAGCGGCCGTACCGCGCTGAGGTTGAGCGCGATGCCCGTCCGGGCCGTGGCCGGCAGCGCGGCGGCGGCCAGCCCGTGCGCCAGGTTCAGGTGGTGGGCGGCGCGCAGCGAGTCCGCGGGGGAGGTGCGGCCCGGGGCGTGGACCCCGGAGGCGTAGCCGAGGAAGGCGCTGCACCAGGGCTCGTTGAGGGTGGTCCACAGCTCCACCCGGTCGCCCAGCGCCGCCGAGACCAGGGAGGCGTACTCGGCGAACGCGTACGCCGTCTCCCGCTCGGGCCAGCCGCCCGCGCTCTCCAGCTCCTGCGGCAGGTCCCAGTGGTACAGCGTCACGCACGGCTTGATCCCGTGCGAGAGCAGCTCGTCCACGAGCGCGTCGTAGAAGCCGATGCCGCCGGCCAGCACCCGCGGCCAGGACACCGAGAACCGGTAGGCGCCCAGCCCCAGCCCGGCCATCAGCCGGACGTCCTCCCGCCACAGCCGGTGGTGGTCCACGGCCACCTCGCCCGTGTGGCCGCCGTACACCTTGCCCGGCGTGGCGCAGAAGGTGTCCCAGATGGACGGCCCGCGCAGCCCGGCGGCCCCCTCGATCTGGAAGGCCGCGGTGGCCGTGCCCCAGAGGAACCCCTCGGGGAAATGGAGATCCGTCATCCCTTGATCGCTCCCTGCATGATGCCGCCGACGATCCGGCGGCCGAAGACGAGGAACACCAGCAGCAGCGGGAGCGTGCCCAGCAGCGCGCCCGCCATGATCACCGACTGGTCGGGGATGTAGCCCCGGCCCAGCCCGGTCAGGGCCACCTGCACCGTCGGGCTGCCGTTCTGGGTCAGCGCGACGATCGGCCAGAAGAAGTCGTTCCAGGCCATGACGAAGGTCAGCATGGCCAGCACCGCCATCGCCGGACGGGCCGCCGGGAACACCACGTGCCACACGACCCGCAGCGAACTCGCCCCGTCCGTGCGGGCCGCCTCCACCAGCTCCGACGGCAGCGCCCGGGACAGGTACTGCCGCATGAAGAACACCCCGAAGGCGGAGACCAGCGTCGGCAGGACCACCGCCTGGAGCCGGTCGGTCCACGACAGCCGTGCGATCAGCATGTACAGCGGGACCACGCTCAGCTGCGGCGGGATCAGCATCGTGCCGACGACCAGCGACATCAGCAGCCGGCGCCCCCGGAAGCGGAGCTTGGCGAAGGCGAAGCCCGCCAGGGTGGAGAAGAGCACCGTCCCGGCCGCCACCGTGCCCGCCACGATCACCGTGTTGAGCAGGGCCGTGCCCATGTTCGCGTCGGTCCAGGCGACCCGGAGGTTGCGCCCCAGGTTCCCGCCGAACCAGAACGGCGGCGGGGTCTGCGCGAGACGCGTACTGCTCCGGGAGGCCGCGATCGCCGTCCACACGAGGGGGAAGAGCGAGCCGGCGGTGAACAGGGCGAGCACCAGGTACGTGAACCTGCCCGCACGCAGGGACCTCATGTGGAATCCTCCCGTCCGCGCAGCAGCCGTGCCGCGCCCGCGACGACCAGCAGGATCAGGAACATCGCCCACGCGATCGCCGAGGCCCGGCCCAGGTGCAGGTTCACCCAGCCCTGCTCGTACAGGTACAGCCCGAGCGTCTGGAACTGGTGGTCCGAGCCGCCCGTCGCGCCCGCCCCGCCGTTGAACAGCAGCGGCTCGCCGAAGAGCTGGGTCGCCCCGATCGTCGACACCACACAGGTGAAGAAGATCGTCGGGCGGAGCGAGGGCACGGTCACGTGGACGAACTGCTGCCACGGCGAGGCCCCGTCCAGGGCCGCCGACTCGTACAGCTCGTCCGGCACGGCCTGCATGGCCGCCAGGTAGATCAGCGCGTTGTAGCCCGTCCACCGCCAGATCACGATGGCGGACACCGCCAGCTGCGAGGCGAGGGTCCCGTTCTGCCAGTCCACCGCCCCGAGGCCGACCGCCGACAGCGCCCAGTTGACCATCCCGTAGTCCCGCCCGAAGAGCAGGACGAAGACCAGCGTGGCCGCCGCCACCGAGGTCGCGTACGGGGTGAGCACCGCGACCCGGAAGAAGGCGGAGCCCCGCATCCTGTGGTTGAGCAGGTGGGCCAGGCCGAGCGCGATCGCCAGCTGCGGCACCGTGGACAACAGCCCGATGGTGACGGTGTTGCGCAGCGCGTTCCAGAAGAACTCGTCGTCCCACAGCCGGGTGAAGTTCTTCAGCCCCACCCACGTCATCGAATCCGGATCGGTCAGCTCCACCTGGTGCAGCGCCGCCCAGCCCGTGTACAGCAGCGGGAACAACCCGAAGGCGGCGAAGAAGAGGAAGAAGGGCGCCACGAAGGCGTACGGGCTCCAGCGCACGTCCCACCGGTAGCGGCGCGACCGCCACAACTGGCTGCGCGGTCCCCTCGCGGTGCGGCGGGAGGAAGCGGCGGGGGACAGCACCACGGTCTCGTCGGTCACGACCCCACCGCCCCCGCCCCGCGCCGGGCCAGGCGCCGGGGCTCGGGCGGCTTCGGGGCGTGCCCCGGGCCGGGCCGCGGGCGGCGCATCCCGTCGAGCGGGACCGCCGCCTGCGCGGCCACCAGCCGCCGGGCTGCTGACGGCTGCGCGGCCGTCGGCAGCCAGGGGGCCGCCGGACGGCACAGCCGTGGCTCGCGCAGCGGAGTCGTCCCGGTCGGCGCCGGACGGCACGAGCGGGGCCCGCGCAGCGGCTTCGGCCCGCTCACTGGTCCAACGCGTTGTCGATGGCCTTCACCGCGGCCTCCCAGCCCTCCTGCGGGCTGCGACCCTTCTGGTCGACCTGGAGCATCCCGATGTCCGCCAGGTTCTGCGCGATCACCAGGTCCTTCGGGCCGACCGCCGCCACCGGCACCCCCTCCGCCGCCTTCGCGAAGATCTCGCCGATCGGGGCCCCGCCGAAGTACTCGTGCTTCGCGCCCGACACCGACGGGAGCTTGTACGTGGCACTCGCGCTCGGGAAGCTGCCCCGCTTCTCGAAGAGCTTCGCCTGCTGCGCCGGGGCCGTCAGCCAGGCCGCCAGCTTCGCGGCCTCCTCGGCGTGCTTGCCGGCCTTCGGCACCACCAGGAAGGAGCCGCCCCAGTTGCTCGGCTTCGGCGCTTGCGCCACGTCCCACTTGTCCTTGCCGGCCGGGCCCGCCTTGTCCTGGATGTAGCCGAGCATCCAGGCCGGGCAGGAGACCGTGGCGAAGGAGCCGTTGGCGAAGCCCTGGTCCCAGGTCGGGGTGAACTGCTGGAGCTTCGCGCTCAGTCCCTCGGTGGCGAAGGAGGCCGCCAGGTCGAACGCCCCGCGCACCGCCGGGTTGGTCTTGTAGACGACCTTGCCCTGGTCGTCGTAGAACCGCTGCGCGCTGCTGCCGGTCACGGCCGCCATCACGCCCGAGGCCGAGTCCACGAAGGCCTTCCCCTCCCCGGCCTTCGCCTTGTAGGCCTTTCCCGCCTCCAGGTACTTGTTCCAGTCGCCCGCCCACAGCGCGCCGACCGCCGCCCGGTCCGTGGGCAGTCCGGCCGCCTCGAAGAGGTCCTTGCGGTAGCAGATGCCCTGCGGGCCGATGTCGGTGCCGAGACCGACCGTGGCGCCGCCCTTGGCCGCGCTCGCCGTGCCCTGCGCCCACTTCCACGGCAGGTAGGCGGCCTTGTCCACGCCCGGAGCCTTCGCCAGGTCGACCAGCTTGTCGGCCTGGGTGGCGGTGATCTCCGCGATGTTGTTGACCTCGACGGCCTGGATGTCGGCGAGCCCGCTGCCCGTGCCCAGGTGGGTCAGGAGCTGGGGGTAGTAGTTCTCGTTCCGCTCGATGGAGGTCTGCTCGATGCGGACCCCGGGGTTCTGCGCCATGTACTCGTCGTAGAGCCCGGCCTCCTGGAGGCCGAAGGCCCCGAAGACCCCGATGGTGAGGGTGGTCTTCGCCTTGCCGTCGCCGGCCGGGGCGCTGGGCCCGGCCTGCTCGGCGGGATCCTCTGCGCACCCCGCGAGGAGCAGGGCGGCCGCGCCGATCAGACCGGCCGTGGTGACAAGGGTTCTTCGGGCTCGCATCTGGGTCCTCCCTGGGGGACGGAACGTGCGGTGTCGCGTGTCACAATGTGGGAGCGCTCCCACGGCCGTCAAGAGGTAGATTCACATCCGGGAGGAAGCCATGAACGGGCAAGCGCGCGGTGGGGGACGGCCGACCCTTGAGGAGGTCGCGGCGCGGGCCGGGGTCGGCCGCGGCACGGTCTCCCGGGTGATCAACGGTTCCTCCAAGGTCAGCGAGCGGGCCAGGGCCGCCGTCGAGCGGGCCGTGACCGAGCTGGGGTACGTGCCCAACCGCGCGGCCAGGGCCCTCGCCGCCAACCGGACCGACGCCATCGCGCTCGTGATCCCCGAGCCCGAATCCCGCTTCTTCGCCGAGCCGTACTTCTCCGACGTGGTCCACGGGGTCGGTGCGGCCCTCGCCGAGACCGACGTCCAGCTGGTCCTCACGCTGGCCGGCGGCGACCGCGAGCGCCGCCGCCTCGCCCAGTACCTGACCGGGCACCGCGTCGACGGGGTGCTGCTCGTCTCCGTCCATGCGGGCGACCCGCTGCCGGAGATGCTGGCCGAGCTCGGCATCCCGACGGTGATCAGCGGCCGCCGCTCCGCCGACGAGCCGCTGCCCTGCGTGGACTCCGACAACCTGGCGGGCGCGGCCGAGGCCGTACGTCACCTCCTCGGCCGGGGCCGGCGGGCGATAGCGACCATCACCGGACCGCTGGACGTGTACGGGGCCCAGTGCCGCCTCGACGGCTACCGCCAGGCCCTGACGGCCGCCGGGCAGTCCGTGGACGAGGGGCTGGTCGCGATCGGCGACTTCACCGAGGAGGGCGGCCGGCGGGCCATGCGCGAGCTGCTGGAGCGCCGCCCCGCGCTGGACGCGGTCTTCGCGTGCTCGGACGTCATGGCAGCCGGCGCCCGCCGGGAGCTGCGTGCGGCCGGGCGCCGGATCCCGCAGGACGTGGCGCTGGTCGGCTTCGACGACTCGGTGGTGGCCCGGCACATGGACCCGCCCCTGACCAGCGTCCGGCAGCCGATCGAGGAGATGGGCCGGACCATGGCGCGGATGCTGCTGGACAGGATCGGCGGGGCGGAAGGCGCGGCCGGCGGCACGGCGGGCGTGGTCCTGCCGAACCGGCTCGTGGTCCGCGAGTCCTCGTAGGCCCCCCGGCACGCAGAAGGCCCGGTCCGCTTGCGCGGACCGGGCCTTCTCGCAGGGTGAGTGACGGGACTTGAACCCGCGGCCACCTGGACCACAACCAGGTGCTCTACCAACTGAGCTACACCCACCATGTCCGGTCGGGGAAAACCGACCGGCCGAAGAAAAGGGTACAGGGTCCGGGAGGGTGCTCGCTCCCCCCTTGTTCCGCCCCCGGCTCCGGTGCGGCTATTCGGCGCTCACCACGTGCTTGGCCGCGATGGCCCGCGCGGTGTCCGTGTCGGGCCCGGGCTGGGGCACGAAGACGGCCTCCCGGTAGTAGCGCAGCTCGGCGATGGACTCCCTGATGTCCGCGAGCGCCCGGTGGTTGCCGTTCTTCGGCGGGCTGTTGAAGTAGGCCCGCGGGTACCAGCGGCGCGCCAGCTCCTTGATCGAGGACACGTCCACGATCCGGTAGTGCAGGTGGCCCTCCAGCGCCGGCATGTCCCGCAGCAGGAAACCGCGGTCGGTGCCGACCGTGTTTCCGCAGAGCGGCGCCTTGCGGGGCTCCTTCACGTGCTCCCGTACGTAGGCCAGGACCTGGGCCTCGGCGTCCGCGAGGGTGGTCCCGCCGGCCAGCTCGTCGAGCAGTCCGGAGGAGGTGTGCATCTCGCGCACCACGTCGGGCATGGTCTCCAGGGCACGGTCAGGCGGGCGGATCACGATGTCCACGCCTTCGCCGAGCACGTTGAGCTCCGAGTCGGTGACCAGCGCGGCCACCTCGATAAGTGCGTCGTCCGTCAACGAGAGCCCGGTCATCTCGCAGTCGATCCACACCATGCGATCGTTCATGTGTCCCACCTTATGCGGTTGCCCGGGGCTCCGGTGGTGTCCGGCGGGTCGTACGCGAAAGGTCCCCCACCGGTGGTGACCTGTGGGGGACCTTCCATTCCGTACCCGTTGTGTGGGTTACGCGTGTTCGCGCAGGACCCGGCCCGGAGCGTAGAGCTCCGTCACCGTCGGGCCCGTCGCGGCCAGGGCCGCCGCCGCCCGCTGGGGCTGCGGGGTGCGCTGGTGCGGCACCGGCGCGGCCTGGATGTCGGACACCTGGGCCACTTCGGCCTGCGGCCGGCGTGCCCGGTAGGCCGAGCGGTAGGCGGCCGGGGAGGACCCCAGCTGCCGGCGGAAGTGGCCGCGCAGGGCGACCGGCGAACGGAACCCGCAGCGCCCGGCGACCTCGTCGACCGAGTAGTCGGAGGTCTCGAGCAGCCGCTGTGCCTGGAGCACCCGCTGGGTGATCAGCCACTGCAGCGGCGCGCTGCCGGTCAGCGAACGGAACCGCCGGTCGAAGGTGCGCCTGCTCATGTAGGCGCGGGCCGCCAGCGTCTCCACGTCGAACTGCTCGTGGAGGTGCTCCAGTGCCCAGGCGACGACCTCGGCCAGCGGGTCGGCGCCGATCTCCTCGGGCAGCGACCGGTCGAGGTAGCGCTCCTGGCCGCCGGTGCGGCGCGGCGGGACGACGAGCCGGCGGGCCAGTGCCCCGGCCGCCTCGCTGCCGTGGTCCGTGCGCACGATGTGCAGGCACAGGTCGATTCCGGCCGCGGTGCCCGCGGACGTGAGCACGTCGCCGTCGTCGACGAACAGCTCGCGCGGGTCGACGTGGACGGACGGGTACCGCTTGGCCAGCGTCGGCGCGTACATCCAGTGCGTCGTCGCGGGCCGGCCGTCGAGCAGGCCTGCGGCGGCGAGCACGAAGGCTCCCGTGCACAGTCCGACGATCCGGGCACCCTCCTCGTGCGCCAGACGCAGTGCGTCGAGCGCCTCCGGAGGCGGCGGTGAAGTGATGGAACGCCACGCGGGAACGACGACCGTGCCTGCCCGGGCGATCGCCTCCAACCCGTACGGCGCGGTCAGTTCGAGTCCGCCGGTGGTCCGCAGCGGACCGTCCTCCCCGGCGCACACGAGCAGTCGATAGCGTGGAACTCCCGCGTCCTGCCGGTCAATGCCGAACACGGAAAGTGGAATGGAGCTCTCGAAGATCGGCCCGCCGCTGAACAGCAGCACCGCGACGATCTCCCTGCGGCGACGCCCCGCGAGCTTCCGTCCCGCGTCAGCGATGACTGCGGTGGAATCCTGGCTCATGGCGCTAAGCCCCCCTTGGGTGTCGCGACTCCTTGGTCTGGTCGCACCTGCACGTTTCCCCTCGGCCTTGCACGTGGATCCCCCGCCGTAAATACATGATCGAATCTACTGCGTCCCGTGGTGTCGGCGTGACAAGTTCAGCACGCAGCGCTATGTCGACTTCTCAACTTGGCGAAAAGCATTCGATCAGGAAGCGTTCCGCTCCGCTACCGGTGCGGCGGCCGTTCCGTGCGCTCGTGGCCAGTACACATAGGGTCTCGATGTCCTGCCGACCTTGTAGTCCCTGGTGGTAGGGGGGTTGGGGGGACACTCCGGCAAGGGGGCGGTCCTGCCGGGAAGTTGGCTGAAAACATGCGGGTGTGGGTGTGCGAATCAGTCAGCCCTGCGGGTCCGGGGGCTCGGAAGTGCGGCAGCCGCGCCGTCCGCCGGCCCCTCCTCGGGGGCGCCGGCGGTGGTGGGCGGGCGGAAGGTACTCCTCCGACAGCACCCGCGCCGCGGTCCGCTCCGCCCGCTCCGAGTGGCGCAGCAGCACCCGGCACGCGGCCGTGACGGCCATCAGTCCGAGGGTCGCGACGGCGGCCCCGCCGAACGAGGTCCCGTAGACGACGAGGACCACCGGGACGAGCAGGCAGCTGAAGGCGGCCCAGCGCACGACGTCACCCGCGGGGTCGTCGTGGTGCCGCCCGGCGGAGTGCACGGACGGGTGAAGCGGAGGGCGGGGTGAGGGGGCGGAGTGGGTCGGCTGAGCGGGCTGGACGGGCTGGACGGGGTGAACCGGACGGCCGGACACGGCGTACTCCCTGCGGGCTCGTACCTGAAGGTCGGACGCATGACCAACGCCGCGCGGCGGGCCTCGGTCACTGCGCGCACGGGTGGCGGAGACCCGACCTCGTCACTGGCTGTAGGGGACAGTGGTCATTGCCAAGGGGCGCTCGCTCCGGCATGCTCCCTGGGACGCTCCCCAAGGGCGGCAAGCCCTGTGCAGGACAGGAGTGTCGCCGTACCCTGGTGGGTATGGGCTTGGGAAGATGCTTCCCGGACAGAGCTCCGTCACCCTGCGTCGCCAATTTCCCCTGTTGCTTCCTCCAAGGACCTCTTCGCCGAGACACTCATGGCCGGTCACGACTTCTCCGAACCCGCGGACCGCAAGCGCAAGCGGCTCGCCGACCCCGCGTCGGCCGCCGAGCTGCGCCCGGCGGAACAGCCGCGCCTTGCCTGCGATCCGGCCTTCCGGCACGGAGTCGTTGTGGGATTCGACGGATCCACTTCCAGTGAGCGCGCCCTGGCCTACGCGATCGGCATGGCCCGCCGCTCCGGATCCGGTCTGATCATCGTCCATGTGGCCAACCGGCTGCCCACGACCGTGTGGGCTGGCTGCGAGCCCCCGGTCTTCGTCGACGTGCCGGACCACCGCACCGAGGTGCTCGGGCTGGAGCTGGCCTGCGCGGACTATCTGGCCGAAGTGCCGTGGATCCTGGTCGAGCGCGGTGGTGACATCTGCCATGAGCTGGAGGAGGTCGGCCGGGAGTATTCGGCCGACGCCATCGTGGTGGGATCCACCCAGGGGATCGTGGGCCGGATCTTCGGCTCCGTGGCCGGCCGGCTGGCCAAGCGCGCACAGCGACCGGTCGTCGTCATTCCCTGACCGTCTTCGGAGGCGACCGGACCGGTCCGGTCGCTCGGCGTTGTCATCTCGTGACCATCTGTTAAGGCGCTTGTGCGGTTGTGTGCCCGTGTAAAGGGTAGATAAGTGCTGCTGGGACGCAGCAAACAACTGCAGATCGAAGGGAGCCCGCCGTGGACAATGGTGTCTCTGCGGGAAGCACGGCCTCGACTTCGACCCTGGGGAACATCGCCCTGGGTCTCACCCTTCTCGCATTCGGTATCGGCCACACCGGCGTCATCGACGGCGTGACCGCTGCCAGTTCCGTGTCGCTCGCGATGTACGTCGGCGGCGTCGCCCTGTTCCTCCTCGGACTCCTGGAGTACCGCGGCGGCAACGGATCCAACGGCACCGCCTTCGCGGGCCTCGGCATCTTCTGGTTCACCTGGGCCAAGGGCGCGGGTGCGGCGGCTTCCGGTGAAGCCGCCGGAACGTTTCTTGTCCTCTTCGCGCTGCTCGCGCTGACCCTCACGGTCGCCGCCGCGAGCGGTCTGTTCAGCCAGGGCGTCTACGCCCTGCTGACCCTGGCCCTCGTCCTGCTGGCGATATCCGCCTTCGCGGACAGCGGCGGCCTGGCCAAGGCCGGCGGCTGGGTCGCGGCCGTCTCCGGCCTGCTGGCCTGGTACGGGGCCACGGCGGCGCTGGCGAACTGGCCGATGGCCGTCGGCAAGGCCGGCAGGGGCGCGGTCGCCGCGAGCTGAACCGGAGTACAGGGCACCACAGGGAAGAACCCCCGTGCGCGGTGCGCACGGGGGTTCTTCGCCGGATCGGCTGCGACTACTCGACGGTGACCGACTTCGCCAGGTTGCGCGGCTTGTCGATGTCCCGGCCCATGGCCAGGGCCGTGTGGTACGCCAGCAGCTGGAGCGGGATGCCCATCAGGATCGGGTCCAGCTCGTCCTCGTTCTTCGGGACCACGATGGTGTGGTCCGCCTTCTCCTGCTCGCGGTGGGCGACCGCGAGGATCCGGCCGCTGCGGGCCTTGATCTCCTCGAGCGCCGCGCGGTTCTTCTCCAGCAGGTCGTCGTCCGGGACGATCGCGACCGTCGGCAGCGACGGCTCGATGAGCGCCAGCGGGCCGTGCTTGAGCTCGGAGGCGGGGTAGGCCTCGGCGTGGATGTAGGAGATCTCCTTGAGCTTCAGGGAGGCCTCCAGGGCCACCGGGTAGCCGCGCACCCGGCCGATGAACATCATCGACTTGGCCTCGGCGAACTCGGCCGCCAGCTTCTTGATGTCCTCTTCGCCCTCGAGGATCTCCTGGATCTGCGCGGGCAGCTTGCGCAGGCCCTCGATGATCCGCTTGCCGTCGGTGACCGACAGGTCCCGGATGCGGCCCAGGTGCACGGCGAGCAGCGCGAAGGCCACGACCGTGTTGGTGAAGCACTTGGTGGACACGACGCAGACCTCGGGGCCGGCGTGCACGTACACGCCGCCGTCGGCCTCGCGGGCGATGGCCGAGCCGACCACGTTGACGACGCCCAGGACGCGGGCGCCCTTGCGCTTGAGCTCCTGCACCGCCGCGAGCACGTCGTACGTCTCACCGGACTGGGAGACGGCGATGTAGAGGGTGTCGGGGTCCACGACCGGGTTGCGGTAGCGGAACTCGGAGGCCGGCTCGGCGTCCGCGGGGATGCGGGCCATGCCCTCGATGAGGCCGGCGCCGATGAGGCCGGCGTGGTACGAGGTGCCGCAGCCCAGGATCTTGACCCGGCGGATGCCGCGCGCCTCGCGCGGGTCCAGGTTCAGGCCGCCGAGGTGGACGGTGTTGAAGCGGTCGTCGATCCGGCCGCGCAGCACGCGGTCGACCGCGTCGGGCTGCTCGGAGATCTCCTTGTGCATGTAGGTGTCGTGACCGCCCATGTCGTACGAGGCGGCCTCCCACTCCACGGTCTCCGGGGTGGAGGTCGTGGTCGCGCCGGAGGTGGTGTAGGTGCGGAAGTCGTCGGCCTTCAGGGTGGCCATCTCGCCGTCGTCGAGGGTGACGATCTGGCGGGTGTGGGCGACCAGGGCGGCGACGTCCGAGGCGACGAACATCTCCTTCTCGCCGATGCCCAGGACCACGGGGGAGCCGTTGCGGGCCACGACGATGCGGTCGGCGAAGTCGGCGTGCATGACGGCGATGCCGTAGGTGCCCTCGATCGCCTTGACGGCCTCGCGGACCTTCCCCTCCAGGGAGTCGGCCGTGGAGCGGGCGATCAGGTGGACGATGACCTCGGTGTCGGTCTCCGAGACGAAGACGACGCCCTCGGCCTCGAGCTTCGCGCGCAGCTCGGAGGCGTTGTCGACGATGCCGTTGTGGACGACGGCGACCTTGTTCTCGGCGTCCAGGTGGGGGTGCGAGTTGATGTCGCTCGGGGCGCCGTGCGTGGCCCAGCGGGTGTGGGCGATGCCGGTGGTGCCGGCGAAGCGCTTGGGGACGCGGGACTCCAGCTCGCGGACGCGGCCCTTGGCCTTGACGACCTTGAGGGCGGCGGCCTTCGGGCTGTTCACGACGATGCCCGCGGAGTCGTACCCGCGGTATTCAAGGCGCTGCAGTCCTTCGAGCAGCAGCGGTGCCACGTCACGCTTGCCGATGTAACCGACGATTCCGCACATACGGTTTAGCCCCTCCTGAAGTTCGGTTCCTGTACTCGCTCGCGGCCGCAGGTGCGGCGGCCGGCTCAGCCGTAGACGATGCGGCGCAGCTGCCGGAGCGAGAGCTCCGGAGGCGCCACGGCGCGGTGCGGCAGTTCGGCCGCGATCCGCTCGAAGATCTCCGCGTTCACCGCTCCGCCGGACTGCAGTTCCCGGTGGCGGCGGCGGACGAACTCCTCGGTCGTCTCGTCGAAGTAGGCGAGCACGTCGAGGACCACCCGGGCTGCCTCGCCCCGCTGGAGCGAGGTGCTGCGCACCAGGTGTTCGACGAGGTCGTCATGCGACGGGCGGCGATCGAGCACCCGTAGATACTGGCGTCTCCAAGCGATGAACGCAAAGATCCTGCCCGAAATCGGGCAGGATCTCGCTGGTCTGGACCAGGGAATGCGTACTTCCGGTTGTAAATCGGCTAGAAACGCCGCAGAACGGCCTGCTTGGCCGAGGCGAACTCGTCCGCGGTCAGCACCCCCGACCGGTGCAGGTCGCCCAGCTCGCGCAGCCGCCGCAGCAGGGCGTCGTGGTCCTCGGCGGGGGCCGCCGACCCGGCGGGGTCGAGGGACTTCTGCGCTGCGGGCGCAGCGATCGCCGTGACCCCCGCCGGCAGGGCGTCCGGCGGGGCGTCCTGCGGCGCGGCCGGGTGGGGCATCCGTACCGCCACGGCCGCCGCGACCAGGGCCATCAGCGGGTCCTTCTTGAAGCCGAAGAGCTCCACCGTGTGCGGGTCGTACTTGGGCGCCAGGGCCTGCCCGGCGCCCGCCAGGGTGAAGCGCAGCCAGCCGTTCTCCAGCCCCTTCGACGGGGACCACTCCACCGACCGCAGATCGGCGATGCGCAGAACACGCGGTCCGCCGGAACGCTTGGCCTCCTCCGTCGTCCAGTTCCACTCCAGCGCCACCCGGTCCCCGTCGAAGGCCGCGGTCCCGTCGCCCGCGCCCACCGTGATCGGGACGGAGGGCCCCGGCAGCAGGTACTCGAGCGCCGGGCCCGGGTCCACCTGGTCCAGCAGCAGGGCCTGGCGCACCTCGTCCACGAAGTACTCCGCGACCCCCGTGCGGTCCGCCTCCACGGTCAGCCGGTACGGGTCCGAGGCCTCCGGCAGCCGCCCGCCCGTCACCTGCAGCAGCGGATCCGCGCCGTCACGCAGCCGCAGCCGCAGCCGGCCCGCCTTGCGGCCGGGCTCGTACGAGATCCCCGCGAGCGCGCGGAGCGGCACGAGCACCTCGCCGAGGGTCTGCCGCAGCAGTGAGACCCCCTTGTCGCGGCCCGGCACGATGCGCACCGCGTCCCCGTCGAAGGTCCAAGTACCGTCCTTCTGGATGATTTCCGCCATCCGATCATTCTTCCACCCACCGGGACGGGCCAGTTGGCCTATACCTGGGCCATGAGAGTCCTGCGACCGCGACGCACGCTCGCCGCTTTCCTCGGTGCCCTCCTCGCTGTGGGCGCCGCCTCCTCCTGCACCGCCGCCCGCGGCGACGACGCCAGGCCGGGAGGCGGGCGCCGGGCCGCGCTCACCCCCTTCGAGGCGCTCCTGCCCGCCCCCGTCTCCGCCCGGGCCGCGGGCCCCGGGTACGAAGTCGGCCCGGGCACGGTCGTCCGTACGCCGTGGGGCTCGGGCGAGGAGGTCCGCCGGGTCGCCGAGCTCCTGGCCGGACAGCTGCGCCGCCCGAGCGGGCTGCCGCTGCCGGTGGTCGACGGGGGCGGGGGCGGCGGGATCCGGCTGCGGATCGACGCGCGGGCCGAGGGCGTGGGGGAGGAGGGCTACCGGCTGGAGTCCCGCCCGGACGGGGTCACCCTGACCGCCCGCACCCCGGAGGGGCTCTTCCACGCGGGGCAGACGCTGCGGCAGCTGCTGCCCGTGGCCGGACCGGGGACGGTGCCGGGCGGGGAGATCACCGACGCGCCGCGGTTCGGGTACCGGGGGGCGATGGTGGACGTCGCCCGCCACTTCTTCACGGTGGAGCAGGTCAAGAGGTACGTGGACCAGCTCGCCCTGTACAAGGTCAACACCCTGCACGTGCACCTGACCGACGACCAGGGCTGGCGCCTGGCGGTCGACTCCTGGCCACGGCTCGCCGAGTACGGCGGCGGCAGCGAGGTCGGCGGCGGCCCCGGCGGCCACTGGACGAAGGACGAGTACCGGGAGCTCGTCGCCTACGCGGCGGAGCGGTACGTCGACCTGGTCCCGGAGATCGACATGCCGGGCCACGTGAACGCGGCGCTCGCCTCCTACCCGGAGCTCAACTGCGACGGGAAGGCCCCCGAGCGCTACACCGGCGTCAAGGTCGGCTTCAGCTCGCTCTGCGTCGGCAAGGAGCGGACGTACGAGTTCATCGACCAGGTCCTCGGCGAGCTCGCGGAGCTCACCCCGGGCCGCTACCTCCACATCGGCGGCGACGAGGCCCACTCCACCCCGGCGGCCGACTACGCGGCCTTCATGGACCGGGCCCAGGCGGTGGTGGCCCGCCACGGCAAGACGGTGGTGGCCTGGCACCAGCTGGCCGCGGCCCGCCCGGCACCGGGCGCGGTGCTCCAGTACTGGGGCCACGACCGCACGCCGGCGGCGGAGAAGGACCGGGTGGTGGCGGCGGCCGCGGCGGGCCATCCGCTGATCCTGTCCCCGGCGGACCGGCTCTACCTGGACATGAAGTACGACCTCACCACGAAGCCGGGCCTGGCCTGGGCCGGGCTCGTCCCGGTGAAGAAGTCGTACTCCTGGAACCCGGGCACCTACCTGCCCGGCGTCCCGGAATCCGCGGTCCTGGGCGTGGAGGCCCCGCTGTGGACGGAGACCATCGCGACCCGGGCCGACTGGGAGTTCATGGCCTTCCCGCGGCTGCTGAGCCTGGCGGAACTGGGCTGGTCCCCGGCGGGAGCGCTCGGCTGGGAGGCGTACCGGAACCGCCTGGCGGCGCAGGGCCCTCGGCTGGACGCCCAGGACATCCCCTTCTACCGGGCGCCGGACGTGCCGTGGGGGCAGTGAGGGGCGGGCGGAAGTGACGGGCGGGTGAGGTGACGGGCCAGGGGATCAGGGGCCCCAGCAGCTGGTCCTGGCCCCCTCGACGTCCGCGCCGACGGTGATCTCGAAGCCGGCACCGCCGGCGAACTCGGGACCGGCCTCCGGCCCGTAGAACTCGGCGATCCGTTCCGGCGTGACGAAGTGGACCCTGAGCTCCTTCGCTTCGCCGTCCCCGCCCTTCGTGAAGCACGAATCGACCTGCCGCATGCCGGGTACCGGATTGGGTTCGTACCGCCAGCCGTCGGCCTCCGCCGCCTTGCGGAAGTGGTCGAGCACCTCTTGGCGGGTTCCGGCGTAGACGTAACTGCGACTGGCGGTCAGATAGGCGTCGCCGCTGTCGTCCGCGCACTCGGAGAAGGCGGCGTCGCTCTTCGTGGGGGGCGTCGCGCCGGGCGGGGGCGAGGCGAGCAGCGGGAGCGACTCCAGCTCCTTCATGAGCGCGTCGGTCCCCTCACAGGTGGTGAAGGGGGACAGCAGCGAACAGCCGGTCAGCCCGCCGGCGAGGAGCACGGCCGACAGCAGCCACCGGATTCCCCGTTCCATCCTCAGAGCCCCTCGGCGGTGACGGTCTCGCTGTCGGCGGGTGGCCGGAGCTGGGTGACCGTCTCGAAGTCGTAGTAGGTGATCTCGGACCGGAGCCGACCGGTCTGGGTCCGCTTCAGCAGGTAGGGGCGGCCCTGCGCGGCAACGTAGTCGGTCACGGTGCCGCCCCCCGCCGCCCGATGCGTCAGCGTGACGGCGGGTTGCCCGTCGACGGTGGCGGAGGCTCCCCTGGTGATCTGCGGGTCCTGTTCCTCCAGCAGCATCGTGGGGTCGGAGAACCTGCATTCCTGGCCGATGCCCTTGGCTTCGGCCTGATCGGCGGTCAGTCTGATCCAGCGGCCGGCGGCCCGCTCGACCGCCGCGTCCTCCTGGGCCTTCGACCCCGTGAGGCTCGCCCGCCACGCTTCGGCGTCGAGCTTGGCGTGGACGACCTCGGGCGTGGCGTGGATCTCCGTTCTGCCGAGGCCTTCGCCGCTGAAGGTGCCCGCGCAGTCCACACGGGCGAAGGAGAAGTCGAGCGATCTGGTGACCCCGTCGCCCTCCAGCCGCGCCCGGACCTTCTTGAAATCCGCGGTGCGCGTGGTGTCGTAGGCGAGCTGCCGGATCTCCTCGGGCGTCTTGTCGGCATAGGAGTCGCCGGCGGAGGCCGCACGGCCCTTGCCGTCCGTGGCCGACTGGCCGGGCCCGCATGCCGCGAGGACGAGAGCGGCGAGGCAGGCGCCGATGGGCACGGCGGCGGTACGAGCGGACAAGGTGATCCCCCCTGGGACGAGTGCGCGGCAGGCGGGCAGGCTACACGGCGCCCGCAACGCGGCCACCGAACCCACCTGCCCCGACGCGGGCTTCGCCGCGAAGTCAGGGGCTGCGGGGGATGACCGGGCCGGACTCGTGGGCGGGGACGACGAGTCGGGCCCGGTCGCGGGAGACGGGCGGGAGGCCGAGGAACCGTATCGGCCTCCCGCCCGCTCCCCCCCCCGTCACCGCCGGGCGAAGGGCGCGACGGGGTTCTTGAGGGTGCCGATCAGCTGGAGCGCTGCGGACGGGTCGGCCAGGTCGACCATCTGCTTGTTGTTGCGCAGTTGGAGGCGGTTCAGGCAGGACAGCTGGAACTCGGGAGCGAAGAGGTCGTAGCGGGCGAAGCGGTCCGCCAGCGCCGGGACCGAGTCCTGGTAGTCGTGGGCGCAGTCGGCCACGGCCTTCCAGAAGGTGTCCTCCGTGCAGATGCCCTCCGAGGCGAGGATCGAGCCGAGGAAGCGGAAGAAGCAGTCGAAGACGTCCGTGAAGAGGGAGAGCAGCTTCATGTCTTCCGGGATGTCGGCCTTGATGCGCTCGACCGCGGGCGGGAGGACCGCGTCCGGGTCCATGACCACGATCTCCTCGGCGATGTCCTTGAAGACCGCCCGCTGCACGACGCCGTCCCTGATGACCAGGATGGTGTTCTCGCCGTGCGGCATGTACGCGAGGTCGTACCGGTAGAAGCAGTGCAGGAGGGGGAGGAGGTACGCGCGGAGGTACGGCTTCAGCCACTCGGCGGGGGTGAGGCCCGATTCCTCGATCAGCGCGCCGACGAATGACCTGCCCTCCGCGTCCACGTGGAGGAGGGAGGCCATCGTGGCGAGGCGCTCCCCGTCCTGGAGCCCGTTCACCGGGGACTCGCGCCACAGTGCGGCCAGCATCTTGCGGTACGGCGAGTAGCGGTCCGTCGCGCGCTCGTACTGGCGGTGGTGGTAGCCGATCGCCGCCCGCTCCCGGATGATCGAGAAGTCGACGGACCGGAGGACCGGATCCACCTCGATCAGGCGGTGCAGCCAGTCGTTGATGGCCGGGGTGGCCTCCATGTACGCGGCGGAGAGGCCGCGCATGAAGCCCATGTTGAGGACCGAGACGGCCGTCTTGACGTAGTGCTTGGCGGGGGTCGTGGTGTTGAAGAACGTACGGATCGACTGCTGCGGCAGGTAGGCGTCGGCGCCCTCGCCCAGCAGGACCAGGCGGCGGTTGGCGATCTCGGCCGCGAAGGTGACCGTCGTCTTGTTCCACCACTGCCAGGGGTGGACGGGGAAGAGGTGGTAGTCCGCGAGGTCCAGGCCGAGGGCGGTCAGTTTGGCCGCGAAGCCGGCGATCGCCGCCTCGCCGAGCTCCTCGCGCATGAACGAGTCGTGGTCCAGGCCCTCGCCCGCCGTGAAGGTGGACACGTCCTTGCGGGCCGCCACCCACACCAGGTGGACCGGGCTCGCCGTCTCCGGGGCGTACGCGAGGTACTCGTGCACGCCGAAGCCGAGGCGGCCGTTGTTGGCGACGAAGCAGGGGTGGCCCTCGGTCATGCCCGTCTCGATGTCCTGGAAGGAGGACTTGGCGAGGACCGAGGAGGAGAGCTGGGGCTTCGTGTACTTGAAGCCGGTGCCCGCCAGGGTGGAGGAGATCTCCTCCAGGTAGACCGGCAGGACTTCGGGGCTCAGGCCCAGGGCCTGCCGGAACTCGATGAGGAAGTCGAGGGCGTCGAGCTCGAGTGCCGTGCCCTCGCCGTGGCGGGTGATCGAGGTCTCGTCCACCGCCCAGTGGTCCAGCGCGTGGAGGGTGGCCCGGAAGCGGTACTCCACCGCGGAGTCGTCGCTGCGGACCGAGTACCAGGAGTCCCCGAGCGGGGTGGGGGTCAGCAGGCGTTCGTGGGAGAACTCCGCGAGGGCCTTGCGGACCAGGGCGCGGTTCGCCCGGGCCCACAGCTCCGGGGAGAGGTGGGAGACGGCGTCGGCGAGGCTCATATCGTGGCCGCCTCGAACTGCGCGCGGGTGCAGAAGCTGAGGAGGGCTTCCTTCTCCGGCTTGCGGACCGGGCCGTCGGGGACGAAGCCCACCGCCTCGTTGAGGGCGTGCACCGCCGTGTTGCGGACGTCCGGCTCGACCACGACCCGGTGGGTGGAGGGGTCGGAGAACAGGTACGACATGACCGTCGTGATCACCGCGCGGGTGAAGCCGGCGATGGGGGTGTCGGTCGGGGCTACGAGGAAGTGCATGCCGACGTCGCCCGGCCGGGGGTCGTACAGGCCCACCAGTTCGAGGTGAGCGGGGTCGTAGCTCTCCATCAGGAAGGCGGGCCGGCCCTCGTGGAGGCCGATGAAGGCCTGGTGGTGCTCGGCGGCGGAAATGCGCATGTACTCGCGCTCCACGTCCGGCAGCGAGGCGTCCTGCATCATCCAGAACGAGGCCTTGGGGTGGGTGACCCAGCCGTGCAGCAGCTCCGCGTCCGAGAAGGGGTCCAGCGGGCGGATCGAGAACGTGCCGAGGGCGGCGTCCTCACGGGTGAAGAGGGTGTTCGTGGTGGTGCTCATGCTGCCGTGCCTTCCGGGGCTGCGAACTGCTGGAACGCGATGGACTTCTCGACCTTGTAGTGCTCGCGGCCGAGGAGCTCGCCGACGATGTACGCGTTGCGGTACGCGGCCATGCCCAGGTCGGGCGAGGTCAGGGAGTGGTTGTGCGTGGTGCCGTTCTGGAGGTAGATCCCGCGCCCGGTGGTGTCCACGCTGTAGTTGCGGGCGGCGTCCAGGCGGCCGTGGCCGTCGAAGACCAGGCGGTCGTGGACGGGGGCGAGGAAGTCCGGGATGCGGTACCTGTAGCCCGTGGCCAGGACCAGTCCCTCGGTGCCGAGGGTGAAGTCCCGCTCCTGCTCCTCCTGGCGCAGACCCAGGGTGTAGGTACCCGTGGTGGTGTCGTATGCCGTGGAACGGAGGGAGGTGTTGGTGAGCAGCGTGGTCGGGACGGCCCCCGGCATGCTGATCCTCTTCTGGTAGAGCAGGTCGAAGATGGCGTTGATGAGCTCGCCGTCGATGCCCTTGAAGAGGTTCTTCTGCTGGGTCTCCAGGCGGTAGCGGGTCTCCTCCGGGAGGGCGTGGAAGTAGTCCACGTACTCCGGGGAGGTCATCTCCAGCGTCAGCTTCGTGTACTCGAGGGGGAAGAAGCGGGGCGAGCGGGTCACCCAGTTGAGCTGGTAGCCGTACGTGTCGATCTCCGCGAGGAGGTCGTGGTAGATCTCGGCGGCGCTCTGGCCCGAGCCGATCAGGGTGATGGACTTCTTGCGCTGGAGCTCCGCCTTGTTCTGCATGTAGGAGGAGTTGTGGAGGAAGTCCCCGCCGAGGTTCGCGCAGGCCTCGGGCAGGTGCGGCGGGGTGCCGGTGCCGAGGACCAGGCGGCGGGCCCGGTGGGTCCCGCCCTGGTCGGTGCGGACCTCGTAGAGGCCGGCCCGCTCGTCGTAGGTGACCTCGGTGACGGACGTGGAGTACAGGACGTTGTCGAGGCGGTCGGCGGCCCAGCGGCAGTAGTCGTTGTACTCGGCCCGCAGCGGGTAGAAGTTCTCCCGGATGTAGAAGGAGTACAGCCGGTCCTTGTCCTTCAGGTAGTTCAGGAAGGAGAAGGGCGAGGTCGGGTCGGCGAGGGTGACCAGGTCCGACATGAACGGCGTCTGCAGGTGCGCGCCGTCCAGGAACATTCCGGCGTGCCACTCGAAGTGCGGCTTGGACTCGATGAAGAGGCCGTCGAGCTCGTCGATCGGGGCGGTCAGGCAGGCGAGTCCCAGATTGAAGGGACCGAGGCCGATTCCGATGAAGTCGTGGGGCTTAACGGTGGACGGCAAGGGATTCTCCCAGGAACTGCGCGGCGTGGGCGGCGAGGAGGTCGAGGACGGCCTCGATGTCGGCCGTCGTGGTCTGCGGGTTGAGCAGGGTGAACTTCAGGTACTGGTCCCCGTCCACCTTGGTGCCGGCCACGACGGCCTCACCTGAGGCGAACAGGGCCTTGCGGGCGTGGAGGTTGGCCTCGTCGACCAGGTCGGCGCGGATGTCCGCACCGCCCTCGGGGACGTAGCGGAAGACCAGGGTGGAGATCTGCGGGCGGACGACGACCTCGAAGCGCGGGTCTGCGGCGATGACCTCGTAGCCCGCCGCGGCCAGGTCGACGACCTCGTCGAAGAGCGAGCCGACTCCGTCGGCGCCCATGACGCGCAGGGTCATCCAGAGCTTGAGCGCGTCGAAGCGGCGCGTGGTCTGGATGGACTTGTCGACCTGGTTGGGGATGCGCTCCTCGGCCATCCGGCGGGTGTTGAGGTAGTCCGCGTGGTACGTGGCGTGCTTCAGCGTGTCGCGGTCGCGCACCAGCATGGCGCTGGAGCTGACCGGCTGGAAGAAGGACTTGTGGTAGTCGACCGTGACCGAGTCGGCGTGCTCGATGCCGTCGAGGAGGTGCCGGCGGGTGGGGGAGACCAGCAGTCCGCAGCCGTACGCGGCGTCCACGTGCATCCACGCGGAGTGCTCGGCGGCCAGCTGGGCGATCTCGGGGAGCGGGTCGATGGACCCGAAGTCGGTGGTGCCGGCGGTGGCGACGACGGCCATGGGGAAGAGGCCCTCGGCGGCGCAGGACTCCAGCTCCAGGGCGAGGAGCGAGGTGTCCATGCGGCGGGCCCGGTCGACCGGGACGGCGATGACGGCCTCGTAGCCGAGCCCGAGCATGGCGGCCGACTTCTTCACGCTGAAGTGGCTGGCCTCGGAGGTGAAGATGCGCAGCTTCGGGAGCAGTTCGGCCTTGGTGAGCTCGTGTCCCTCCGCCATCGCCCGCTGCATGACGATGCGGCAGGCCTCGTCACGGGCGAGGAGCAGCGCGTGGAAGTTGGACTGGCTGCCGCCGGAGGTGAAGACGCCGTCCGCGGCCGGGCCGAGGCCGATCCGCTGGGCGGTCCAGTCGATCAGGCGGCGCTCGATGAGCGTGCCGCCGATGGACTGGTCCCAGGTGTCGAGGGAGGAGTTGACGGCCGACAGGACGGCCTCGCCGAGCACCGCCGGGATGACGACCGGGCAGTTGAGGTGGCCGAGGTAGCGCGGGTGGTGGAAGTACACCGCGTCCCGCAGGTACACCTCCTCGAGCTCGTCGAGGGCGGCGGCCGGGTCGTCGAGCGGCTTGTCGAGGTCGATCCCGTTGATGACGGGGGCGAGTTCGTCGACCGATATGCCGGTGTGAGGCCGCTGCGTGCCCGCGAGTTTGGCGGCGACGCGTTCGACTCCCTGGGTGACGGAACGCCGGTAGAGGTCCGCGGTCGTCTCATTCAGCAGATGCGAGCGCATCAACTTTCCTCCGGGCAGGGAGAGTGGGGAGTGGGGGTGATGAACTTAGGTTAGCCTAACCTAAGTTCAATGACAAAGAGAGATGGGCCCCGGCGGAAAGCCGGGGCCCATCTCTCGAATGCCCTGTGACGTGCGCGAATTGCTACAGCTCGGAGGTCGGCTCCTCGCTGGGGGCCTGGCCCGCGTAGGCCTCGGCCAGGAGCTGTTCCTCACTCGCGCCGAGCCGCCAGTAGCCGGTGAAGCGCACCGAGCGGCGGTCGACGGACCGTTCCTGCACGAAGTGGCGCCGGGTCGCGCGAACGGTGCCCGCCTCGCCCGCCAGCCAGACGTACGGGGCTGCGGCGGCCGGCACGTCCGCGGAGCGGAGCGCGCCCAGTACCCGGTCGGTGCGGTCGCGGCCGTCGCTCCGGCGCACGATCCAGGTGATGTCGGCGTCCGCGGCCGTCTGCAGCGGCAGCCGGTCGTCCTCGTGCGGGACCTCGAACCAGGCCCGCACCGGAATCCCTTCCGTCAGCCGTTCCAGGATCGCGGCCGCGGCCGGCAGGGCGGTCTCGTCCGCGTACATCCAGACCGCGTCGGCGGCCGGCGGCGGCTGGAACCGTACGGACTTGTTCTCCGCGACGGCCGGGCCGATCGCCAGGATCCGGCGGCCGGTCACCGCCCGCCCGGCCCAGCGGGAGGCGGGGGACGCATCGCCGTGCAGGACGAAGTCGATGTCGACCTCGTCCACGCCCTCGGGCGTACGGCGCTGGTCGCGCACCGTGTAGGACCGCATCACCGGACGGTCCTCGTCCGGCATCCCGCGCCAGGCTCCGAACCAGGTGTCCTCGTCCGTCGACGGGAGCACGGTGTGCTCCCGCCCGTCGGGCGGCAGGAAGAGCGAGAGGCTCTGGTCGAAGCCGCCCGAGCGGAAGTCCGCGAGGGATGCGCCGCCGAACGTGACGCGCAGGAACGAACGGCCGAGGCGGCGGGTGCGCAGCACTTCGAGCTCGAAGAACCGGAAGTGCGCGGTCTCCGCTGCGGCGTCGGCCGTGTCGGGCGCGGTGGCGGTCATGCGGTGGTCCCCCCTGGGTGTGGTCCTGGTTCAGCGGTGTTCGGCCGGTTCAGCCGAGTCGGCCGGGTCAGCTGACCTTCTTGGCGTTCTGGATGGACTTCGCGAGGTCCTCGAGGATCTGTGCGCACTTGGCGTACGAGTAGATCGGCTCGGTCACGCGCGGGGTGATCTGGCCGGCCTTGACGGCGGGCAGCTCGGCCCACGTGGCCTTCGCCTTCAGCTCCTCCGGCTGCAGGGTGCCGGTGCGGTTGTCGAGCAGGACCACGTCGGCCTTGTACTTGCCGGCGTTCTCCCAGCTGAGGCTCTCGAAGAAGCCGCCCTCGTCCAGCTTGTCCGGGGTGACGAACTCGACGCCGAGGGACTTGAAGTACTTCAGGTCGGCCGAGGTGTCCGGGGTGGAGGCGTAGAACAGGTCGGCGGAGCCGGAGCCGACGAGCACCTTGATGCCCGGGTTGGCCTTGGTGGCCTCGCGCAGCTTCGCGGCGGCGGCCTCGAAGCGGGCCTTGGCGTCGACGGTGTTCTTGGCGTTCATGTCGGCGCCGAGGGACTTGGCGAGGTCCGCGGTGCGCTCCAGGGCCTTGTCGAGGGTGACGTCGCCGCCGACCTTGATCGCGGCGGCGGGGGCCAGCTTCAGGATCTTGTCCTTGGAGGCCTCCGGCACGTACCAGTAGGTGCCGTCCCAGGTGTTGGTGACCAGCAGGTCGGGCTGGAGGGCCGCGTACTTCTCGACGTTGAACTCGTCGTAGACGTTGCCGAGGATCTCCACCTTCGAGATGTCCATCGAGCCGGCCTGGACGTCGGGCTTGCCGTCCGCGGTCCTGGTCGGGCCGAACACGCCCTTGACCGGGATGCCGTAGTCGTACAGCGCGGCGGCGGTGCCGGTGAAGGCGACGATGTTCTTCGGCTTCGCCTTGGTGCTGACCGGCTTGCCGAGGTCGTCCGTGAAGGACCAGGCGCCCGAGGCCGCCGAGCCCTTGTCGCCCGCACCGTCCTTCGCCTCGTCGGTGCCGCCGCATGCGGCGAGTGCCGCGACCAGGCCGAGGGCGCCGCCGGCCGCGATGACTCCGCGGCGGGTGAAGGGGGAGATGCGGGACTTGGGCATGTCGGTGTCCGATTTCGTGCGTGCCGGTGGCCACTGGGCCGTTCGGAGGGAAGGTTAGCCTAACCTTGGCTAAAATTGGTAAGGGGGACCTAACGTTCCTTGCGGTGTGTCCGGCTCCGCACGCGGAGAGGGCCTTCCGTCGGTGACGGAAGGCCCTCTCTGTCAGTCATGGCCGGAGCGGATCCGGCCTCGGCCGGGATGGCCGGGGCGGCCGGATCAGAGGCCGTTGTTGATGGTGATGTTGGAGTTCTCGGTGCCGCAGGTGCTGGTCGCGCTGTTGTGGGTGGCGTCACCCGAGTAGGTCGCCAGCCACTTGTACTCACCCTGGTTGGCGGCGTTGATGTAGAAGTTGGTGTTGTTGGTCTGGGCCGTGCCGTTCGACAGCGTGCCGGTCCAGGTGCCCACCTTGTTGGTGCTGCAGTTGTTGTTGTTCGGGCCGTACAGGTCGAAGGTGACCGTTCCCGTGGGCTGACCGCCGAAGTTGGCCGAGACCGTGGCCGTGTCCTGCGGGAGGAACCGCTGGCGGGTGAGGATGTTCGCCGGGGCCTTGCCCACGGTCAGGGGCTCGTCGGTGCAGGCGCTCACCGCCGGCATGTTGTTGGCGTCACCGCTGTAGCTGGCCTGCCAGTAGAACGTGCCGATCTGGTTGAACTGCACCGCGGCCGAGTTCGGGACGACCCCGTTGGTGACCGTCACGGGGTTGCCGGCCTGGACCCTGTTCAGCGTGCAGGCCGCGTCCGTGTAGTAGGCGTACGTGACCGTTCCGCCCGCGTTGCCGGTTGCGCCGCTGAGGCTGGCCGAGTCGTGCACGAAGTCACCGATGGTGGCCGTGGTGATCGGGTTTCCCTGGGCGTCGAGGAGCTGGGTGTTGATCGACGGGGCGGTCCGTCGGACCACGGTCGTCTCGTCGGCGTCCCGGCAGGAGGTGGCGGCGGGCTGGTTGTTCGCGTCGCCGGTGTACGAGGCGGTCCAGTAGTAGGTGCCGGCGGCCGTCGTGGTGAACCCCGGGTTGGTGGTGTACTGGCCGGGGCCGTTGACCGCGATCGGGCCGAAGCTCTGGACCAGAGCCGTGCAGGTCGAGTTGCTGTAGAGGTTGAACGTGATGCTGCCGCCCGCGTTGGCGGAGGCGCCGCCCAGCGTCGCGGTGTCGTTGATGGTGTCACCGACCGTCGCCTCGGGCGTGGCGGAGGTGATCAACGAGGTGCAGTTGGTGATCTGCACCGGCTCGGGCGAAATGAAGTCCTTCAGCTCGGAGTTGAACGAGTCCGAGGAGCGGCTCTTCACGTAGGCGGAGCCGAAGGTCGTGCAGGAGCTGCCCGACGGGAAGAGCGCGCTGTACGAGATCGCCGCCTCGCCGAACGTGAACGGGGCGAGGGCGGTCGGGCTGAGTCCGCCGGTCTGGTTGGCGGGGATCGAGGTGGTGTTGACCGAGCCCACCGCCAGCGGGTTCGACGTACCGCTGATGACCGTCGGCGAACCCCAGGCCGAGCCGCTCCAGGTGCGGATGGAGATGGTCGGGACGGTGCCGCCGTTGGAGAGGTCGTAGGTGATCAGCTTGTCGCCGATGGTGCGGACCGGGGTCTCGGGCGGCACGTTGGACCCGTTGTTCGCGCAGTTCGTGGGAACCTTCGTCAGGTCGCAGAACTTCTGGTTCAGCTCGAAGTCCATGTTCGTTGTGCCCTGCGGGTTGTTGACCCGCTGCCAGAACAGCTCCAGGAACTTCGGCGTCGTGTTCTGCTCCGTGAACACGCCGAAGTTCTTCAGGTCGCTCTTGTTCGGCGGGATCGAGCCGAACACGATGGTCGGGTTCGGGTCGTCCTCCTTCGAGCCCTGGCCGAAGGCGTCGTCGCTGCTTCCGCTGGGCCGGTCGGCCTTCACCAGGACCCCGCTGCGGAACGAGCTGTTGCTGCCGCCGGTGAGCCAGTCGATGCAGGAGACACCACCGTTGACGACCAGGTTCGCGTTGAGGTCGATCTCGAAGCGGCTGTTGTCGAGGGCCGTCGCCGTCGTGCACAGCTGGACCGCCGCCATCGCCTGGGCGTTCAGCGCCGCCGGCGCCGTGAGCGAAGCGGCGAGCGTAGCTGTGACGAGAGCTGCCCTGAGCCGTCGGCTCCTCCGGAGCGGGGGCGGCTGCACGGAACTGATCACCTGGGGTTCTCCTCATGTGCTTGAGGCCGGAGCGCGCCCACCGGCACCCCGGTCCCCGGACTGAGGCCGGGACCAGGGGCAGCGCGCAGCGAGGAAGCTAACACCGGCAAATTGCACATACACGGCAACACTCTGTTATCCCGGAATACCGTGACTAGTCACCCAATACGCCAAAAAGCGGCCCGCGTGGGGGCGCGGGCCGCTTCGAACCTGGGGCGGGGTCAGCCGGTGAAGCCCAGCTCACGGGCGATCAGCATGCGCTGGACCTCGCTCGTGCCCTCGCCGATCTCGAGGATCTTCGAGTCCCGCCACATGCGGGCCACCGGGTACTCGTTCATGAATCCGTAGCCGCCGTGGATCTGGGTCGCCTCGCGGGCGTTGTCGACGGCGACCGTCGAGGAGTACAGCTTCGCGATCGCCGCCTCCTTCTTGAACGGCTCCCCGGCCACCAGCCGGGAGGCCGCGTCGCGCCAGCCGATGCGGGCCATGTGGGCGCGCATCTCCATGTCGGCCAGCTTGAACTGGATGGCCTGGTTGTCGCCGATGGCCTTGCCGAAGGCGTGACGCTCCTTCGCGTACTTCACCGACTCGTCCACGCAGCCCTGCGCCAGGCCCGTGGCCAGCGCCGAGATGGCGATCCGGCCCTCGTCGAGGATCCGCAGGAACTGGGCGTAGCCGCGGCCCTCCGCGCCGACCAGGTTGGCGAGCGGGACCCGTACGTCGTCGAAGGACAGCTCGCGGGTGTCCGAGGAGTTCCAGCCGACCTTCGAGTAGGGGGCGGCCACCGTGAAGCCCGGGGTGCCGGACGGGACGATGATCGAGGAGATCTCCGGGCGGCCGTCCGCCTTGCGGCCCGTCACGGCGGTGACGGTGACCAGGCCGGTGATGTCCGTGCCGGAGTTGGTGATGAAGCACTTCGAGCCGTTGATGACCCACTCGTCGCCGTCGCGCACGGCGGTGGTGCGGGTGCCGCCCGCGTCGGAGCCCGCGCCGGGCTCCGTCAGGCCGAAGGCGCCGAGGATCTCGCCGGAGCACATCTTCGGCAGCCAGGTCTGCTTCTGCTCCTCGGAGCCGAAGAGGTAGATCGGCATGGCGCCGAGGGAGACCCCGGCCTCCAGGGTGATGGCGACCGAGGAGTCGACCCGGGCCAGCTCCTCGAGGGCGATGCCGAGGGCGAGGTAGTCGCCGCCCATGCCGCCGTACTCCTCGGGGAAGGGCAGGCCGAACAGGCCCATGCGGCCCATCTCGGCGACGATCTCGTACGGGAACTCGTGCCGCTCGTACAGGTCGCCGATCTTCGGCGCGACCACGTCGTGCGCGAACGCCTCGACGGTGCGGCGGAGTTCCTCGTGCTCGGGGGTGAGCCGGTGGTCGAGGGACATGTTCTCGTTACTCCTTGTGGGAGAGGGCGCGGACGGTACGGGAGGGGCTGGGACGGCCCAGCCGTTCGGCCATCCACACGCTCGTGGCGGTGAGGGCGGCCAGGTCGACCCCGGTCTCGATGCCGAGGCCGTCGAGCATCCACACCAGGTCCTCGGTCGCGAGGTTGCCGGTGGCGCTCTTCGCGTACGGGCACCCGCCGAGGCCGCCCGCGGAGGCGTCGACGGTGGTCACGCCGTGCTGGAGCGCGGCGAGGGTGTTGGAGAGGGCCTGGCCGTAGGTGTCGTGGAAGTGCACGCCGATGCGGTCGGTGGCGACGCCCGCCTCGTTGAGGGCGCTCAGCAGCTGCTGGACGTGGCCGGGGGTGGCGACGCCGATGGTGTCGCCGAGGCTCAGCTCGTCACAGCCGAGGTCGAGCAGGGCCTTCGCGACGGAGACCACCTGGTGGACCGGGACGGGGCCCTCCCAGGGGTCGCCGAAGCACATGGAGAGATAGCCGCGGACATGCGCCCCGCCCTCCTTCGCGCGGGCCACGACGGGCTCGAACATCGCGAGGGACTCGGCCACGGTCCGGTTCAGGTTCCGGGAGGCGAAGGTCTCGGTCGCCGAACCGAAGACCGCGATACGGGTGGCCCCGAGCGCGAGCGCACGGTCCAGGCCCCGCTCGTTGGGCACGAGGACGGGCAGGGCGGCCTCCACGTCGCCGAGCAGCGGGAACAGCTGCTCGGCGTCGGCCAGCTGGGGGACCCACTTGGGGTGCACGAAGCTGGTCGCCTCGATGGTGGTCAGCCCGGCGGCGGCCAGGCGGTGGACGAACTCCGCCTTCACCTCCGTGGGGACGGCCGTCTTCTCGTTCTGGAGCCCGTCCCGGGCCCCGACCTCGTGGATCCGGACCCGGGCCGGCAGGCCGGGGGCCGGCACGTTCATGGGCAGCCGGTTCATGCGCCCTCCTCCTCGTCCGGGGTGACGACGGCCAGGACCTGGTCCATGGCGACGGTGGTGCCGGGCGAGACGTCCAGCTCCGTGACGGTGCCGGCGTGCGGGGCGGAGATGACGTGCTCCATCTTCATCGCCTCGACGACGAGCAGGCTCTGACCGGCCGTCACCTTGTCCCCGACGGCCACCTTGACGACCGTGACGGTGCCGGGCATGGGGGCGGCGAGGGTGTCCGCGCCGGTCCGGGTCCCGCCGCTCAGGTTCGCCTCGACCGGGTCGTACGCCTGGACGTGCCAGGAGTCGGCGTCGCGGCCGAGCCAGGTCCCCTCCGGGGAGGTGGCGTGGCTGAACCGGTGCGTGACTCCGTCGAGTTCGATGGTGAGGTGGTCCGGGGTGAGGCTGACGATCCGGCTGCGGGCCGGTGCGCCGGGGCTCCGCCCCGGACCCCGCGCCTCAAACGCCGCCGAGGCTGGATCCGGGCTCGTGCCGTCTGAGATGAGCAGCTCGGTGCTCGCGTCCAGAGGGCGGGTACGGACTTCCACCGGGTCCTGGCCGGGGAGCCGGAAGTGGTGCACGGTCCAGGCGGGCGTCCCGCCGAGGCGCCACCCGTCGGCGGCGTCGAACGGGTCGACCCAACCACCCGTCCCCGCCGGGGCGTACCCACCCGGCCCCGCCGGCGTTTGAGGCGCGGGTCCGGGCAGAGCCCGGTTTCGGGGGAAAGAAGCCTTGAGCAGCGCAGCCGCCGCGTACACCTCGGCCGGGACGCCCTCCGGCAGCAGGGTCGGGAGGTCGCGCTCGACCAGGCCGGTGTCCAGGTCGCCGGACACCACGTCGGGGTGGGCCAGCAGCCTCCGCAGGAACCCGGCGTTGGTCTGGACGCCCAGGATCACGGTGTCGGCCAGGGCGCCGCGCAGCAGGCGCAGCGCGGTGGCGCGGTCCGGCCCGTGGACGATGACCTTCGACAGCATCGGGTCGTACGTCGACCCCACCGGCACGCCCGCCGTCAGGCCGGAGTCGGTGCGCACCGGCCCGCCGTTCGGCTCCGACAGGGCCAGGACCGTACCGCCGGACGGCAGGAACCCCCGCGCCGGGTCCTCCGCGCAGACGCGGGCCTCGATCGCGTGCCCGGTCAGCCGGATCTCGTCCTGGGTGACGGGCAGGGCCTCGCCGGAGGCGACCCGCAGCTGCTGCTCCACCAGGTCCAGGCCGGTGATCAGCTCGGTCACCGGGTGCTCGACCTGGAGGCGGGTGTTCATCTCCATGAAGAAGTAGGAGGACGGGTCCCCGCCCGGGACGATGAACTCCACCGTGCCCGCGCCGACGTACCCGCAGGAGCGGGCCGCGTCGACCGCCGCCGCGCCCATCGCCGCGCGGGTTTTCTCGTCGAGGAGCACCGAGGGGGCCTCCTCGATGACCTTCTGGTGCCGGCGCTGGAGCGAGCACTCGCGCTCGCCCAGGTGGACCACGTTCCCGTGGGCGTCGGCCAGCACCTGGATCTCGATGTGCCGGGGCCGGTCGATCCACCGCTCCACGAGCAGCGTGTCGTCGCCGAAGGAGGAGCGGGCCTCGCGGCGGGCCGCCGCGATCTCCTCGGCCAGCACCGCCTCGTCGCGCACGAGGCGCATGCCCTTGCCGCCGCCGCCCGCCGAGGGCTTCAGGAGCACCGGCATGCCGATCTCCGAGGCGGCCGCGACCAGTTCGGCGTCGGACAGGCCGCTGCCCGAGGAGCCGGGGACCACGGGAACGCCCGCCGCCTTCACCGTCTCCTTGGCGCGGATCTTGTCGCCCATGAGCGAGATGGCGGAGGCGGGCGGCCCGATGAAGGCCAGCCCGGCGTCGGTGCAGGCGGCCGCGAAGGCCGCGTTCTCGGCGAGGAAGCCGTAGCCCGGGTGGACGGCCTCGGCGCCCGTCCGCTTCGCGGCGTCCAGGAGCCGCTCCACCGACAAGTAGCTCTCGGCGGCGGCGGCCGGGCCGATGCGGACGGCCGTGTCGGCCTCCCGTACGTGGCGGGCGTCGGCGTCGGCGTCGCTGAACACGGCCACGGAGCGGATGCCGAGCTCCCGCAGGGTGCGGATGACCCGGACCGCGATCTCGCCGCGGTTGGCGACCAGAACAGTGCTGAACATCAGTGAGGTCCTCACGCTCGCGTCACATACGGAAGATGCCGAAGCCCGCGTCGCCCAGTGGGGCGTTCGCGCACGCGGTCAGGGCCAGTCCCAGCACCTGCCGGGTCTCCATCGGGTCGATGACCCCGTCGTCCCACAGCCGCGCCGTGGCGTAGTAGGCGTTGCCCTGCTCCTCGTACTGGGCGCGGACCGGGGCCTTGAAGGCCTCCTCGTCCTCGGCGGGCCACTCCTGGCCGGCGCCCTCGATCTGGTCGCGCTTGACCGTGGCGAGGACGGAGGCCGCCTGCTCCCCGCCCATGACGGAGATCTTGGCGTTGGGCCACATCCACAGGAACCGCGGCGAGTACGCCCGGCCGCACATCGAGTAGTTGCCCGCGCCGTACGAGCCGCCGACCACCACGGTCAGCTTCGGCACCCGGGCGCAGGCCACGGCCGTGACCATCTTGGCGCCGTGCTTGGCGATGCCGCCCGCCTCGTAGTCGCGGCCGACCATGAAGCCCGAGATGTTCTGGAGGAAGAGGAGCGGGATGCCGCGCTGGTCGCACAGCTCGATGAAGTGGGCGCCCTTCTGTGCGGACTCGGCGAAGAGGATGCCGTTGTTCGCGATGATGCCGACCGGGTGGCCGTGGATCCGCGCGAAGCCGGTGACCAGCGTCTGGCCGAACTCGGACTTGAACTCCTGGAAGCGGGACCCGTCCACGATCCGCGCGATGATCTCGCGGGCGTCGTAGGGGGTGCGCGAGTCGACGGGGACCGCGCCGTACAGCCCGTACGGGTCCACCTTCGGCTCTTCCGGCGCCTCGACCGACCAGGGCAGGGCCCCGCGCTCGGGCAGGGTCGCCACGATGTTGCGCACGATCCGCAGCGCGTGCGCGTCGTCCTCCGCGAGGTGGTCCGTCACGCCCGAGATCCGGGAGTGGACCTCGCCGCCGCCGAGCTCCTCGGCCGTGACCACCTCGCCGGTGGCGGCCTTCACCAGCGGCGGGCCGCCGAGGAAGATCGTGCCCTGGTTGCGGACGATGACGGCCTCGTCGCTCATCGCCGGCACGTACGCCCCGCCCGCCGTGCAGGAGCCGAGGACGGCCGCGATCTGCGGGATCCCGGCACCCGACATGCGGGCCTGGTTGTAGAAGATGCGGCCGAAGTGCTCCCGGTCGGGGAAGACCTCGTCCTGCATGGGCAGGAAGGCACCGCCCGAGTCGACCAGGTAGAGGCAGGGGAGACGGTTCTCCAGGGCCACCTCCTGGGCGCGGAGGTGCTTCTTGACGGTCATCGGGTAGTACGTGCCGCCCTTGACGGTGGCGTCGTTCGCGACGATGACGCACTCGCGGCCGCTGACCCGGCCGATGCCCGCGATGACCCCGGCGGCGGGGGCGGCGCCCCCGTACATGCCCTCGGCGGCCAGCGGGGCCAGCTCCAGGAAGGGGGATCCGGGGTCGAGGAGGGCGTCCACGCGGTCGCGCGGGAGGAGCTTCCCGCGGGCGGTGTGGCGGGCGCGGGCCTTCTCGCCGCCACCGAGGCGGGCCGCTTCCAGCCGGGCGCGCAGGCCCTCGGCGAGCTCGCGGTGGGCGGCCTCGTTGGTCCGCCAGGCCTCGGACGCCGGGTCCGCGGCGGTCGTCAGCACTGGTGCCTGCTGCATCGGTCGAGCTCCCTTGCTCGGTCCACACTGTGCACACTGTTAATGGTCGTTAACGTGTATGCGCCTTAGGTTAACGACCGCTAACCGCCCTGTCTAGAATGGATTCCCATGAGCACCAGAGCGGCCGCACCGACCCGACGCGAGCAGATCCTCAGTGAGGCCGCCCGCCTCTTCGCCGCGCGCGGATTCCACGGTGTCGGCGTGGACGAGATAGGGGCCGCGGTGGGCATCAGCGGCCCCGGCCTGTACCGGCACTTCGCGGGCAAGGACGCGATGCTCGCCGAGCTGCTCGTCGGGATCAGCGAGCGGCTGCTGACGGGCGGGCGCCGCCGCGTCGAGGAGACCGGCGGGGACCCGGCGGCCCTGCTGTCCTCCCTCATCGACGGGCACATCGACTTCGCCCTCGACGACCGGGCGCTGATCACCCTGCACGACCGCGAGCTCGAAAAGCTGCGGGAGGCCGACCGCAAGCTCGTACGGCAGCTGCAGCGCCAGTACGTGGAGCTGTGGGTGGACGTCGTACGCCGGCTCCACCCCGAGGTGGGCGAGGCCGAGGTACGGGTCTCCGTGCACGCGGTCTTCGGCCTGCTGAACTCCACCCCGCACCTGGCGGCCCTCGGCCGGGAGGCGACGGAGGCGCTGCTGCGCAGGCTCGCGCACGGGGCGTTCGGGGCGCTGACGGCGTGAGCGGGCGCGGCCGGCTGTTCCGAAGATCGGTATGGACGCGGCGGCTCCGCCCCGGCGGCGGCAGAATGGCCCGTATGCCGAAGCCGATAGAGACGCCCAGCCGAGCCGAACTCATCGACCATCTGGTCCGCACGCGGATCGCGGGACAGGTCGCGACCCCGCGCGAGAACAACCTGAGCCACTACCGCAAGCTCGCCAACGGCGACCGGCACTACTGGCTCGGCCTGGAGCTGGGCGACCGCTGGACGGACGAGCAGGACGTGCTCGCGGTGATGGCCGAGCGCGTCGGCGTGGTCGACGACCCCTCGCACCGGGCCGGCCAGGACACCATCGACCCCGAACTGACCGTGGCCGGCCTGGACCGGATGGCGGCCCGGCTGCGCAAGGCGGCGCTGGACCGCCAGAGCGTCCTGTTCGCCACCGGGCACCCGGGCGGGCTGCTGGACGTCCACCGCGCGACGGCCGCGGCGCTGCGGGGCGCCGGCTGCGAGATCGTGGCCATCCCCGCGGGCCTGGTCGCCGACGAGGGCTCCGTGTGGCAGTTCGCGGACGTCGCGGTGCTGGAGCGCGGTGCGACGCTGTGGCACACCCACTCGCCCGAGCCGATGGCCGCGATCCTGGACGGGCTGGCGGCGGAGGGGCGCCCGCAGCCGGACCTGGTCGTCGCCGACCACGGCTGGGCGGGCTGCGCGGCGCAGCGCGGCCTGGACGCGGTGGGCTACGCGGACTGCAACGACCCCGCGCTGTTCCTCGGCGAGGCGGAGGGCACCCTCCAGGTGGCGGTCCCCCTGGACGACCACGTCCGCGACCCGCGCTTCTACGACCCGATGGTGGCGTACCTCCTCGCGGCGGCGGGCCTGAGGGACGCGTAGCCCCTGCGGGCCGCCCTCCCGGGGCTCCGCCCCAGGGTGCCGCGCAGCGGCATCTCCGGCCTGTCAGAGGGAGCCGTTACGGTGGCCGTATGAGCGATCGCCCGAGCCCGCTGACCGCGCTCGGCTCCGCCGTTCCCGGCCTGCCCCCGGGCAGTGTCGTCAGTCGCCCGGTACGCCGCCGGCTGCGACGGGCGCGGATGGAGCCGTTGCTGTGGCTCTCCGACCGGCCGGTGGACGCGCCCGCCTCCGCCTACCCCGCACCCGCCGGGTTCCAGGCCGTGTTGCTCCATGACCGGCCCCACCTGGAGGAGTGGTGGAACACGGACGCCCTGGACCCGGCCCGGGCGTCCGACCCCGACGGCCACCATGCGGAGCCGGTGCTGCGGGAGTTCTGGAGCGCGGTGATCCCGGAACCGGAGGAGGGGGAGGAGCGGGAGAACGAGGAGCTGATCACCCCCTTCGGGCCGGCCTGGCCGGGACTCGCGGCGGCGGGCACCCCCGTCCGGGACCCGGAGACGGCGGCCGCGGAGCTCGCCGCCTCGTGCATGCGGGAGGGCTGGTTCGGCCGCCCCCGCCTCGCCCTGGTCCCCGCCCGCCGCGGCGCCGACGTGCCCGCCGCGCTGGGCTGGGGCGGCCCGCTCAACCACGAGAGCGACACGGCCCGGATCAGCGCGGTGCTGCGCTCCTGGGAGGACCGGTTCGGCGCCCGCATCCTGGCCCTCGGCTTCGACCGCCTCGACCTGCACGTGGCGGCCCCGCCCCGCACCACGGCCGAGGCCCTGCCGGTGGCCGCGGAGCACTTCGCGTTCTGCCCGGACAACGTCTGGCAGGGCTCGGGCACGGTCCGCGACTACGCCGAGGAGGCCCTGACCGGCAATGACCACTGGTCGTTCTGGTGGGACTGACCCGGGCCGGGCGCCCGGTCAGCGGCCGCCCGCCAAGGTGTTCTGGAGCCAGTCGAAGACGACCTCGCAGTGCAGTTGCGGTGCCATGGGGGAGCAGTGCAGCTGAGCGCCTTGCTGCGCGGTCAGCTTGACGTAGTCCTTCGGGGACGTGAGTGCGTCGTACATCCGGCGGGGCTGCCCCGGTTGAAGTGCTCTCCCGGCTGAAGCCGGGAGATTCCTGCTTACCTTGCGGTAGCGGGCTTGACGCGCTTGGCGCGCCTGACGACTGCCCTTCCGGCAGCCGGGATGGGCGCGAGGCCCATCCGGTACAGGTGCAAGACGTTGCGGGCCGCGTTGTGGTCGGCGTTGCCCGACCAGCCGCACTCCGGGTTCTTGCACACGAACACGGCCTGGGACTCCCGGCTGCCGGGCGTGGTGTGGCCGCAGGCGGAACAGCGTCGGGAGGTGCCGGGGGCGGGGACCTTGACCAGGGTGCCGCCGTGCCGGGCGGTCTTGTACGCCAGCATGGTTACCGTCCGGCCCCACGCCTGTCCGCTGATGGAGCGGTTCAGGCCGGATTTCTGGGCGACGTTCTTCCCTGGCTCCTCGAGGGTTCCCCTGGCGGACTTGACCATGTTCGTGATGGTGAGTGCTTCGACCACGACGGTGCCGTAGGTGCGGGCGATGGTGGTGGTCGTCTTGTGCTGCCAGTCCAGGGCCCGGCGCTTGGCTTTCGCGCGCAGTCCTGCGATCCGGTCGTAGGTGTGGTGCAGCCGGCGACTGGTCGGCTCGCCGGGTTGGCGATGGCGCTTACGCTGCGCGGCGCGCTGCTCCAAGCGCCGGAGCCTGGCCTTCTCCTTGGCGGTCAGCCACTCGCCGTGCTCGTACGTCTGCCCGTCCGAGAGGGCGAGGGGTACGGTGATGCCCACGTCGATGCCGACTTCCAGTCCCTGGTGGGCCTCGGGCTTGGCCTCCAGGGTCTGGACACGGAAGGCGATGTGCCAGCCCAGCGTGTCCTTGACCAGCCGGGCCCCGGTGATCCGGTTCTCCGCGTTGGCACGCTTGCCCACGGGCAGGTCTTTGGTCCACCGGAACCGGACCCGGCCCACCTTGGGGATGTTGACCATGCCCCAGCGGCGGTGCACGCGGAGGATGTTCAGGTCCCGGCCCTGCGGGATGTCCACGGACATCACCGTGCGCAGCCGGCCCTTGAAGGTGGGGGCGTCGGCGCGGCCGTCCCAGCAGTTCTTCCACGCCTGGAAGTACGTCTTGAGGACCGCTTGCGCGGCCTGCGCGGGCAGGGCGGCGAGAAAGCCGATGTCCTCGCGGGCCTGCCGTATCGCGGCGTCCGCGTTCGCCAGGGTTCGCTTGTCTTTCGGCATCATCTGCCGCCAGGCGTGCAGCAGGTTCCACATGGCGCGGGCCGCGTGTGCCTGGCCATCGGTCTTCAACACCCCGGCAGGCGAGAGCGCAAGCCGGGCACGGTGCCCGAACTGCCGCTTTACCAGGGTGCCTTGACTCACGATCGGGAACCTAGCGTTGGTTTATGTCACCGCGCTGGAATCCTCATCCCGATGTCAGAACGGGTCGCCATGTTGTCCACAACCTGCACGTTCACTTGGTCTTCGTCACCAAGTACCGGCGAAAAGCGTTCACCAACGCCATGCTGACCCGCACCGAAGAGATCATGCGGGAGGTCTGCGCCGACTTCGAGGCCGAGCTGAAGCAGTTCAACGGTGAACAGGACCACGTGCACCTGCTCGTGCACTACCCGCCGAAAGTCCAGCTCTCCAAGCTGGTCAACTCCCTCAAGGGCGTCAGCTCCCGCCTCCTGCGCCAGGAGTACGACAGTCATGTCCGGCGGTACCTGTGGGGCGGACACTTCTGGTCCGGCTCCTACTTCGCCGGATCGTGCGGCGGGGCACCCTTGACCGTCATGAAGCAGTACATCGAGAACCAGCAGCGCCCCCTCTGACCGTCACCACGGAGGCACAGAGCCCTCCGGCGCTCCGCGCCTCCTGCCCAAGGATGGCCTTCACCCCCGCCCTGAAGGGCGGAGCACTGGCCAAGACCAAAGGTAGACGCGGGCGGGCAGGACGGCATCCGCTCCGCACGGGCCGCGAGCCGTCCCCGCGTGCGGTCGCGGACGCACCGCACCCGGTGCGGCAGGGCGGGAGCCCGTATGCCGACCGTTCGGGGCTCATGGGGCCGTTCGGCGGAACGGCCCCGGGTCAGGCACGCGGAACGCGTACGACGCCTTCCTGGATGACCGTGACCGCGAGGCGGCCGTCCTGGGTCCAGATACGGGCCTGGCCGAGGCCCCGGCCGGCGGCGGCCGAGGGGGACTCCTGGTCGTACAGCAGCCACTCGTCGGCGCGGAACGGCCGGTGGAACCACATCGCGTGGTCCAGGGAGGCCCCGACGACGTCGCCGACGGCCCAGCCGCCCCGCCCGTGCGCGAGCAGCACCGAGTCGAGCAGGGTCATGTCGGAGACGTACGTGGCCAGACAGGTGTGCAGCAGCGGGTCGTCGCTGTCCAGCTTGTCGGCCGTACGGAACCACACCTGCGTGTGCGGTTCGATCGGCTCGCCGACGCTGCCCCACGGCGGGGTCGTCGCGTACCGCAGGTCCACGGCGCCGCGCGCCGCGATCAGCCGCTCCACCACGCCCGGATCGCGGAAGACGTCCCGGTACTCGGGCAGCGACTGCTCCGCCGTCGGCAGGGACTCCGGGTCCGGGGCGGCGGGCATGGCGGCCTGGTGGTCGAGGCCCTCCTCGTACGTCTGGAACGACGCCGAGAGGTGGAAGATCGGCTGGCCGTGCTGGACGGCGACCACGCGGCGGGTGGTGAAGGAGCGCCCGTCGCGGATCCGGTCCACCGAGTAGACGATGGGCGCGCCCGCGTCCCCGGCGCGCAGGAAGTACGAGTGCAGCGAGTGCGCGGTGCGGTCCCCGGGCACGGTCCGGCCGGCCGCGACCAGTGCCTGGGCCGCGACCTGACCACCGAAGACGCGCGGTACCAGCGAAGGGCGGCTGGTACCGCGGAAGATGTTCTCCTCGATCTGCTCGAGGTCGAGCAGATCGAGGAGCGTCGTCAGCGACTCGTTCATGGGGAAAGGGTAAGTGCCTTGACGGATCGAGGACTTAAAGGCCCATGGACTTGGCGATGATCGACTTCATGATCTCGCTGGTGCCGCCGTAGATGCGGTTGACGCGGTTGTCGGCGTACAGGCGGGCGATCGGGTACTCGTTCATGTAGCCGTAGCCGCCGTGCAGCTGGAGGCAGCGGTCGATGACGCGGTGCGCGACCTCGGTGCAGAACAGCTTGGCGCTGGCGGCCTCGGCCGGGGTCAGCTCGCCCGCGTCCAGGGCCTCCAGGGCGCGGTCGGCGACGGCCTGGGCGGCGTCCACCTCGGCCTGGCAGGCGGCCAGTTCGAACTTGGTGTTCTGGAAGTGCGCGACCGGCTTGCCGAAGACGGTGCGGTCCGTGACGTACTGCTGGGCGAACCGGACGGCCGCGGCGGCCTGGGCGTACGCGCCGAAGGCGATGCCCCAGCGCTCGGACGCCAGGTTGTGGCCGAGGTAGTAGAAGCCCTTGCCCTCCTCGCCGAGCAGGTCCTCGACGGGCACCTTCACGTCGACGAACGCCAGCTCGGCGGTGTCGGAGGTCTTCAGGCCGAGCTTGTCCAGCTTGCGGCCGATGGAGTAGCCCTCGGACTTGGTGTCCACGGCGAACAGGGAGATGCCGAAGCGGCGGTCCTCCGCGGTCGGGGCGGCGGTGCGGGCGCAGACGATCACGCGGTCGGCGTGGACGCCACCGGTGATGAAGGTCTTGGCGCCGTTGAGGACGTAGTGCGTGCCGTCCTCGGAGAGCTTGGCGGTGGTCTTCATGCCCGCGACGTCGGAGCCGGTGCCCGGCTCGGTCATCGCGAGGGCCCACATCTCCTCACCGGTGACGAACTTCGGAAGGAAACGCTTCTTCTGCTCGTCGTCGGCCAGCATCTTGATGTACGGGAGGGCGAGCAGCACGTGCACGCCGGAACCGCCGAAGTTGACACCCGCGCGGGAGGTCTCTTCGTAGAGGACGGCCTCGAACTTGTGGGTGTCCAGGCCCGCGCCGCCGAACTCCTCGGGCACGTTGATGCCGAAGACGCCCAGCTCGCCGAGCTTGTAGTAGAAGTCGCGCGGAGCCTGGCCCGCGGCGAACCACTCGTCGTAGACGGGCACGACCTCGGCCTCGATGAAGGCGCGGATCGTCTCGCGGAACGCCTCGTGGTCCTCGTTGAACACCGTACGGCGCACGGCCTGCTCCCTTCGGTCGCGGCAGTCCGCCGCCTGAATCTAAGCGCTTGCTCAGAATAAGTTACCGGCGGGTTGTCCTCCCTGTCCAGAGTGCCGTTCGCCACTGCGCGCGAGGGATCAGCCCGGCACGCCGAGCCGGTCCAGCAGCTCGTGGAGGCGGGCGGCGGAGAGGCCCGGGTTGGCCGCGGCGCCCTCGGCGGTCGCCGGGTCCTCCAGGAGCGCCGCGAGGAGTGCGGCGGGCAGCAGCGGGTTCGCGGCGGCGGCCCTGCGTACGACGGCCTCGGGATCGGAGAGGAGCCGTACGGGCGCCTGCGCCAGCGTGACGTCGGCGGCGGCCAGCGCGCGGACCTCCGCGTCCTCGTGGCCGAGGAGGTGCCCGAGCCCGGTACGGGGCAGGGTCGGCAGCGTCAGCAGGTGCGGGCGCTGCCCGGGGCTGGTGAGGAAGGTGTCGAGCACGAGCGCGGGCGGGGCGAGGGGGTGGTGGCAGGCCAGCGCCCGCCGCACCTCCGCAGCCGGGTCCGCGGCCAGCAGCTCCACCAGCTCCCCGGGCAGCAGCCGGTAGGTGGCGGCGATCCGGCGCAGGGGCTCGTGCTCGGAGCGGGCGCAGTCGGAGTACCAGTCGCCCTCCCGCTCCAGGTAGCCGTCGACGATCGCGCAGGCGCAGCCGAAGCTGTGGAAGACGGCGTGGTCGAGGACGTCGCGCTGGGCCCAGGTGCGGGGCAGCGGGTGGATCCGTGCGCGCGTGCGGACCCTCTCGTCCGGGTCCTCGGCCAGCTCCGCCAGGAGCGCCGGGCCGATGTCGGCCTGGGCCGCGACGGCCGCGCGGACCTCGGGATCGGGGTCGCGGGCGAGGCGGGCGACGGCGTCTGCGGGGGCGTCGCGGTTGTAGGCCAGCTCGTAGAGGTTGCGGCCCTCGGCGAGACAGGCCTCGACCACGGCCCGGGACACGGGGCGGTTCATGAGCAGGTGCTGCCTCGCGTGCCCGTCCTGCTCGGGCAGCTCGGCCTCCAGGGCCTCGGGGTCGCGCTCGCGGGAGGCCCGCTGCGCGGCCCGGAGTGCGGCCTCGCGCACCGTGGGATCGGGATCGGCGAGGAGGGCCGCGTGCTGCTCGGGGGCCAGGCTTTCCCAGCTGTAGGTCGCGTAGGCCCGCAGCGCGGGGTCCCTGTGCTCGGGCAGACGGCGGCGGAAGGGCATCGGTATCTGCCCGGAGGACTCCAGCTCCTGGCGGATCTCGTTCGCGGTGATGTGGAAGTCGCCGTCCGGATCGTCCTGCGCGGCCAGCAGGACCTCCAGCGCCGCGTCGGGCAGCGGGCGGACCCTGCCCGTCCGGGGCCGGGGACCTCCGGCGAGCCAGGCGCGCACCAGCGTGTGGGGGTCGTGCGCGAGTCTGCCGCGCTGGGCGGGATCGGCGTGGGGGTTCTGGGCGAAGGCCCGGCGGACCGAACGCTCGGGGTGGGCGAGTACCGCCTCGACGACGGCCGGGGGCAGGTCGCGCTCCCCGCAGAGGGCCGTCCAGGCCTCGCGGGCGGCCGGGTCGAGGAGGCGTACCAGGACGTCGGGCGGCGCGGCCGGATGCGCGGCGATGCCGCGCAGCCAGTGCTCGCGGAGCGGTCCGGGTCCGCTGGGGAGGTCGGAGGGCATCGGGACATCCTCGCAGCGGTCACGGCCGGGCCGCGCGGGGGTTTCGTGCGGCGCCGTGGGCGGGGGGAGAGGCAGGGCCTCCCGGTGCGGCTCGGAGGGTTCACCCACCGCCGAGCCGCCCAGAAGGCCCTGCCTGACGTCCCGGGACCGGGACGTCAGAACACGACGGTGCCCTCCGGCGGGATCACGATGTCGCCGAGGTCCTTGAAGAGGATGTCGGTGCCGCCCTGCTGGATGTGCAGCACGACGTGGTCGTACTCGACCCGGGTGAGGTTGACGGTCCAGTTCCCGTTGGGGCAGACGTCCCGTGAGGAAGGGGCCTCCGGGATCGGGAGGTTCACGTTGGTGAAGGTGATCTGGCCGTTGCGCGGGTTGAAGTTCCGCGTCGGGCCGACGACGGTGTTGAACTCGGTGCCCTGGCCGGGAGCGGTGTTGCCGCCCCGGTTCACGCAGAGGTACTCGGCCTGGACGGAATCCGCCGTGAGGAAGGCGGCGGTGGGGCGGTTGCCCAGACCGGCCGCCTTGCCGCTGCACGTGAGGCCCGAGGTGAGGGACTTCGTGCACGTGACGGCACCGATGAAGTGCTCGCCCTGGGCGGTGGCCGTCACCGTGCCGGCGGCACTGGCGACGAGGGTGAGGAGCGCGGTCGCGAGGACGCGTCGCATGGAATCTCCGTTTCGATGGAGGCTGAGACGAGTGCGCGACGGGCCTCCGGGCCGCGTCGGCGACCCGGCCATGTCACGCCGGAGCCCGGACCATGCGCGGCTTGGGGTGTCCGGCGTAGGGATCGAGCCGGTGTGAGTGACACCGTCGGCGGGTCTTCGCGAGGCGCGTGCGGGCCCTCAGGCCTCCTGGTCCCGGCGGAGGGCGAACCACAGCTCCATGCGGACGTCCGGGTCGTCGAGGTCGCGCCCGAGGAGCGCCGCCGTGCGGGCGGTGCGCTGGCGGACGGTGTTGCGGTGGACGCCGAGCGCGGCCGCGGTGCGGTCCCAGCTGCCGTGGTGGGCCAGCCAGGCGCGCAGGGTGGTGCGGAGGGCGGGGCTCAGGGGGGCCAGGAGGGCCTCGGCGTGCGCGCGGGCCTCCGCTTCGCCGACCAGCCCCGCGAATCCGGGCTCCGCGTGCCGGGCGAGCGGGGTGCGGGAGGCCTCGGCCCGTTGCAGTGCGCGCCGCGCCTGGGCCTCGGCGGCCTCCAGGGCCTCGGGGCCGGCCGGGGCGCCCACCCCGAGGCGCCACCCCGGCTGCGGGGCGGGCTCCCGCTCGGTGAGCAGGCGTACGTCGTCCCCGCGCGCGTCCAGCAGTACGGTGCCCAGCGCGGCCGCCAGGGCGTGCGGGTCGCCGGTGCCGCGGGCGTGGACGACGTACCAGGGCCCGGGAGCGAGCGCCTGGGCGGGGGACCCGCCGAGGAGGAGCCCGGTCAGCGCGGCGGCCTCCGAACCGGCCGGGCGGCGCGCGGTGAGCAGGCTCAGCAGCACGACCGCCACGGAGGCGATGGTGTGGTCGCCGGGGGTGCGGGCCGGGGTGGCCAGCGCGAGCACCCGCCCGCCGCCGACGGCGTAGGCGGCCAGGTGGGTGCCGCCGAGGGTGTCGGTGGCCGTCGCGACGCCCCCGCGGACCCGCTGCGCGAGCGCCGCCAGGGCCCCCAGCGCCTCCTCGCCGGGCTGGAACCCGCCCCCCGCCGCCGCCCTGGCCGCGCGGAACCCGCCGGCCGCCCCGTCCCCGCCCCCACCGCCCCGCCCCGCCCCGGCCCGGGTGTCCGTGCCCGTCCGGGGTCCGGTGGCGGCGGTTGCCCCCGGTTCGGTGGTCGGCTCCGGCTCCGGCTCCGGCTCCGGCACGGGCGCGGGCGCGGCGGCCGTGGCGCCCGGGACCTCCTCCGGCTCCGGGGGCAGCAGGGCCGCCCAGCCGCCCAGGCTCGCCGCGAGGCGGGCCAGTACGGCCGGGACCGGATCGGGGCGGGCGGCGGCCGCCGCGAGGGACTGCTGGGCTTCGGTCACCCGGCGCAGCTCGCGGGTGCGCGCCTGCGCCATCAGCCGCCAGACGGCGCGGGCGACCGCCGTGAACGGGGTGCGCGGCGGCACCTCCAGCAGCGGCAGCCCGTACCGGTCGCACGCGTCGAGCAGCGCCTGCGGGACGACCTCGTGCACGGGCGTCACCCCGAACCCGAGCGCCCCCACCCCGGCCCGCACGAGCCGCTGCACGTACTCGGCGGCGTCGACTCCGGCAACCCCCGCCCCGGCAGGGCCGGCGAGGCCCGCGCCCGCCGTCAGGAGCAGTTCGCCGCCCAGCAGGTAGGGGGACGGGTCCGCCATCTCCGAGGCGTGCACCCCGTGGACGTCCACCGCGCCGATGCCCGCCGGGCCGCCGCCCGCGAGCAGCCGCAGGCCCAGCTCGTCCGTGCCGAGCAGCGCGGTGAGCCGCACCGGCTCGGTCGGCGGCGTGGGGCGCGCGCCCGGTCGCTCCGCATCACCGGAAGACGGCCGCATGGATACTCCGTACAGGTCAAGGAGAGGCAGTGGATAAAACATACACTTCGCGCCCCCTCGGCGTCCGCTTACGCTCGAAGGACCGCACACGTCAGGCCAGAGAAAGAGGCACAGCCATGAGCACGCAGCCGCGCGGACCCGTCGACTCCTCCCGCATCCCGCGCTACGCGGGCCCCGCGACCTTCGCCCGGCTGCCCCGCCTCGACGAGGTCGGTTCCGCCGACGTCGCCGTCGTCGGCGTGCCCTTCGACTCCGGTGTCTCCTACCGCCCCGGCGCCCGCTTCGGCGGCAACGCCATCCGCGAGGCCTCGCGCCTGCTGCGCCCGTACAACCCGGCGCAGGACGCCTCCCCCTTCGCCCTGGCGCAGGTCGCGGACGCCGGCGACATCGCCGTGAACCCCTTCAACATCAACGAGGCCGTCGAGACGGTCGAGGCCGCCGCCGACGAGCTGCTCGCGGGCGGCTCCCGCCTGATGACCCTCGGCGGCGACCACACCATCGCGCTGCCCCTCCTGCGCTCCGTCGCCAAGAAGCACGGCCCGGTCGCGCTGCTCCACTTCGACGCGCACCTCGACACCTGGGACACGTACTTCGGCGCCGAGTACACCCACGGCACCCCGTTCCGCCGCGCCGTCGAGGAGGGCATCCTCGACACCGAGGCGCTCTCCCACGTCGGTACCCGCGGCCCGCTCTACGGCAAGCAGGACCTCGACGACGACGCCAAGATGGGCTTCGGCATCGTCACCTCCGCCGACGTCTACCGCCGCGGCGCCGACGAGATCGCCGACCAGCTGCGCCAGCGCATCGGCGACCGCCCCCTCTACATCTCCATCGACATCGACGTGCTGGACCCGGCCCACGCGCCCGGCACCGGCACCCCCGAGGCCGGCGGCATGACCTCCCGCGAGCTGCTGGAGATCATCCGGGGCCTGTCCTCCTGCAACCTGGTTTCGGCCGACGTCGTCGAGGTCGCCCCGGCGTACGATCACGCGGAGATCACCTCGGTCGCGGCCTCGCACACCGCGTACGAGCTGACCACGATCATGAGCCGCCAGATCGCCGCCTCCAAGGCGAAGTAAGGCGAAGCAGGCGGCCCACGCAGCACGGCACGAAGGGCACGCACGCACGTGACGCACGACCACGACCTGGTACTCCGTCCCACCGAAGCCCAGACGGCGGCCGCACTCGCGCCGCCGCCCGGGCGGACGGGCGGGGACCTGGTCGTGGAATCGCTGCGCTCGCTCGGCGCGACCACCGTGTTCGGCCTGCCCGGGCAGCACGCCCTCGGCCTCTTCGACGCGGTCGGCCGCTCCGACCTCCGCCTGGTCGGGCTCCGTACGGAGAACAACGCGGCCTTCGCCGCCGACGCGTACGGCCGGCTCACCGGCGAGGCGGCCCCGCTGCTCCTGTCGACCGGCCCGGGCGCGCTCATGGCGCTGCCGGCCCTCGCCGAGGCGGCGGCGGCATCGGCCCCCGTCCTGGCGATCTCCTCCCAGGTCCCGACCCCGGGCCTGGGCGGCGGCCGGCGCGGCCACCTGCACGAGCTCCGGGACCAGGCCGCCTCCTTCCGCGAGGTGGTGAAGTCGGTCCACACCGCCCGGACCCCCTCCCAGATCCCCTCCGTCATCGCGGAGGCCTGGGAGTCGGCGCTGACCGCCCCGCACGGCCCCGTCTGGGTGGAGATCCCCGAGGACGTGCTGCGCGCGGAGACGCTCATCCCGCAGGTCACCGGCGTGGACGCGACCCCGCACGAGTCGGCCCCCCGGCCGGAGCTCACCGCGCTGGCCGCCCACTGGCTGTCGAAGGCCGAGCGCCCGGTGATCATCGCGGGCGGCGGGGTCGTCCGCGCCGACGCCTCCGGCAAGCTGAGGCAGCTGGCGGAACGCCTGAACGCCCCCGTCGTCACCACCTTCGGCGGCAAGGGCGCCTTCCCCTGGACGCACCCGCTGTCACTCCAGTCCTGGCTGGAGGACCGCCACATGACGGACTTCCTCGAGGACGCCGACGTCCTGCTCGTCGTCGGCTCGGGCCTGGGCGAGCTGTCCTCGAACTACCACACGTTCTTCCCCACCGGCCGGGTCGTCCAGATCGAGGCCGACCTCGGCAAGCTGGAGTCCAACCACCCGGCCCTCGGCATCCACGCCGACGCCCGCCTCGCCCTCCAGGCCCTCCTGGAAACCGTGGAGCCCCGGCAGGACGACGCGGCCCCCGAACGGGTCCGCGCACTCCTCGCCGCGATCGCGGAGCGCCTCGCCCCGCAGGACGTCGCCCTGGAGCAGCAGCTCCTGGCCTCGATCCGCGCGGCCCTCCCGCCCCGCTCCCCGTCCTTCTGGGACATGACGATCCTGTCGTACTGGGCCTGGTCCGCCTTCGACGCCAAGCACCCCAACACCATGCACTCGGCGCAGGGCGCGGGCGGCCTCGGCTACGCCTTCCCCGCCGCGCTCGGGGCCTGCGTGGCCGAGCCGGGCACCCCGGTCCTGGCGGTCTCGGGCGACGGCGGCGCGATGTACTCGGTCTCCGACCTGGCGACCGCCCGCCAGCACGACCTCGACGTCACCTGGCTGATCGTGGACGACGGCGGCTACGGCATCCTGCGCGAGTACATGACCGACTCCTTCGGCCGCGCCACGGCCACGGAGCTGACCCGTCCCGACTTCGTGGCCCTCGCGGAGTCCTTCGGCGTCCCGGCCGCCACGACGAGCCCGGAGACCCTGAAGGACGACCTCGAGAAGGCCCTCGCCGCCCCCGGCCCCTCGGTCCTCGTCCTCCCGGCCACCCTCAGGATGTTCGCGCCGACCCACGTCTAGGACCCGGGCGCGCCCGAGGCCCTGCGCATTCGGGCGCCGCCCGGGTGCGCCGGAGGCTCCGGGCGTACACGTTCGAATTGTTGCGGCGGGATGAAATCCGCCGGTCGGGGCGTTGGCGCTTCCGGCAGGACAGGACGAACGGGGAGGCCTCACGTGGCGGCGGCAGAGACAGCGGCTGGGGAAGAACAGGGGTGGGGCAGGCGGCTTGCCGCCTACACCTGGCGCTACAAGGCCAATGTGCTGCTCGCGCTCGGGTCCTCCCTGGCCGGCATGGCCGTCATGGCGCTCGTACCGCTGGTCACCAAGGTGATCATCGACGACGTCATCGGCGACCGGAGCAAGCCCATGGGGCCCTGGGCGGCGATGCTCATCGGCGCGGCCGTCCTCGTCTACGGCCTGACCTACGTGCGCCGCTACTACGGCGGGCGGCTCGCACTCGACGTGCAGCACGACCTGCGCACCGACATGTACGACACCATCGCCCGCCTCGACGGGCGGCGGCAGGACGAGCTGTCCACCGGACAGGTCATCGGGCGGGCCACCAGCGACCTGCAGCTGATCCAGGGCCTGCTCTTCATGCTGCCCATGACCATCGGGAACTTCCTGCTCTTCGGGATATCCCTCGGGATCATGCTGGCGCTCTCCCCGCTGCTGACCCTCGTCGCGCTGCTCATGGCGCCCGCGCTCTGGTTCATCGCCAAGCGCAGCCGCAAGAAGCTCTTCCCCGCCACCTGGTGGGCCCAGGGCCAGGCCGCCGCCGTCGCGACCGTCGTCGACGGGGCCGTGACCGGCGTACGCGTGGTCAAGGGCTTCGGGCAGGAGCAGCAGGAGAGCGGCAAGCTGCGCGAGGCCGGCCGCAGGCTGTTCGCCGGCCGGATGCGCACCATCCGGCTGAACTCGCGCTACACCCCCGCCCTCCAGGCCGTACCCGCCCTCGGGCAGGTCGCGATGCTGGCCCTCGGCGGATGGATGGCCACCAACGGGCACATCACCCTCGGTACCTTCGTGGCCTTCTCGACCTACCTCGCCCAGCTCGTCGGACCCGTGCGCATGCTCGCCATGGTCCTGACCGTCGGCCAGCAGGCCCGCGCCGGTGTGGAGCGGGTCTTCGAGCTCATCGACACCGAGCCCGAGATCCGCGAGGGCGCGGACGAACTGCCCGCCGACGCGCCCGCGACCGTCGAGTTCGAGGACGTCCGCTTCGGCTACGACCCCGAGCGGCCCGTCCTCGACGGGTTCTCGCTGTCCGTCGCGGAGGGCGAGACCGTCGCCGTCGTCGGCGCCTCCGGAAGCGGCAAGTCCACCGTCTCGCTGCTGCTCCCCCGGTTCTACGACGCCGACCACGGCACCGTCCGCGTCGGCGGGCACGACGTCCGCGAGCTGACCTACGCCTCGCTGCGCGGGGCGATCGGGCTCGTGCCCGAGGACTCGTTCCTGTTCTCCGACACCATCCGGGCGAACGTCGCCTACGGGCACCCGGAGGCCACCGAGGACCAGATCCGGGCCGCCGCACGCGCCGCGCAGGCCGAAGGGTTCATCGAGGCGCTGCCCGCCGGGTACGACACCAAGGTGGGCGAGCAGGGGCTCACCCTCTCCGGAGGCCAGCGCCAGCGCATCGCACTGGCCCGCGCGATCCTCACCGACCCCCGGCTGCTGCTCCTCGACGACGCCACCTCCGCCGTCGACGCCCGCGTCGAGCACGAGATCCACGAGGCCCTGCGCTCCGTCATGGCGGGCCGGACCACCCTGCTGATCGCCCACCGCCGCTCCACGCTCGCGCTCGCCGACCGAATAGCCGTACTGGAGCACGGGCGGCTCGCCGACATCGGCACGCACGAGGAACTGGAGCGCAGGTCCCCGCTCTACCGGCGGCTGCTCACCGACCCCGACGCCCTCGGCGCGGGCTCCCCGCGCACCCCGGACGCCCCCGCCATGGCCGAGTTCGAGCGCGACCTGGAACGGGACCTGGAACGGGACCTCGAGCTCGAAGCGGAGATCGACTCCGAGCCCGTCAACGCCAAGCGCCGCGTCGTGGACGGGGTGACCCCCGAGCTCTGGCGGCGGGAGGACGCCCAGGACGCCGGCGCCGCCCAGGGGACCGGCACGAAGACGCCCGCCGCCGCGGGCGGCGCCCCCGGCGCCGGGCACTCCATGGCAGGCGCCGTCGCCGGCATGCCCGCCACCCCCGAACTGCTCGCGCAGGTGGCCGCGCTGCCGCCCGCGGACGACGAGCCCGCCGTGGACGAGGACCGCGCCGCGGCCGCCGAGGAGAGCTACGGCCTGCGCCGCCTGCTCCGCGGCTTCTGGGCGCCGCTCGCCGTCAGCCTCGCCCTCGTCGCCCTCGACGCGGGCGCCGGACTGCTCCTGCCGATCCTGATCCGGCACGGCATCGACAAGGGCGTGGAGCAGGCGGCCCTCGGCGCCGTCTGGGTGGCCGCGGGTCTCGCGCTCGCCGTCGTCGTCGCGCAGTGGGCCGCGCAGTTCGCCGAGACCCGGATGACCGGCCGTACCGGCGAGCGCGTGCTGTACTCGCTCCGCGTCAAGATCTTCGCGCAGCTCCAGCGCCTCGGCCTCGACTACTACGAGCGCGAGCTGACCGGCAAGATCATGACCCGGATGACCACGGACGTGGACTCGCTGTCCAGCTTCCTGCAGACCGGGCTCGTCACCGCCGTCGTCTCCGTGTTCACCTTCTTCGGGATCCTGATCGCCCTGCTCGTCCTCGACGTCGAGCTGGCACTGATCGTCTTCGCGACCCTCCCGGTGCTCGTCGTCGGCACGATCGTGTTCCGGCGCAAGTCCGTGGCCGCCTACGAGCTCGCCCGGGACCGGGTCAGCCTGGTCAACGCCGACCTCCAGGAGTCCGTGTCCGGGCTGCGCATCGTCCAGGCCTTCCGCCGCGAGTACGCCGGCGCCGACCGGTTCGCCGAGCGCAGCGACTCGTACCGCGAGGCCAGGGTCCGCGGGCAGTGGCTGATATCGGTGTACTTCCCCTTCGTCCAGCTGCTGTCCTCGGGCGCGGCCGCGGCCGTGCTGATCGTGGGCGCGGGCCGGGTGGAGGCCGGGACGCTGACCACGGGCGCGCTCGTCGCGTACCTGCTCTACATCGACCTGTTCTTCGCCCCGGTCCAGCAGCTCTCCCAGGTCTTCGACGGCTACCAGCAGGCGACCGTCTCCCTCGGCCGCATCCAGCAGCTGCTGCGCGAGCCCACCACCACCCCGCCCGCCGAGACGCCCCGCGAGGTGCGGGAGCTGCGCGGGGAGATCGCCTTCGAGGACGTCCGCTTCCAGTACGGGACGGCCGAGGAGCGGGGCGAGAAGGGTGAGGCGCTGGCCGGGATCAGCCTGCGGATACCCGCCGGGCAGACCGTCGCCTTCGTCGGCGAGACCGGGGCCGGCAAGTCCACGCTGGTCAAGATGGTGGCCCGGTTCTACGACCCCACCTCGGGCCGGGTCACCGCGGACGGCACCGACCTGCGGGAGCTCGACCTGACCGGCTACCGCCACCGGCTGGGCGTCGTCCCCCAGGAGCCGTACCTCTTCCCGGGGACGGTCCGCGACGCCATCGCCTACGGGAAGCCCGACGCCGGCGACGCGGAGGTGGAGGCCGCCGCCCGCGCGGTCGGTGCCCACGACATGATCGCCACCCTCGACGGCGGCTACCTGCACACGGTCGCCGAGCGCGGGCGCAACCTCTCCGCCGGGCAGCGCCAGTTGATCGCGCTGGCCCGCGCGGAGCTCGTCGACCCGGACGTGCTGCTGCTCGACGAGGCCACCGCGGCCCTGGACCTCGCCACCGAGGCCCAGGTCAACCAGGCCACCGACCGCCTCGCCGGCAAGCGCACCACCCTGGTGGTGGCTCACCGGCTGACCACCGCGGCCCGCGCCGACCGGGTGGTGGTCATGGACCGCGGCCGGGTCGTGGAGGACGGCAGCCACGCCGAACTCCTGGCGCGCGGCGGCCGGTACGCCGAACTGTGGCGCACCTTCGTCGGGGAGGACGAGCGGGCCGCGGCCTAGCCGCCGCCCGGGCCCGGGCTCAGGCCCGGGCTCAGGCCCGGGCTCAGGCCTTCAGGGCTCAGAGCTCGCCGAAGAGCAGGTTGCCGGGGGCGTCCTCGTCGCTGCCCGTGTAGTACTCGCGGACGGCGTCGAGGAGCTCGTCCACCGACAGGTAGCCGTCGTGGTTCTTGTCGATCCTCGAGAACAGGGCCTCCGCGTCGGCCCGTTCCAGCTCGGTGTCGAAGGCGCTCTGGGCCTTGAGGAACTCCTCGGGGCTGATCCGCCCGTCGCCGTTGGTGTCCACGATCGTGAGGATCGCCTCGACCATCGGCCGGAAGGACCGGTCGTAGGCCGGGCCGCCGTCCTTGTACAGCCGGGTCATGCCCAGGGAGTACTCCTCGGGCGTGAGCTTGCCGTCCCGGTCCACGTCCAGCTCGGTGAAGAGCTCCTGCCAGAAGTCGACCAGCCCGCCCATCACCGCGGTGGCCTTCGGAGAGGTCGCCGGCTCTCCGAGGGCCGACAGCAGCCGGGAGCCGAGCGCGATGATGTCGTGCTCGTCGATCACGCCGCTGTTGTCGGCGTCCAGGTGCGTGAAGGCGCGCTCCAGCTTGCGGTCGAGCAGGTCGGTCGTCATGTCATGGCCTTTCATGGCTACGTCGTGCGGTCGATCGGTCACCTAGCGTAGTGTCCGCCGTGGTCGTGCAATCTCGTTCTGCCGCTGGGAAGTTGTGTATGCACTCTTACGAGGTATGGGTCGCCGGTGCCGAGGAGCCCGGGACGCGCTGGGTCCACCAGCCCCGGGTGGGCCGGCTCCTGCGCGAGCCCTTCCGGGTCCTGGGCCTCAAGGCGCGGCTGGAGCGCGGCGAGGAACTCCCGTACGACGAGGGGCTGATGGCCGGCAGGGTCGCCATGTCCGCCCCCGAGCAGGGACTGCGGGCCCTGGCCGCCGCGCGCGCCGCGCAGCCCGGCTGGTCCCGGGTGCCCCTGGAGGACCGGCTGGAGCTGCTGCACGGGGTCTACCGGGCCGTCGTCGACCGGCGCGCCGAGCTGGTCGACCTGCTGGTCGCCGAGGGCCACCCCGTGCGGCTGGCCGCCTGGGAAGTGGCCTCCGTGGCCTGCGCGTTCCACCCCGACTCCGTCGCCGACTTCACCGACCAGCTGGTGCGGCCGGAGCGGACCTCGGCGGGCCGGCGGATCCGCATGGTCCGCAAGCCGGACGGGGTGGTGTGCCTGAGCCCGCCGCGCAACGCCCCGACCTCCAACTCCTTCTACGGGGTCCTGGTGCTGGCCGCCGGCAACAGCCTGGTCGTCAACGCGCCGCCGACCGCCCCGCTCGGGGTCGCCTTCGTCTACCGGGAGATCGTGGCCCCCCTCCTGGAGCGGCTCGGCGCCCCGCCCGGCGCCCTGAGCGTGCTGTCGACGCACGCCCGCGCCGCGATGCGGCAGTGGCTGGACAGCCCCGACTGCGACGACGTCGTCTTCTTCGGAGGGTCGGAGCAGGGCCTCAAACTGGAGCGGGAATGCGTCGCCGCGGGCAAGAAGCCCGTGCTCGAACTCTCCGGGAACGACGGCGTGCTCGTGTGGGCCGACGCCGAGGTCGATCTCGCTGCGCGCGCCCTGTGCGAGCGGTACTACGGCTCCGGGCAGATCTGCATGACCCCGAAGTTCGCGATCGTCCATCCGGAAGTGGCGGACCTGCTGCTGAAGGAGCTGGTGGCGGGGGTGCGCGAGATCCGGCCGGGACCGCCCGAGGACCCGGACACGGTGCTGAGCCCGGTGGTCAAGCGGGCCGAGTTCACCGAGTACCTCGACGAGGTGCTGGCGGCCGGCGGGGAGCTGCTGTGCGGCGGCGAGTTCGTCGACGTGGACGACGTGCCGGCCGCCGCCGGGCCCTTCATCCGCCCCGCCGTCATCCGCGTGGACGGCCTGGAGGCGGCCGCCCGGCTGCGCGCGTTCCGCGAGGAGACCTTCTTCCCGCTGCTGTGCGTGGTCGTGCCCGGGGCGCCGCTGCGGATCGAGGACGCCTTCGGCTTCCTCAACGCCAACCGGTACGGGCTGCGCAACTCCCTGTGGGCGCAGGACGAGCAGGTCGTCGAGCGGTTCTGCGCGGAGGTGGCCAACGGCGGGATGCTGAAGGTCAACGACTCGCACATCGGCTGCCTGCCGGTGCTCCCGTACAACGGCGGCACGGGCGCCACGGGCGGGATCTTCGGCGAGGCCAACCAGCCCGCCGTGCGCACCACGCACTTGCAGTCGATCGCCGTCGCCACCCTGGTCCGGCCCCGCTCGTCGGTCTTCGACCACGCCGCCGGTGTGATGTGAACCGCACGTGAACCGGGCCTCGGGTGCCCTTGCCCGCCGCAACCTTCCCGGTGGCCCGGGCGTCGTACGTGCGTGTGCTCGTTGTACGTACGACCGATGGGGGACAGAGTGGTCGAGGGGTGGCGGGGGCGCGGTCGGAGGGCCGTGTCCCTCGGGATGTTCACGGCGGCGCTGTGGCTGTGCGTCGGCGGGCTGTTCACGGGGACGGCCGCGCACGCGGCCCAGGACGGGGCCGGGTCCGGGCTCTGCGGGGGCCGTCTCGTGCGGACCGTGCCGTTCGAGACGGGTGAGGTGCGCATGTACAAGACCCGTACGCAGGCCTGCGCGCTGGCCGTGGCGCGGGTCCCGGGGCAGCGCCGGCAGATGGCGGTGAGCATCCAGCCGCGCGGCGGAGCCCCGGTGCGCGATGCGGGGCGGTTCACCCGGCATGCCGGCCCCGTCACGGTCGGCGCGATCAACCGGTGCGTGTACGTAAAGGGGGGTGTGGGGGCCGGATCGGCCGACTCCGGCTGGATCCTGTGCTGAGGGAGCGGCCCAACTGGGTCTGGTCAGCGGCGCGTTGACCCCGCTAGGTTCACGGCGACCGAAGTGAACTCAAGGGGAGGGTGAATGCGCAAGACGCTCGGATGGCTGCTGTCGCTCGTGGTGCTGATCGGCACCATGGGCGCGGCCGGCTTCACGGCGCAAGCGGCCACAGCCGCGGAGCCGGCCGCCGCCGCGGACATCAAGGACCGGATCCTCGGCATTCCGGGGATGAGTCTGATCGAGGAGAAGCCGTACCCCGGCTACCGCTTCTTCGTACTGAACTACGAGCAGCCGGTCGACCACCGGCAGCCGTGGAAGGGCACCTTCAAGCAGCGCCTGACCCTGCTGCACAAGGACGAGTCGCGCCCGACGGTGTTCTTCACCTCCGGCTACAACGTCAACACCAACCCGCGCCGCAGTGAGCCGACGACCATCGTCGATGGCAACCAGGTGTCGCTGGAGTATCGATTCTTCACGCCCTCGCGGCCCGACCCGGCCCACTGGGACGACCTGACCATCTGGCAGGCCGCCAGCGACCAGCACCGCCTCTTCACCGCCCTGAAGAAGATCTACACGAAGAACTGGCTGGCCACGGGCGGCAGCAAGGGCGGTATGACCGCGACGTACTTCGAGCGCTTCTACCCGCGCGACATGGACGGCGTCGTCGCGTACGTCGCGCCCAACGACGTCGTCAACAAGGAGGACTCGGCCTACGACCGGTTCTTCGCGGGCGTCGGCACCAAGGAGTGCCGCGACGAGCTGAACGCGGTGCAGCGCGAGGCGCTCGTACGCCGTGAGCCGCTGGAGGCCAAGTACGCGGCCGCGGCCGCCGAGAACGGCTGGACCTTCACCACCGTCGGCAGCCTCGACAAGGCCTACGAGGCCGTCGTGCTCGACTACGTGTGGGCCTTCTGGCAGTACAGCCTGCTCGCCGACTGCGCCACGATCCCCGCCGCCGCCACAGCGAGCGACCAGGAGATCTGGGACACGGTCGACGCGATCTCCGGCTTCTCCGCCTACGCCGACCAGGGCCTGGAGACGTACACGCCGTACTACTACCAGGCGGGCACCCAGCTCGGCTCCCCGGACATCAAGCAGGCGCACCTGGCGGGCCTCAGCCGCTACGGCTACCAGCCGCCGCGCAACTTCGTGCCCCGCGACATCCCGATGACCTTCCAGCCGGCGGCCATGCGGGACGTGGACAACTGGGTCCGCAAGAACGCGAACCAGATGCTGTTCGTGTACGGGCAGAACGACCCGTGGGGCGCCGAGCCGTTCCACCTCGGCTACGGGGTGCGCGACAGCTACGTCATGATCGCGCCGGGCGCCAACCACGGGGCCAACGTCGCCAAGCTCCTCGACGGCGAGAAGGCGCTGGCCACCGCGAAGATCCAGCAGTGGGCCGGGGTGGCCCCGGCCGCCGCGCCCTCTCTCGCGGGCGGCGCGGTGTCGGCGGCGCAGCCGCTGGCGGCGCCGGACGCGGTGCTGGACCAGCCGGAAACGCGGCGGGACCAGCAGCTGCGGCGGTAGGCCGCGGGGCCGCGGCCTGACGCCCTTCAGTACGTCAGGCCGTGGCCCAGCGGGTAGCGGCCCGGCACCGGGACGGGGAGGCGGCCCGATGGCCGTACCGCCCCGGTGAGCACCCGGGCCGCCGCCCGCATCTCCACGTCCGTCCAGGAGTACGTCGCCAGTTCGGCGGCGCAGGCGGGCAGCCGCGCCGGGTCGTACGGATTGCGGACCGCCAGCAGGACCACCGGCACCCCGGTGGCCAGCAGGTCCGCGACCAGCGTGCGCTGGGCGCTCTCCCCTTCGGGGACGTTGTACGTGCACACGAGCACCGCCGCCTGCCCCGCCGCGGCCGCCACCGCGCGGGCGGGCGGCGCCGCCGTCGCCCGGCAGCCCTGCGCGGTCAGCTCCCGCGCCAGAACGGCCGTCGGAGGGCCGGTCGTACCCGTGGGGGAGACCGGGTCCGTCCCCGTGACGAGCAGCCGGGGGGCCTCGCCCGCGTCGAAGGGCAGCAGGCCGGCCGGATTCGCCAGCAGGGTCGTCGTGGCGGCCGCGATCTCGTCCGCCGCGGCGAGGTGGTCGGGAACGCCGACGGTGGCGTCGACCGCGGCATCCGGTTCCCCGGACATCGCCTCGAACAGGCCCCGGCGGGCCTTCAGTTCCAGGATCCGCAGCACGGACTCGTCGATGCGCGCCTCGCTCAGCTCGCCCGCCTCCACGGCCGCCAGGACGCTCCGGTGCGCGAGCGCCAGGTCCGGCGGGTTGAGCAGCTGGTCGCAGCCGGCCAGCAGGGCCAGCACCGGGACGCGTTCGTCCCCGTACTTCTGGCGGACCCCGGCCATGTCCAGGGCGTCGGTCACCACCACGCCCCGGAAGCCCAGGCGTTCGCGCAGGATGCCGGTGACGATGGGCCGGGAGAGGGTCGCCGGGTCGCCCGAGGGATCGAGGGCCGGGAAGACGATGTGGGCGGTCATGACCGCGTCCACGCCCGCCCGCACCGCGGCCCGGAAGGGCGGCTCGTCCAGCTCCTCCCACTGTGCGCGGCTGTGCCGTATCACCGGCAGGCCGACGTGGCTGTCGGTCTCGGTGTCCCCGTGGCCGGGGAAGTGCTTGGCGGTGGCCGCCACGCCCGCGTCCTGGTAGCCGCCGATCTGGGCGGCCGCCAGGGCCGCCACGGCCTGCGGGTCCGACCCGAAGGACCGCACGCCGATCACCGGGTTGGCCGGGTTCACGTTCACGTCCGCCACCGGGGCGTAGTCCTGGCGGATGCCCATCGCGGCGAGCTCGGCACCGGCGATGCGCGCCGAGCGTCCGGCGGCGGCGGTGGAGCCGGCCGCGCCGAGGGCCATCGCTCCGGGGAGGAGGGTCGCGGGCTTGCCGATGCGGGCGACGATGCCGTGCTCCTGGTCGGTGGAGAGCAGGAGCGGGATCCGGGAGCCGGTGGTGCGCGCAGCCTCCTGGAGGCCGGCCGACAGCGCGGCGATCTGGTGCGGGGTGCGGGTGTTGTGGGCCCAGGCGAAGTAGATGATCCCGCCGAGGTGGTAGCGGGAGACCAGCTCGGCGGCGGTGCGGACGCCGAACAGGGCCAGGTTCTGCTCGGCGTCGGCGGGGTCGGGGTCGGTGGCCGAGTGCCCGTAGACCCGCGAGACGAACAGCTGCCCCACCTTCTCCGCCATGCTCATCCCGCCCAGCACGCGGCGCGCGGCCCTCCCGGGCGGGTGGGGCGCGCGGTGCGCGCCGACGGCGGCGGAGCCGCCCCCGGCGGCCGTGACGGCGGCCACGGCGGCCGCGGCGAGCAGATTCCGGCGCGAGGCGAGGTACGGCACGCGCCGGACCCTACCCCCGCACTCCGGGCCCGGCCGGGCGTGTCGGCGCGTGTCGCGCGGGCGGGGGTCAGGCCGGGGGCCAGTGGGACCGGAGGGTGCGGACGGTTTCCGTGATGGCGGGGCGGCGGGCCGCGCCGGTGCGCCAGAGGGCGTAGAGGCGGCGTACGGGACCCGGTTCGAGGGGGACCGCCACCGCGCCCGCGGGGAGCGGGCCGGTGCCCAGCCGGGGGACCACGGCCACGCCGAGCCCGGCCGCGACCAGCGCGACGATGGTGTGGTTCTCCTCGGCAACGTGCGCGATGTCCGGCTCGAAGCCGGCCGTGCGCAGGGTCCGGACCAGCCAGTCGTGGCAGACCCTCCCCGGCGGCTGGCAGATCCACCGCTCGCTGCCGAGGTCGCCGCGGCGGACGGTCCGGCGGGCGGTGAAGGGGTGGCCGGCCGGGACGATCAGGTCGCAGGGGTCGTCGCCGATGACGGCCTGGTCGATGCCTTCGGGGGCGGGGAGCGGCGCGATGTCCCAGTCGTGGGCCACCGCCAGATCGGTGACGCCGCGGGCCACCAGGTCCACCGAGAGGTGGGGGTCGACCTCGGTGAGGCGGACGTCCAGGGCGGGATGCCGGCCGGCCAGGTCGGCCAGTACGGCCGGCAGCAGCCCGCGGGCCGCCGAGGCGAAGGCGGCCACCGTCAGCAGCCCGCTCGGCAGGCCGCGGCGCTCCTCCAGGGTGGTTTCGGCGCGCTCCACGATCGCCAGCAACTCCTGCGCGGTGGCGGCCAGATGGAGGGCCTCCTCGGTGAGCGCGACCCCGCGGCCGCGGCGTTCCAGGAGGGTGGTGCGGGTCTCCCGCTCCAGCTTGGCGATCTGCTGGGAGACGGCGGAGGGGGTGTAGCCGAGGGCGGCCGCCGCACCCGCGACCGAGCCGTGGACGGAGACGGCGTGCAGGGCGCGGAGCCGGGCGAGGTCGAGCATGGCTCAATCGTAAGCAATGCTTCATCCATCGCGGAAGTGATTCGCGCTGGTGCTTCACGATGGAGGCGCCGATGCTGGTCGCATGCGTCCCGTACACACCGCACTCGCCGTGCTCGTCGCCGCCGTCTGGGGCTTCAACTTCGTCGTCATCCAGATCGGGCTGGGCCATTTCCCGCCGCTGCTCCTGTCCGCCCTGCGATTCCTCGTCGCGGCCCTGCCCGCCGTGTTCATCGTCGGGCCGCCCAAGGTCGCCTGGAAGTGGATCGTCGGGGTGGGGCTGGCGCTGGGGGTCGCCAAGTTCGGCCTGCTCTTCACCGGCATGGCCGCCGGGATGCCGGCCGGGCTCAGCTCGCTCGTGCTCCAGATCCAGGCCGTCTTCACCGCCGTCTTCGCTGCCGTCGCCCTGGGTGAACGGCCGGGCTGGGCAAGGGTGTTCGGGATGGGGGTGGCGCTCGCCGGGATCGTGGTGGCCGCCGTGGACGGGGGCGCCGGCGGGCCGGTGTCCGGCTTCGCGCTGGTCGTGGCGGCTGCCGCGTGCTGGGGCGTTTCCAACGTGCTGACCCGCAAGGCCTCGCCGCCCGACGCGCTGAACTTCATGGTGTGGGTGTGCACGGTCCCGGTGCTGCCGCTGGTCGTGCTGTCGCTGCTGTTCGAGGGGCCCGAGCGGGACCTGGCCGCCCTGCGGGGGCTGGACTGGTCCGGGGTGGGCGTCATCGGGTACGTGGCCTGGGTGTCGACCGTGTTCGGGTTCGGGGCCTGGGGGTACCTGCTGCGCCGCTACCCGGCTTCGGCGGTGGCGCCGTTCTCGCTGCTGGTGCCGGTCTTCGGGATGTCCTCGGCGGCCCTGGTACTGGGGGAGTCCGTGTCGGGGCTGCGGTGGGTGGCCGCGGTGCTGCTGGTGGGCGGGGTCGCGCTCACCTCGCTGGCGCCCGCGCGGCTCAGTGGGGGCGGCTCTCCTGGAGCGGAAGCCGCCAGTCCTGGCCCGTCAGGCTCACTCCGTACGAGCGGTGCGGGCGCTCCGCGATCAGTGTGAAGCCCGCCCGCAGGTAGAGCTTGCGGGCCTCGTCGAGCACGTCGTTGGTCCACAGGACGAGTTCGCGGTAGCCGACCGAGCGGGCGAAGTCGATCACCGCGGAGACCAGGTCCGTGCCGATGCCGCGGCCCCGGCCCTCCGGGTCGACGAGGAGGAGCCGCAGCCGGGCGGTGCCGGGAGTGCTCTCCTCCCGTACGCACATCACGGAGCCGACGGGGCGGCCGTCCAGTTCGGCGATCCACACCCGCTCCAGGTAGGGATCGTGGTCCTGGGCGAAGTCGGCGACGATCCGGGCCACCATGCCCTCGAAGTCGCTGTTCCATCCGTACTCGGCGGCGTACAGCGCGCCGTGGCGCTGCACGATCCAGCCCAGGTCTCCCGGTTCGGGGCTTCGGAGCCGCACGTTGTCAGCCATGGGCCCGATTTTATGGCCGTGGGCCGCCGAACGGGTGGGTTACTGCTTCCTGGCGCCGCCCAGGATCTGGCCGAGGAGGTCGCCGAGGCCGCCTTCCGCGGGGGCCGCCGCGGGGGCGCCCGCGCTCGCCTTGCCGGAGGACGCGCGCTTGGCGATGACCGCGAGCAGGACCGGGATCAGCATCTCGATGACCCGGGCGACGGTGGCGGCGGGGATGCCGGTCTTCTTCGAGACGGCGTTGGCCACGGGTTTGCTCGCCTTGGCCAGGACCCCGGCCATCATCCCGCCGCCGAGCAGGCCGCCGAGGCCGCCGCCGAGCGTGGCCACGCCCTGAAGCTGGGGCTCGGCCGCCTCCGCGAAGGCCTGGCGGACCTCGTCGTCCTCGGTGTCGGCCTTCTGCCGGAGGTCGCCGGTCATCGCGCCGACGGTGGTGGCGACGGTGTCGCGCGCGCCCTCGGTGTCGGTGCCGAGGAGCGAGGCGATCTCGTTCAGCCTGTCGTCGCCGAGTTCGCCCAGCACGTCGTCCTGGAAGGAAGATTCGCTCATGCCCGGAACGCTACTTGTGCGGCGATACGGCGGCATCTTGGGTAATGGATTTGCAAAGCTGCGCATCCTGATGCAACCACGCGGGTGCGTTGCGGGTCGTACGTTGCGTCGGTGCTTCCGGGGGAGGATCTGGGGGGATCGGGAAGTCCGACGCGGGAGGGGTAACCGTGAGGGGGTCCGGCCGGAAGGCAGGACCCCCTCAGTGCTGTCGTCCACAGGCCTGACGCGCTGTCGGCGCCGGGCGGTAGTTTCGGGGCATGGCAATGGACGGGGTCGTGCAACTGGCGGTGGTCGAGGGGGTGCTCGAGCGCATCACCTACGCCAACGAGGAGAACGGGTACACGGTCGCCCGGGTCGACACCGGCCGCGGCTCCGGAGACCTGCTCACCGTCGTCGGCTCGCTGCTGGGCGCGCAGCCCGGGGAATCGCTGCGCATGGAGGGGCGCTGGGGCTCCCACCCGCAGTACGGCAAGCAGTTCACCGTGGAGAACTACAAGACGGTGCTCCCGGCGACCATCCAGGGCATCCGCCGCTATCTGGGCTCGGGTCTGATCAAGGGCATCGGGCCGAAGATCGCCGACCGGATTGTGGAGCACTTCGGCACCGACACCCTCGACGTCATCGAGGAGGAGCCGAAGCGGCTGATCGAGGTGCCCGGGCTCGGCCCCAAGCGGACGAAGCTGATCGGCGCCGCCTGGGAGGAGCAGAAGGCGATCAAGGAGGTCATGGTCTTCCTCCAGGGAGTCGGGGTCTCCACCTCCATCGCGGTGCGCATCTACAAGAAGTACGCCGACGCCTCCATCTCGGTGGTGAAGAACCAGCCCTACCGGCTCGCCGCCGACGTGTGGGGCATCGGCTTCCTCACCGCCGACCGCATCGCGCAGGCGGTCGGCATCCCGCACGACAGCCCCGAGCGGGTCAAGGCCGGGCTGCAGTACGCCCTGTCCCAGTCCACCGACCAGGGGCACTGCTTCCTGCCCGAGGACCGGCTCATCGCCGACGGGGTCAAGCTGCTCCAGGTGGACACGGGGCTGGTGATCGACTGCCTGGCGGAGCTCGCCGCCGATCCGGAGGGGGTCGTACGGGAGTCGGTACCGGATCCGCAGGGCGGGCCGGATCCGCTGACCGCCGTGTACCTGGTGCCCTTCCACCGGGCCGAGCTGTCGCTGGTCGGGCAGGTGCGCCGGCTCCTGAACGCGCAGGACGACCGGATGCCCGCCTTCCAGGACGTGGACTGGGACAAGGCGCTGGGCTGGCTCGCCGGCCGGACGGGGGCCGACCTCGCGCCGGAGCAGCGGGACGCGGTCAAGCTGGCGCTGACCCGGCGGGTCGCGGTGCTCACGGGCGGGCCGGGCTGCGGGAAGTCCTTCACCGTGCGCTCGATCGTGGAGCTGGCGCGCGCCAAGAAGGCCAAGGTGGTGCTGGCCGCGCCCACCGGCCGCGCGGCCAAGCGGCTGGCCGAGCTCACCGGGGCGGAGGCCTCCACGGTGCACCGGCTGCTGGAACTCAAGCCGGGCGGTGACGCGGCCTACGACCGGGACCGGCCGCTGGACGCGGACCTGGTCGTGGTGGACGAGGCCTCGATGCTCGACCTCCTGCTGGCCAACAAGCTGGTCAAGGCCGTGGCGCCGGGGGCGCACCTGCTGCTGGTGGGGGATGTGGACCAGCTGCCGTCCGTCGGTGCCGGGGAGGTGCTGCGGGACCTGCTGGCCGAGGGCGGGCCGGTCCCGGCCGTCCGGCTCACCCGGATCTTCCGCCAGGCCCAGCAGTCGGGGGTGGTGACCAACGCCCACCGGATCAACACCGGCGTGCCGCCCCTCACCGACGGGCTGCCGGACTTCTTCCTCTTCCCCGAGGAGGACACCGAGGCGGCGGGCGTGCTCGCCGTGGACGTGGCGGCGCGAAGGATTCCGGCCAGATTCGGGCTCGACCCGCGGCGGGACGTGCAGGTCCTCGCCCCCATGCACCGGGGCCCGGCCGGCGCCGGGAACCTCAACGGCCTGCTCCAGCAGGCCATGACACCGGCCCGGCCGAACCTGCCCGAGAAGCGGTTCGGCGGGCGGGTCTTCCGGGTGGGCGACAAGGTGACCCAGATCCGGAACAACTATGACAAGGGCGCGAACGGGGTCTTCAACGGCACGGTCGGCGTCGTCATCGGCCTGGACCTCGACGAGCAGCGCCTGACGGTGCGGACGGAGGAGGACGAGGAGATCGCCTACGAGTTCGCGGAACTCGACGAGCTCGCCCACGCCTACGCCGTCACCATCCACCGCTCGCAGGGGAGTGAATATCCGGCGGTGGTGATCCCGGTCACCACCGGGGCATGGATGATGCTCCAGCGGAACCTGCTGTATACGGCGGTCACCAGGGCGAAGAAACTGGTCGTCCTCGTCGGGTCCCGCAAGGCCCTCGCCCAGGCGGTGCGTACCGTTTCCGCAGGCAGGAGGTACACGTCCGTGGCGCCGAGGCTGTCCGGCCGGATACCGGTGGGAAACATCACCTAGATGATCGATCATTTGGGGTTCCGCCACTGGTGCGGAGGGTGCAGGATGAACAGCTTGACGGCACTGAGTGCCGTCTGAAGCACCAAAGGCCGACCCCGAGTGCACTCTCCTGCGCCAAATGGGGGAAGGTAGAGGCAGTCAGGGCACCTCGAAGAAGAGGCACTACGTCGGTGAGGGATGACGTGAGCGACAACTCTGTAGTACTCCGGTACGCGGACGGTGAATACACCTACCCGGTGGTCGAGAGCACCGTCGGTGACCAGGGCTTCGACATCTCGAAGCTGCGGGCCCAGACCGGGCTCGTCACCTTGGACAGCGGCTACGGCAACACCGCGGCCTACAAGTCCGCGATTACCTACCTCGACGGTGAGCAGGGCATCCTGCGCTACCGCGGCTACCCGATCGAGCAGCTGGCCGAGCGCTCGTCCTTCATCGAGGTCGCCTACCTGCTGATCAACGGTGAGCTGCCGACCGTCGACCAGCTCGCGTCGTTCCGCAACGAGATCACCCAGCACACGTTGCTGCACGAGGACGTCAAGCGTTTCTACGACGGCTTCCCGCGTGACGCGCACCCGATGGCGATGCTGTCCTCCGTCGTCAGCGCGCTGTCGACGTTCTACCAGGACAGCCACAACCCGTTCGACGAGAAGCAGCGCCACCTCTCGACGATCCGGCTGCTGGCCAAGCTCCCGACGATCGCCGCGTACGCGTACAAGAAGTCGGTCGGCCACCCGGTGGTCTACCCGCGCAACGACCTCGGCTACGTCGAGAACTTCCTGCGCATGACCTTCTCCGTGCCGGCCCAGGAGTACGACCTGGACCCGGTCGTGGTCTCCGCGCTCGACAAGCTGCTCATCCTGCACGCGGACCACGAGCAGAACTGCTCGACCTCCACCGTGCGCCTGGTCGGCTCCTCGCAGGCGAACATGTTCGCCTCGATCTCGGCCGGCATCTCCGCCCTGTGGGGCCCGCTGCACGGCGGCGCCAACCAGTCGGTGCTGGAGATGCTGGAAGGCATCAAGAACGACGGCGGCGACGTCGACGCCTTCATCCGCAAGGTGAAGAACAAGGAAGACGGCGTCCGCCTCATGGGCTTCGGACACCGCGTCTACAAGAGCTTCGACCCCCGGGCGAAGATCATCAAGGCTGCGGCGCACGACGTCCTCTCCTCGCTCGGCAAGAGCGACGAGCTGCTCGACATCGCGCTGAAGCTGGAAGAGCACGCGCTGGCCGACGAGTACTTCGTCTCGCGCAACCTCTACCCGAACGTGGACTTCTACACCGGTCTCATCTACCGGGCCATGGGCTTCCCGACCGAGATGTTCACCGTGCTCTTCGCGCTCGGCCGGCTTCCCGGCTGGATCGCCCAGTGGCAGGAAATGATCAAGGAGCCGGGTTCCCGCATCGGCCGCCCGCGCCAGATCTACACCGGCGAGGTCCTGCGCGACTTCGTGCCGGTAGAGGCCCGCTGACCCGAGGCCCTCGAGGCCCGCAAGGGCCCCCAGGCACACGAAAAGCGCCCCGCCGTCGATCCCCCCACGGGTCGACGGTCGGGGCGCTTTCCTTTTCCCCGGAACGGATTCCCCCCACGGGACCCGAGCCGGGGCGTCAGTGGTGCCGGGACCCGTTCTGCACGGGACGGCCGCTCAAGGCTTCCCGCGGCACGAATCCCGGCCGGCCGATACCCCCGGACGTCCCCCAAGACGTCCTGGCATCGCCCCATTAGACCCACGACGACCCCGGATGGTTACGTTGCCGTCACTGTGATCTGCGTCTCCCGTGAAGGAATGGTGTCGGCCGTGAGGAGGCCGTCCATTACCGGAAGGAACGCAGCCGCAGGCTGTTGGTCACCACGAAGACCGAGGAGAAGGCCATCGCGGCCCCCGCGATCATCGGGTTGAGCAGTCCGGCGGCCGCCAGCGGCAGCGCCGCCACGTTGTAGCCGAAGGCCCAGAACAGGTTCCCCTTGATGGTGCCCAGGGTCCGGCGCGACAGCCGGATCGCGTCCGCCGCCACCCGCAGGTCTCCCCGTACGAGGGTCAGGTCGCCGGCCTCGATGGCCGCGTCGGTGCCGGTGCCCATGGCCAGGCCCAGATCCGCCTGGGCCAGGGCGGCCGCGTCGTTGACCCCGTCGCCGACCATGGCGACCGTACGGCCCTGCGCCTGCAGGCGGCGTACGACGTCCACCTTGTCCTGCGGGAGCACCTCGGCGATCACCTCGTCGATGCCCACCTCGCGGGCCACCGTCTCGGCGACGGCCTTGTTGTCACCCGTCAGCAGGACCGGGGTCAGCCCGAGGGCCCGCAGCCGGGAGACCGCCTCGGCGCTGGTCTCCTTGACGGCGTCGGCCACGGTCAGGACCCCGCGCGCCTCGCCGTCCCAGGCCACCAGCACGGCGGTGCTGCCCGCCGCCTCGGCGGTCGCCTTGGCCTCCGCGAGGCCCTCCGGCAGGTCGATCGCCCAGTCGGCCAGCAGCCGTTCGCGGCCCACCAGGACCGCGTGCCCGTCCACCACGCCCTGCACGCCGAGGCCCGCGACGCTTTCAAAGGTTGCAGGAGCCTCGAAGCCCTCGGGGACCGGAAGGGAGCCCGCCCGCTCGGCCGCGCCGGTGGCGACGGCCCGGGCGATCGGGTGCTCGGAGGCGTGCTCCAGGGAGCCCGCGAGCCGCAGCAGCTCCTTCTCGTCCACGCCCTCTGCGGTGTGCACCTCGGCCAGGGTCATCCGGCCGGTGGTCACGGTCCCGGTCTTGTCCAGGACGACGGTGTCCACGCGGCGGGTGGACTCCAGCACCTCGGGGCCCTTGATCAGGATGCCGAGCTGCGCGCCCCGCCCGGTGCCGACCATCAGCGCGGTCGGGGTTGCCAGGCCCAGGGCGCACGGGCAGGCGATGATCAGGACGGCCACGGCGGCGGAGAAGGCGGCGGTGGTCTCGCCCGTGACCAGCATCCAGACGGCCCAGGTGCCCAGCGCCAGGACCAGCACGACCGGCACGAAGATCCCCGAGATCCGGTCCGCGAGGCGCTGCACCTCGGCCTTGCCGTTCTGCGCGTCCTCGACGAGCCGGGCCATCCGGGCGAGCTGGGTGTCGGCGCCGATCCGGGTGGCCTCGACCACCAGGCGCCCCGAGGCGTTCACGGTTGCGCCGGTCACGGAGTCCCCGACGGCGACCTCGACCGGAACGGACTCGCCGGTCAGCATGGAGGCGTCGACGGCGGAGCTGCCCTCGACGACCGTGCCGTCGGTGGCGATCTTCTCGCCGGGGCGGACGACGAACCGGTCGCCGACCGCCAACTGCGCCACGGGGATGCGCACCTCGGTGCCGCCGCGCAGTACGGCCACGTCCTTGGCGCCGAGTTCCAGCAGCGCCTTGAGGGCCGCGCCGGCCTTCCGCTTGGAGCGGGCCTCCAGGTAGCGGCCGAGGAGGATGAAGGAGACGACCCCGGCCGCGACCTCCAGGTAGATGGCGGAGGAGCCGTCCGTACGGGAGACGGTGAGGTCGAAGCCGTGGCGCATGCCGGGCATGCCCGCGTGGCCGAAGAACAGGGCCCACAGCGACCAGGCGAAGGCCGCCAGGGTGCCGACCGACACCAGCGTGTCCATGGTGGCGGAGCCGTGCCGGGCGTTGGTCCAGGCGGCCTTGTGGAAGGGGTACGCGCCCCAGACCACGACGGGGGCGGCCAGCGTCAGCGAGAGCCACTGCCAGTTGTCGAACTGGAGGGACGGGACCATCGAGAGCAGGACGACGGGCAGCGCGAGCGCGGCCGAGACGAGCAGCCGGTGGCGCAGGGCGGCGAGTTCGGGGTCGCGGGGGGCCTCGGCTTCCTCCTGCTCGGGGAGCGGCTCCGGCGGCGGGGGCTCCTCGGCGGTGTACCCGGTCTTCACGACGGTCGCGATCAGGTCGGCCACCCGGACGTCACCGCTGTAGGAGACCTTCGCCTTCTCGGTGGCGAAGTTCACCGTGGCCTCGACGCCGTCCATCCGGTTGAGCTTCTTCTCGATCCGGGCCGCGCAGGACGCGCAGGTCATCCCGCCGATCGAGAGTTCCACCGCCGCTATGGGCCCGTCGTGCACTGTGCTGCTCATGTTCCGGCTCCAGAGGGATGGCCGGGCCGTACGGAACCAGTATGAGCTGGCCGGTACGGCCCGGCGGAGAACTGCGGGGTCCTGCGGGTGCCTCAGGCCCGGCCGGCCAGCTCGTAGCCGGCCTCGTCGATCGCGGCGCGGACGTCCTCCTCGGCGAGCGGGGCGTCGGAGACCACGGTGACCTCGCCGGTCGCGGCGACGGCCTTGACCGAGCTGACGCCCGGCAGGGCGCTGAGCTCGGTGGTCACCGAGCCCTCGCAGTGGCCGCAGCTCATGCCGGTCACGCGGTAGACGGTGGTGGTCCGGGTGTCCGTCTCGGCGGTCATGTCGTTCTCCTCTTGGGGGCGTACGTGTCCGGTCGCCGGAGGCGATGGATTGCTCCACCGTCCTCCCGACATTCCGAGACTATACCCCTGGGGGGTATAAATGCGAGCCCTGCGTCGTCAAAACTGGCCGGTATATCCGAACTGTACGTAAATGGCCGTTATGGATCAGCCCGGAAGCCTCGTCCTCATCATGGCCGTCGCCGTGCTCGCACCGGTGCTGGCGTACGGCATCTCGCGGTGGCTGGCGGTCCCGCTGCTGGTGTCGATGCCGGCGCTGGCCCAGGCGCTCGGGCTCGACATCCTGCTCGGGGCCTTCGCGGCCGGCCTCGTCACCCGGCTCGTGCTGCACGGGGCGGCGCCGGAGAGCAGCGCGACCGTGCTGTCGAAGGTGGAGGCCATGGGCTCCGGCTTCCTGGTGCCGGTGTTCTTCGTGGTCACCGGGATCGAATTCGACCTGGAGGCGCTGCTCGCGGGCGGCCGGGAGCTCCTGCTGCTGCCGCTGTTCCTGCTGCTGTTCCTGGTGGTGCGCGGCCTGCCGATCCGGCTGCTGGCCCCCGGGTACCTGGGCGGGAGTGATCGGTCGGCGCTGGTGCTGTTCGGGGCCACCGCGCTGCCGCTGGTGGTCGCCATCACCACGCTCGGGGTGGAGGACGGGAAGGGTGCCCGGGCCCGGCGCGGGCAGCGGGTCAGCGGGAGCGAGTCGTGGTGACCATCGGCTCCAGGTAGCGCAGCAGGACGGTCTTCAGCTGCGCGACGTACGCGTCGCGTTCGGCGCCCTCGTGGGCCAGGATCAGGTCCAGGGACGACTTGAAGATGCCGAGGACCATGTTCGCGACGTGGTCGAGCTCGGCCGGCGCGGTCCCGGGGGCGAGGGAGTGCAGGGCGCCCCGGACCTGTCCGCTCATGCTGGCGTGGAGCTCCTCGTGCTCCTTGTCGATGCCCCCCGGTACGCCGGAGCCGTGCATGAGGGCCCAGAAGGCCGGGTTCTCGCAGTTGAAGGCGATCAGCGGGTCCAGGACGGCGTCCAGCACCTCGGGGAGCGGGAGGTCGAGGTTCTGCGGCAGGAAGGCCTGGCCGTGCGTCTCCCGGGCGTGGCGGAGCAGCTGGCCGCCCAGCTCGACCGCGATGGCCTCCTTGTTCGGGAAGTACTGGTAGAGCGTGCCGGGCGACACCCCGGCCTCGCGCGCGATGGCGTTGGTGCTGGCGGCGGCGTAGCCGGTGCGGCAGAACACCCCGGCGGCGGCCGCCAGGAGCTGGCCGATCCGGCGCTCGCCGCGCGCCTGACGGCGGCGCGGGGAGGCCGTGTCGGCTTCGCCACTCCCGGCGGGGCTCTTCTTGGCGGTTGCGGGTGATTTGTCCCTGGCGGTCCCCGGCATGCCCGATCCCTTGCTCCCTGTGGGCGATTGACAAATGCGAGAGGTCGCTCGCATTCTGAGGAAACGCGAGCGACTGCTCGTGTTTGCCAGTCTATTCGTCCTGGCAATCACGGTGAAGGGGACACCGAGTCATGTCCGAAGTCAAGAATCCGCCGTCGTCAGGGGAGAGCGGCAGGTGGACCCGGTTCGTCACGGCCCGGCCGCGGCTCTCGCTGCTGCTCGCCCTGGTGGTCACGGCCCTGGCCGTGTTCGTGGGCGGTGGCGTCGCCGAGCGGATGAGCAGTGGCGGCTGGGAGGACCCGGACGCACAGTCCACCTACGCTGCCGCGGCCCTGGAACGCGAGTTCCCGGCCTCCCAGCCCAACCTGCTGCTGCTCGTCGACGCCGGCCCGGCCGTCGGGGCCGCCGGGGTGGACGACCCCGCGGTCGCCGCCGAGGCGGAGCGGCTGACGGCCCGGCTCGCCGGGGAAGAAGGGGTCGTCGGCGTCGGGTCGTACTGGCGCACCCAGCTGCCCGCACTGCGCTCCGAGGACGGCCGGCAGGCCCTGATCGCCGCCAGGGTGCTGGGCGACCAGAAGGCCGCCACCGAGGTGCTGGACCGGATCACCCCCCACTACCGGGGCGAACACGGGCCGGTGCGGGTCTCCCTGGGCGGCCCCGTCGCGGTCCAGGCCGAGGTGACCACCACCATCCAGGAAGACCTCCTGCGCGCCGAGCTGATCGCCCTGCCGGTCACCCTCGTCCTGCTCGTCCTCGTCTTCGGCAGCGCCGTCGCGGCCCTGCTGCCGCTCGGCGTCGGCATCGTGGCCATCCTCGGCACCAACGCGGTGCTGCGCGGGCTCACCGAGTTCACCGAGGTCTCGGTCTTCGCCCAGAACCTGACCACCGCGCTCGGCCTCGGACTCGCCATCGACTACGCCCTGTTCATCGTCCGCAGGTTCCGTGAGGAGCTCGCGGCCGGACAGGACCCGGCCGGAGCCGTCGGGACCACCCTGCGCACCGCGGGGCGCACCGTGCTCTTCTCGGCGCTGACCGTCGCGGTGGCCCTCTCGGCCATGGCCTTCTTCCCGATGTCCTTCCTGCGCTCCTTCGCCTACGCGGGGGTCGCGGTGGTGCTCCTCGCGGCAGCGGCCGCACTGGTCCTGCTGCCGGCGGCGCTGATCCTGCTCGGCGACCGGGTCAACTCCTTCGACCTGCGGCGGCTGTGGCGGCGCAGGCGTGCGTCCGGCACCGCGCCGGACGCCGCAGCGGAGACGGGGCGGGGCTGGGGCCGGGCGGCCCATCTGGTGATGCGCCGGGCCCCGCTCTTCGCGGTGGCCACCACGGCGGGACTGCTGCTCCTCGGACTGCCCTTCCTCGGGGTGAAGTTCGGCACCGTGGACGACCGGCAGCTGCCGAAGTCCGCGGAGTCGCACGTGGTCCAGCAGCAGATCCGGGACGCCTTCCCGGGCAGCCCCGGCAGCGGGCTCACCGTGCTCGCCGAGGGAGCCTCCGGCCCCGCCGAGCTCGCCTCCTACAAGGACCGACTGGCAGTCCTGCCCGGCGTGGTCCGCATCGACGGGCCGGTGACCACCGGCCCCGAGGCCCAGTACGCGTACTTCTCGGTCATCGCCGAGGGCGAGGGCGTGGGCCGGCAGGCCCAGGACCTGGTCGGCGAGGTACGGAAGGTCGATGCCGGGTTCCGGACCTCCGTGGCGGGCCAGGCGGCGAGGCTCGTCGACACCAAGGAGGCCATCGCGGACGCCCTGCCCACCGCCCTGGCCCTGGTGGCGCTGGCCACCCTGCTCCTGGTCTTCCTGCTCACCGGAAGCCTGCTGATACCGCTCCAGGCGGTGCTGCTCAATGCCCTCAGCCTGACCGCCATGTTCGGAGCGGTGGTGTGGGTGTTCCAGGAGGGCCACCTCTCCGGACTGCTCTCCTTCACCTCCACCGGGGACATCGAGACCACACTGCCGGTCCTGATGTTCTGCATCGCCTTCGGACTGTCCATGGACTACGGGGTGTTCCTCATATCCCGGATCAAGGAGGAGTACGACCGGACCGGCGACCACGAGGGGGCCGTGCGGACCGGACTGGCCCGCACCGGCGGGCTGATCACGGCAGCCGCCCTGATCCTGGCCGTGGTGATGGTGGCGATCGGCACCTCCCGGGTGACCAACACCAAGATGCTGGGGCTCGGCATCGCGCTGGCGGTCCTGATGGACGCCATGGTCGTGCGCAGCCTCCTGGTCCCGGCGGTGATGAAGTTGACCGGGAAGGCCACCTGGTGGGCACCGGGCCCGCTGCGCAGGCTGCACGAGAAGTTCGGACTGAGCGAAGGGGAGGCCGTGGAGAAGGCCGTACAGCCGCAGGCGCGGCCGGAGCGGGAGAAGGTGCCCGTCGGGACGGCCTGACCCCGGGAAGGCCCGGGTGCGGGCGGCCGGGCGGGGGCGGGAGGCCCCCGCCCGGCGGTCGCGTGCGGGTCAGTCGCCGCGGCCCCGGTTGCCGGGGCGCCGGGCCACCCAGGCGCGGACGGTGTCGGCGTACCAGTACGGCTTGCCGCCCTCCACATGGTCGGGCGGGGGGAGGAGGCCGTGCTTGCGATAGGAACGCACCGTGTCCGGCTGGACCCGGATGTGGGCGGCGATCTCCTTGTACGACCACAACTGCCGGTCGCTCATTGCCAGACACCTCCTTGTCCACGCCGCGGGGCCGGCCGGGAGGCCGTCGGGGGAGCCCGCGCGTGGACACTGCCGATCACTCGCGTTGTGCCCGGGGAACGACGCGCGGTGAGGGCAGGGGAGGGGCTGTCGCACCCCTGTGACGGAAAACCCGCGTGATGCGGACATGGGTGACACGACGGAGACCCCTGTGACAGATGCGGCACAGGGGTGCACACGGGGTGCCGGGGCTCAGACCCCGTAGAGCGGCGGGCGTTCCGCCAGCTCCACCGGGGTCCGCACGCCGGTCCGCGCGGCCGTGAGGCCCGCCCGGGACACGGCCGCCGCCGCGTAGCCGTCCCAGGCGTCGGGTCCCGCCACCCGCCCGGCGGCGGCCGCGGCCACCCAGCGGCGCAGCTGGCGGTCGTAGGCGTCGGCGAAGCGCACCGTGAAGTCCTGGTCGATCTCCCCGCCCCAGCGGCCCGCCGACTGCACCACCATCGCGTGGCCGTCACCGATCCGGGCACTTCCCGACTCGCCCACCGCCTCGCACTGCACCTGGTAGCCGAAACCGCAGTTCACGAAGATCTCCACATCGACGACGGCCCCGCCCGAGGTCTCCAGCAGCACCAGCCGCGGATCGCGCAGTCCCTCCGGGGCGGCCGCCGTGGGCCTCGGGGAGAGGACGGTGACGGCCGTGATCTCCTGCCCCAGCAGCCACCGCGCCGCATCCACCTCGTGCACCACGGAATCGCTGATCAGCATGTCGCTGGTGAAGAACGACGGCGAGGCCGCGTTGCGGTGCCGGCAGTGCAGGAACAGCGGCCGCCCGATCCCGCCCGCGTCCAGCAGCTCCTTCAGCCGCTCGTACTCGGCGTCGAACCGCCGCATGAAACCCACCTGCACCAGGCGCCGCCCCAGCCGCTGTTCGGCCGCCATGATCCGCAGCGCCCCGTCCGGATCGGGGGTCAGCGGCTTCTCGCACAGCACCGGCAGCTCCCGCTCCAGGGCGTGCAGGACGGCCTCCTCGTGGGCGGGTCCCGGGGAGGCGATCAGTACGGCCCCGACCCCCGGTGCGGCTATCGCGGCCGCCGGGTCGGTGTGCGCGCCCGCCCCGTCCAGGGCGCCCGCGACCGCCTTGACCCGGTCCCCGTCGGGATCGGCCACGGCCACCACCCGGGCCCCGCCGACGCTCCGCCCGATCCGGCGGACGTGGTCGGCGCCCATCTTGCCCGTACCGATGACGGCGATGCCGAGCGTGCTGCTCATGGTTCTCTCCTCCGGGGAGTCAGCGGGCGCCGCAGGAGCGCAGGTAGTCGCGGGTGCGGCGGGCGATCGGGAGCGGCCGGTCGGGCGGGCAGGGGTACATGTCCTGCTCGACGATGGCGAAGAGGTCCACGCCGAGCCGCTGGGCGGCGGCCAGCACCGGTTCCAGCGCGGGCACGCCCGAAGGAGGTTCGCACATCACTCCGCGGCCCACGGCCGGCCCGAACGGCAGCTCCTGCGCGACGACTTCGGCGAGGATCCGCGGGTCCACCTGCTTGAGGTGGAGGTAGCCGATGCGCTCGGCGAAGGTCTCGACGGCCTGGACGCTGTCGCCGCCGCAGTACGCGTAGTGCCCCGTGTCCAGGCAGAGGGAGACCAGCGCGGGGTCGGTGGCGTCCAGGAAGCGGGCCACGTTCTGCGGGGTGTCGATGTGGGTGTCCGCGTGCGGGTGGACCACGATCCGCAGCCCGTACCGGTCCTGGACCTCCCGGCCCAGGCGCTCGGTCTGGGAGGCCAGTTCACGCCATTGGGAGGGGGTGAGGGTGCGGTCCTCCAGCACCTCGCCGGTCTTGTCGTCCCGCCAGAAGGAGGGGATGACGACGAGGTGCGCCGCCCCCATGGCCCGGGTCAGCTCCGCGATCCGCGACACGTGCTCCCAGGTGTCCTGCCACACGGCGGGGCCGTGATGGAGTCCGGTGAAGACGGTGCCGGCCGAGACCCGCAGGCCGCGCTTGGCGGTCTCCTCGGCGAGCCGGGCGGGGTCGGTGGGCAGGTATCCGTACGGGCCGAGCTCGATCCACTCGTACCCGGCGTCCGCTACCTCGTCGAGGAAGCGCTCCCAAGGCGTCTGCAGCGGATCGTCGGGAAACCAGACACCCCAGGAGTCCGGAGCAGAACCGACGCGGATACGGGTCAACGCGGGCGGGGAGGACGTCATAACGGCCACCTTCGGGTGGGACGAGCGGAGGGACTGACATTGAACGGGACCGGCGATCCGTTGGAGTTCGACCTGATCACGATGGGCCGGATCGGGGTGGATCTCTACCCGTTGAGGACCGGCGTATCACTGGCCGAGGCGGAGACCTTCGGCAGGTTCCTGGGCGGCTCCCCGGCCAACGTCGCCGTCGCCGCGGCCCGGCTGGGGCGGCGGACCGCGCTGATCAGCCGCACCGGGGCGGACCCCTTCGGCGGGTATCTGCGAACGGAGCTCGAGGGGTTCGGGGTGGACGGCCGGTGGGTGACGGAGGTCGCCGGGCTGCCCACGCCGATCACCTTCTGCGAGATGTTCCCGCCGGATTCCTTTCCGCTCTACTTCTACCGGCTGCCGAAGGCACCCGATCTGGAGATCGGGCCGGCGGAGGTGGACCTGGCGGCGGTGCGGGCCGCGCGGGTGTTCTGGATGACGGGGACGGGACTGAGCGAGGAGCCCTCGCGGGCGGCGACGCTGGCCGCGCTGGAGGCGCGGGGGCGCGGGGCCGGGATCACCGTCTTCGACCTGGACTGGCGGCCGATGCTGTGGCGGGAGAAGCCGGAGCCGTTCTACGAGCGGGCGCTGGCGGCCGCGACGGTGGCGGTCGGGAACCCGGAGGAGTGCGAGATCGCCACCGGGCGGTCGGATCCGTACGCGGCTGCGCGGGCGCTGCTGGAGGCCGGGGTGGAACTGGCCGTGGTGAAACGCGGCCCGGAGGGCGTGCTGGCGGTCCACCGCGACGGGACGGAGGCGGAGGTCCCGGCGGTGCCGGTGGAGGTGGTGAACGGGCTGGGGGCGGGGGACGCGTTCGGCGGGGCGCTGTGCCACGGGCTGCTGGCCGGATGGCCGCTGGAGGCGGTGGTGCGGTACGCGAACGCGGCGGGGGCGATCGTCGCCTCGCGGCTGGCGTGTTCGAGTGCGATGCCGTTTACGTACGAGGTGGAGGAGGTGTTGGGGCGTGCCGGTGGTTGCTGAGTCGGGGATGGAATGGACCCGGCTGGTCGTGCTGGAGCTGGAGGCGGGGGAGGTGTACGCGCACGAGTGCGGGGAGTCGGAGTGGATGGTGCTGCCGTTGTCCGGCGGGTGCCGGGTCCGCTGCGCGGAGCCGGGGAGTGCGGCGGGACCGGAAGGCGCGGCGGGGCCGGGAGACCGGGGCTCCGCCCCGGACCCCGCGCCTCAAACGCCGGCGGGGCTGGATTCGGCTCGTGCCGGCCGTTTGCCGCGGCCGCCGCACCATCCGGCTCCGACCGGGCAGAACTCAGCCCCGTCGGCGTTTGAGGCGCGGGGGTCTGGGGGCGGAGCCCATAGTTTCGGGAAGGGGCGGGGTGGGGGAGGAAGCCCCGCAGGGACCTACGCCCCACCGCGGACGTTCCAACTGCACGGGCGGTCCGGGGTGTTCGGCGGGGTCAGTGACTTCGCTTACCTGCCGCGGGACGCGCGGGCGGAGATCGAGGCGGCGGAAGGCGGGCGGTTCGCGCTCGCCGGGGCGCGGTGCGAGGCGCGGCTGCCCGCTCGGTACGGGGCGGCCGCGGACGTGCCGGTGGAGCTGCGCGGCGCCGGGCAGTGCTCGCGGCAGGTCCACAACTTCGGGGCAGCCGGAGTGTTCCCCGCGGACCGGCTCATCGCCGTCGAGGTGCTCACCCCCGGCGGGAACTGGTCCTCGTACCCGCCCCACAAGCACGACACGCACCTCCCCGGCGAGGAGTCCCGACTGGAGGAGATCTACTACTTCGAGATCGCACCCCACGGGAACACCCCCGGGGTCGGGTACCAGCGCGTCACACCCTCTCCCGCGGGGAAGACCGACATCCTGGCGGAAGTCAGGAGCGGGGACGCGGTGCTGATCCCCGACGGCTGGCACGGGCCGTCCATCGCCGCGCCCGGGCACGACATGTACTACCTGAACGTGATGGCCGGGCCGCCCGGCGAGCCCCGGGAGTGGCTGATTCGGGACCACCCGGACCACGCCTGGATCCGCGGCAGCTGGGACGGGCAGGCGACCGACCCCCGGCTGCCCTTCCACCGAGCGGAGGACGAAGCACGATGAGGCTCACCGTCGCACAGGCGCTCGTACGGTTCCTGAGCAGGCAGTACACCGAGCGCGACGGGCGCCGGCACCGGCTGGTCGCCGCCACCTGGGGGATCTTCGGGCACGGGAACGTCGCGGGGATCGGGCAGGCGCTGCTGGAGACCGGGGCGCGGGACATGCCCTTCTTCCAGGGGCGCAACGAGCAGGCCATGGTGCACGCCGCCGTCGGCTACGCCCGGCAGAGCGGGCGGCTGTCCGCGCACGCCGTGACCACCTCCATCGGGCCCGGCGCCACCAACCTCGTCACCGGCGCCGCCGGGGCGACGATCAACCGGATCCCGGTGCTCCTGCTGCCCGGGGACACCTTCGCGACGCGGCCCGCCGACCCCGTGCTGCAGCAGCTGGAGGTGCAGGATGCGGGGGACGTCTCCGTCAACGACACCCTGCGGCCCGTCTCCCGGTACTTCGACCGGATCACCCGCCCCGAGGCGCTGGTCCCGGCCGCCCTCCAGGCCATGCGGGTGCTCACCGACCCCGTGCGGACCGGCGCCGTCACCCTCGCGCTGCCGCAGGACGTGCAGGCCGAGGCGTACGACTGGCCCGAGGAGTTCTTCGCCGAGCGGGTGTGGGACGTGCGCCGGCCCCGGCCCGACCGCGCCGAGCTCGCCGGGGCGGCGGCCGCCGTACGGGGCTCCGCGCGGCCCCTGATCGTCGCGGGCGGCGGGATCCGGCACAGCGACGCCGGGGCCGCGCTGGCGGAGTTCGCCGAGGCCACCGGGATCCCCGTGGCCACGACCCAGGCGGGCAAGGGCGTGCTCCCCCACGACCACCCGGCCGAGGTCGGCGGGATCGGGCACACGGGCACGGCCACCGCCGACGCGCTGGCCCGGGAGGCCGATCTGGTCATCGCCGCCGGGACCAGGCTGACGGACTTCACCACCGCCTCCGGGACCCTCTTCCAGAACCCGGCCGTCCGGTTCGTCGGCCTGAACCTCGACCCGTACGACGCCCACAAGCTCGCCGCCCTGCCGCTGGTCGCCGACGCCCGGGAGGGGCTCGGCGAACTGCGGGAGGCGGTCGCCGGGTACCGGGTGGACCCCGCGTACACGGCCTCGTACGGGGAGGGGAAGCGGGCGTGGGAGCGGCGGGTCGACTCCGCCTGGAGCGCGGGCGACGAGGACCTGCCGCCCACCCAGGCACAGGTGCTCGGGCTGCTCGACGGGCTGGTGGACGCGAGCGACATCCTCGTCAACGCCGCCGGCTCGCTCCCCGGGGACCTGCACAAGCTGTGGCGGGCCCGCTCGGCCGACCAGTACCACCTGGAGTACGGCTACTCGTGCATGGGCTACGAGATCCCGGCCGCGATCGGGGTGGCGCTGGCCGCGCCCGGGCGCCCGGTGTGGGCGCTGGTCGGCGACGGGACGTACCTGATGAACCCGACCGAGATCGTCACGGCCGTGCAGGAGGGCATCCCGGTCAAGCTGGTCGTCCTCGACAACCACGGGTACGCCTCGATCGGGGGGCTCTCGCAGGCGGTGGGCGGCGAGGGGTTCGCCACCGGCTACCGCTTCCGGGCGCCCGACGGCTCGTACGGCGGAGACCCCCTTCCGGTGGACCTCGCGGCGAACGCGGGCTCCCTCGGGATGGCCGTGATGCGCGCCCGTACCGTGCGTGACCTGCGGGAAGCCCTGGCCGAGGCGCGCTCGGCAACATGTCCCACATGTGTCTACGTACAGACCCGAACGCCCGACACTGTGTCGGGCCCGCCCCCCGCGCAGGCGTGGTGGGATGTTCCTGTGGCCGAGACCGCGAACCGCAAAGCGGCGGCCCAGGCCCGTGAAGAGTACGACCGGCAAGCCGCTCAGCGACGTCGCCATCTGTGAAGGAGCAAGGCACATGAAGACCGTCAACCACTGGATCGGTGGCAAGACCGTCGAGGGCGCTTCGGGCAACTACGGCCCGGTCACCGACCCGGCCACCGGCGAGGTCACCACGCAGGTCGCGCTCGCCTCGGCCGAAGAGGTCGACGCGGCGGTGCAGATCGCCAAGGAGGCGTACCTGAGCTGGGGCCAGTCCTCGCTGGCCGCCCGCACCAAGGTGCTCTTCGCCTACCGGGCCCTGCTGGACGCCAACCGCGACGCCATCGCCGAGCTGATCACCGCCGAGCACGGCAAGGTCCACTCGGACGCGCTGGGCGAGGTCGCCCGCGGCCTGGAGATCGTCGAGCTGGCCTGCGGGATCACCACGCAGCTCAAGGGCGAGCTGTCGACGTCGGTGTCCAACCGCGTGGACGTCGCCGCCATCCGCCAGCCGCTGGGCGTCGTCGCGGGCATCACCCCGTTCAACTTCCCGGCGATGGTCCCGATGTGGATGTTCCCGCTCGCCGTGGCCTGCGGAAACACCTTCATCCTCAAGCCGAGCGAGAAGGACCCGTCGGCCGCCAACAAGCTGGCCGAGCTGGCCACCGAGGCCGGTCTGCCGGCGGGCGTGCTGAACGTCGTCCACGGTGACAAGGTCGCCGTCGACGCGCTGCTGTCCCACCCCGACATCGCGGCCGTCTCCTTCGTGGGCTCGACCCCGATCGCCCGCCACATCCACACCACCGCCTCCGCCAACGGCAAGCGCGTACAGGCCCTCGGCGGCGCCAAGAACCACATGCTGGTGCTGCCGGACGCCGACCTGGACGCGGCCGCCGACGCGGCGGTCTCCGCCGCCTACGGCTCCGCCGGCGAGCGCTGCATGGCGATCTCCGCCGTCGTGGCCGTCGGCTCCATCGCCGACACCCTCGTCGAGAAGATCCGCGAGCGCGCCGAGAAGATCAAGATCGGCCCCGGCAACGACCCGGCCTCGGAGATGGGCCCGCTGATCACGGCCGCCCACCGCGACAAGGTCGCCTCGTACGTCAAGGGCGCGGCCGACCAGGGTGCCGACGTGGTCCTGGACGGTACGGGCTACACGGTGGAGGGCTTCGAGAACGGCCACTGGATCGGCCTGTCGCTGCTCGACCACGTGAAGACCGACTCCGACGCCTACCGCGACGAGATCTTCGGCCCGGTGCTGTGCGTGCTGCGCGCGGAGACCTACGAGGAGGGCGTGGCCCTCATCAACGCCTCGCCGTTCGGCAACGGCACCGCGATCTTCACCCGCGACGGCGGCGCCGCCCGCCGCTTCCAGCTGGAGATCGAGGCCGGCATGGTCGGCGTCAACGTGCCGATCCCGGTGCCGGTGGGCTACCACTCCTTCGGTGGCTGGAAGGACTCGCTCTTCGGCGACCACCACATCTACGGCAACGACGGCATCCACTTCTACACCCGCGGCAAGGTCGTCACGACCCGCTGGCCGGACCCCTCCGAGGGCCACATCGGCGTGGACCTGGGCTTCCCGCGCAACCACTGACCGACCGGGCGCACAGCCCGCCGGACCGCTCGCCCCCCGCAACCCTCACCGCGGGGGGCGAGTCCGTTCGTACCCGGATCCGGGCCGGATCCGGCCCGGGACCGGTCGCGGGACCGTGTCAGTACGTGTGGGTCAGGTCCCGCTCGGCATCCGGCCGGCCCTCCTGCGCCGCGCGCCCGCGCCGGCGCAGGACCAGGAAGGTCGTCAGGGCGCCGGCGAGCACCAGGAGCAGCCCGACGGCGGGCCACGGGACGGCCACGAAGTCCGTTTCGGACTCGGAGACCAGCTCGGGGTAGGCCGACGCCCCGGCGGTGATCGTGACGGTCACCCAGTCCGACTGGGGGGCGCCGGGCCACGGCTCGGTGAGCTCGATCCGCTGGCCGGGCAGCAGCGCCAGCCTCAGTTCCCGGGACGGCCGGTCCAGCACCTTCCGCCCGAACAGGCCCTCGGCGGACACCGTCACCTTGGGGTCGACGACCACGTTGCCCCGGTTGACCAGCGTGTACGTGATGGTGGCGCGGGCGTCCTTGACCCAGGGCAGCAGCGGCGCCGACCGGTCGACCTTCACGTCCTCGACGCTCAGCCCCGGAGTCAGCGGCCCCGGCACCCGGAAGTACAGCCGGGCGCCCACCGAACGCTTCACGCCGACCTGGACCTTGCCGTCCTGCTGCACGCCCTCGACGGCGGTGTTGAGGGCGACGATCCCGCCCACGTGGTCGCCGGGCGTCGCGTCCGCGGGGACCTTCACGGTGAACGGCACGTCCTTGCGGCCCTTGGCCGGCACGGTGACGGTGGAGGCCGTCTCGGGCGGCAGCGCGATCCACGCGCCGACGTCCTTGGGCTTCGTCTCCACGGGCAGCAGTGCGAAGGCGCCGCCCGAGGGGGTGTTGACGGCGTCGGTGGCGAAGATCTGGAACGTCAGGTCCTTGTCGGAGGAGTTCAGGATCGTGACGCTGTCGCCGACGGAGGTCCCGGCCTGGCCCTGGTGGAAGAAGTAGGCGCGGTCGGTCATCGCCGCACCGGCCGCGGGCGTGGGGAAGACCCCCCAGGTGCCGTTGTCCGCCGCGGTCGCGGTGGCGGCCGGGAGCAGCCCCACGCCCAGCAGCAGGCCGATGAGCAGACCGTACAGAGAGGTGCGGGTGCGCATGGGAGGTTCTCCAGTCGGCGCGGAAAGAGGGAAAGGGGTGGTGGGGGGCCGGGGCGCCCCCCCCCCCCCGGCCCGGCCGGCCCGCCCCCGAAGGGGTTCGGGGGTTAGGGGACGGGGGGGGCGCGGGGGGAGGTTTCAAACCC
>NZ_JBITTH010000004.1:0-27228 GCF_044541755.1 Streptomyces sp. NPDC085524
TGTGTTAAGCACGCCGCCAGCGTTCGTCCTGAGCCAGGATCAAACTCTCCATGAATGTTTACCGGTAATCCGGTTCACACACACGAAAGAGCGGGTCAGTCTTGGTCGGAATAAGACCGACTGACCACAACGTCCTCGCTGTGTTTGTTGCCTGCAAGCATCACCCGAAGGCGACCTCACAGGTCTTTTTCAAAGGAACCTCATCCACCGGAGTGGACGGGGTATCAACTTCTGGCGTTGATTTTTGGCACGCTGTTGAGTTCTCAAGGAACGGACGCTTCCTTTGTACTCACCCTCTCGGGCTTTCCTCCGGGCTTTCGTTCTGCTGTCTTGCGTTTCCGACTCTATCAGACTCTTTCGGGCCTGACTCCCAGTCAGCGGGCTTTGCCTTCCGGGCTGTTGGGCCCTTCCGACTCCCAGAACTCTAGTGGATTTCCCGGACGATTCATAATCGGCCTTCGGAAATTCATTCGGGCATGCCGAATGCGTTCCCGGTGGGAGGTCGTGCAGAGTTGGGTGCCGCAACAAGGCGGCGGGATTCGTTGCCGCCAAAACCTTCCGGCTCTGGGACAACTCGAAGAACCTTACGGATCTGCAGGGGCCGTGTCAACCCCGGCTCAGCTGGGGGACTGGAGGTCCTCCACACGGTCCAGCAGGCGCGTGAGCATGTCGCCCAGGAGCCCGCGTTCCGCGGTGGAGAGGTCCTGGAGGAGGTCCTCCTCGAAGACCGTGGCCGCGCGCATCGCGTCCAGCCACTTGCTGCGGCCCTCGTCCGTGAGCTCCACGATCACGCGGACGCGGTTGGACTCGTCCCGCTCGCGGGTGACCAGACCCTCCGCCGTCATGCGGTCGATCCGGTGGGTCATCGCCGCCGGCGTGAGGCCCAGCTGCTTGGCCAGCTCGCTCGGGCCCATCCGGTAGGGGGCGCCGGAGATGACGAGGGCCTTGAGGACCTCCCACTCCGCGTTGCTAATGCCCAGGGCTGCCGTCTGGCGTCCGTACGCGACGTTCATGCGGCGGTTGAGGCGGCTGAGAGCCGATACGACCTTCTCGACCTGCGGGTCGAGGTCCTGGAACTCGCGCTGGTAGACGGCGATCTGCTCGTCGAGGCTCGGCTCGTGGACGGGCGCGGTGCCGTCGGGGGTGTCACCCATGGGTCGAAGTATCGCACGAGCTCGTTGGCGTCTAACTCCTTCGATGTGTAGAGTTAAGGCTTGAAGTTTAGAGATGAAGTCTTTCGGTCTTCAGTTACAAGGCAGGTGAGAAGTGACCAAGGTGATGGGCGCTGCGATGCGGCGGATCCAGGCCGGGAACGCGTTGACCGCGTTCGGCATCGGCTTCACGGTTCCGTACCTCTACATCTATGTGGCGCAGGTGCGAGGTCTGGGCTCCATGGCCGCCACGAGTGCGTTCGTGGCGTTCGCCCTGGGAGCTCTGCTCGCGCTGCCCTTCACCGGTCGGGTCATCGACCGACGTGGTCCCGTCCCCGTGGTCATGGCCGCCGCCGCGGCCGCCTCGGTGGGTGCGATCTCGCTCGGGCTGTCCACGGGCATCGTGCCCATCCTGCTGTCGGCCCTGACGCTGGGTGCCGGGCAGGCCGTGATGCAGCCGGCGCTGGCCACGATGATCGTGTGGTGCTCCACGCCGGCCACCCGGACCCGGTCCTTCGCGCTGCAGTTCTTCATGCAGAACCTGGGGCTCGGCATCGGCGGGCTCATCGGCGGTCTGATCGTCGACAAGGACCGGCCTGACAGCTTCATCCTGCTGTTCGGCATCGAGGCCGTGATGTTCCTGGTGCTGGCCGCGGTCATCGCCACCGTGCGGATGCCGCAGGCGCCGGGCTTCAAGGACGCCCGCCCGAAGGCCCCGGCACAGGGAGGCGGCGGCTGGAAGCGGATGCTCCGGCACAAGGCCATGATGCAGCTGTGCCTGCTGGGCTTCGTGCTCTTCTTCGCCTGCTACGGACAGTTCGAGTCGGGTCTGGCCGCCTTCGGTACCGAGGCCGCCGGCATCTCCCCCTCGACGCTCGGGTTCGCGCTGGCCGCCAACACCGGTGCGATCGTGCTGGCGCAGTTCGTGGTGCTGCGGCTGGTCGAGAAGCGGCGCCGGTCGCGGGTGATCGCGCTGGTGGGGCTGATCTGGACCGTGGCGTGGGTCATCGCCGGGTTCTCGGGGCTGGGCCACGGCAGCGCGATGATGGCCGCGGCCGCGTTCATCACCACGTACGCGCTCTTCGGCATCGGCGAGGCCATGCTGTCGCCGACCGTCGCGCCGCTGGTGGCCGACCTGGCTCCGGAGGGGTCGGTCGGGCAGTACAACTCGGCCTTCGCGCTGGTCAAGCAGATGGCGCTGGCGCTCGGGCCGCTCGGAGTGCCGCTCGGTGCGGGCGTGCCGATGCTCTACATCGGGATCTTCGTCCTGGTCTCGCTCGGGATCGCCGGGCTGGCGCTGCGGCTCGGCAGGCAGCTGAGCCCGGAGCAGGACAACCCGTCGCTGGTGATGAGCAAGGTCGTGGCCCAGGGCGGGCCTGCCGTCGCTCCCGCCGGCGCCGACAGGGCGGCCGGCTCGGAGGTTGCGCGCGTGTAGGCGTGCGCAGGGATGTGTGAAGGCCCCAGTCCTCGTGGACCGGGGCCTTTCGCCTGTCCGGCTACTTGTCCGGCAGGGCGAACTCGCACCAGACGGCCTTGCCGCCGCCCGGGGTGCGGCGGGAGCCCCAGGCCGAGGCGATGGTGGCGACGATGGAGATGCCGCGGCCCGTCTCGTCGGCCGGTTCGGCGCGGCGGCGGCGCGGGAGGTGGTCGTCGCCGTCGGTGACCTCGATGATCAGGCGGCGGTCGGTGCGGCGCAGGCGCAGGCGCATCGGCGGGGTGCCGTGCTGGAGGGAGTTCGCGACGAGCTCGCTGGCCGCGAGGACGCCGAGGTCGCACAGCTCCACAGGGAAGCGCCAGGAGGCGAGGACCCCCTGGGCGAAGGCGCGGGCGCGCGGGGCCGCCTCGATGCCTCCGAGGAGTTCCAGGACGGCGTTGTGGAAGAGCTCGGCGTCGTGGCCGGTGCGGGCGGGCTGCTGGAGGACCAACACGGCGACGTCGTCGTCGTGGTCCGCGTCCACGCCGAGGGCGCGCATCAGGCGGTCGCAGATGACGGCGGGGGTGCCCTGGGCGCCGGCGAGGGCGCGTTCCAGGGCGGCGACGCCTTCGTCGATGTCCTCGCCTCGGCGTTCCACCAGGCCGTCGGTGTAGAGGACGGCGGTGGAGCCGGGGCCGAGGGGGATGGTGCCCGAGGTGTGCAGCCAGCCGCCGGTGCCGAGCGGCGGGCCGGTGGGGTCGGCGGCTCTGCGTACGGTGCCGTCCTCGTCCCGGACCAGGATGGGGAGGTGGCCGGCGGAGGCGTACGCGAGCAGGCCCTCGTTGGGGTCGTGGACGGCGTAGACGCAGGTGGCGATCTGGCTGGCGTCGATCTCGGCGGCGAGCCCGTCGAGGAGCTGGAGGACCTCGTGGGGCGGGAGGTCGAGGCGGGCGTACGCGCGGACGGCGGTGCGGAGCTGGCCCATGACGGCGGCCGCGCGGACGCCCCGGCCCATGACGTCGCCGATGACCAGGGCGGTGCGGCCGGCGCCGAGGGTGATGACGTCGTACCAGTCGCCGCCGACGGCCGCCTCCGTGCCGCCGGGCTGGTAGGTGGCGGCGACGCGCAGGTCGTCGGGCTGCTCCAGCTCCTGCGGGAGGAGGGAGCGCTGGAGGGTGACGGCGGCCTCGCGCTGGCGGCGCTCGCTTGCGCGCAGCCGCTCGACGGCTTCGGCGTGGTCGGTGACGTCGGCGAGGTGGATCAGGACGCCGGTGTGGGCTTCCGCCTCGCTGCCGCTCTCGGCCTTGGGGAAGTCGACCGGGGTGCAGGTGACCGTGTACGTGCTGGTGCCGCCGGGTGCGGTGCGGTTCTTGGCGGTACGGGGCTTGCCGCTGCGCTGGACCTGGTCGAGGAGCGGGAGGAGGCCGAGCTCGCCCAGCTCGGGGAGGGCCTCGTGGGCGGGGGCGCCGGGGATGCGGGCGCCGAAGCCGGCGGTGTAGGCGTCGTTGACGTACGCGACGTGGTGCTCGGGTCCGTGGACGAGTGCGACCAGCGCCGGGAGCCGGCCGATGACCTCGCTGACCGACAGCTCGTCGAGCGAGGGCACCGCGGCGGGGACGCCCGTACGCCGGGCGGGGGTGGAGCCGGTGCCGGAGACCGTGGGGTCGGCGGGGCCGCCGTCCACGGTGGGCGCGGAGCGGTCGGCTCCGGGGTCGGCGCGGCCGCCGCGGGCGGCCGGGACCGATCCTTCACCCCTCTTGGCCTGGGCTGCGGCCTGAGCGGCGGCGTGTTCGGTCCGCGCGGCGGCGCGGCGCTGCGTTCCGGGAAACCGGGCGCTCCAGCGCGTGAAGTTCACTGCGTTCAGGCCTCGTGGTGTCGCAAGTGGTCGCTGTGTCGCTCGTCGGGTGGTCGGTCGCTGGCTGGACGATGTCACTCTGTGCAGGTGTGAGCCCACCTATGGTCACACGTCCAGTGTGGCCGACCGCACTGACAACGTCAGCTCTGGCTGTCCTTCGGGGGTGTGGGGCCGGGCTTCGGGGGTGGGTCCTTGGGGCCGCCGCCTGCGGCCAGTTCGAATTCTGCCCTGGGGTGTTCTAGCGAACCCAGGGAGACGATCTCGCGCTTGAAGAGGCCGGAGAGGGTCCATTCGGCGAGGACGCGCATTTTCCGGTTGAACGTGGGGACGCGGCTGAGGTGGTACGTGCGGTGCATGAGCCAGGCCGGGTAGCCCTTGAGCTTGCGGCCGTAGACGTGGGCGACGCCCTTGTGGAGGCCCAGGGAGGCGACGGAGCCGGCGTACTTGTGGGCGTACTCGGTGAGGACCTCGCCGCGCAGGGCGGCGACCAGGTTGTCGGCGAGGAGCTTGGCCTGGCGGACCGCGTGCTGGGCGTTGGGGGCGCATTCGCGGCCGGGCTCGGGCGCCGTGATGTCGGGGACGGCGGCGGCGTCGCCGGCCGCCCAGGCGTGCTCGACCCCCTTGACGGTGAGGAAGGAGGTGCAGGCCAGCCGGCCGCGCTCGTTCCTGGGCAGGTCGGAGGCGGCGAGGATCGGGTGCGGTTTGACGCCCGCGGTCCACACGACGGTGCGGGTGGGGAAGCGGGCGCCGTCGCTGAGGACGGCGACGCGGTTCTCGCAGGACTCGAGCCGGGTCTCGAGGCGCAGGTCGATGTTGCGGCGGCGCAGTTCGCGGATGGTGTAGACGCCCATGTCGGGGCCCACCTCGGGCAGGATGCGGTCGCTGGCCTCGACCAGCACCCACTTCATGTCCTCGGGCTTGATGTTGTGGTAGTACCGCGCCGCGTAGCGGGCCATGTCCTCCAGCTCGGCGAGGGCCTCGACGCCCGCGTAGCCGCCGCCGACGAAGACGAAGGTGAGGGCGGCGTCGCGGAGGGCGGGGTCGCGGGTGGAGGAGGCGATGTCCATCTGCTCGATGACGTGGTTGCGCAGGCCGATGGCCTCTTCGACCGCCTTGAAGCCGATGGCGTAGTCGGCGAGGCCCGGGATGGGCAGGGTGCGGGAGATCGAGCCGGGGGCGAGGACGAGTTCGTCGTACTCCATCTCGACCGGGCCGGTCCCCTCGTCCTGGGTGGCGAGGGTGGCGACGGTCGCGGTGCGCTTGGCGTGGTCGATGTGGCGGGCCTCGCCGATGACGATGCGGCAGTGCGGGAGGACGCGGCGCAGCGGGACCACGACGTGGCGCGGGGAGATCGAGCCGGCGGCCGCCTCCGGGAGGAAGGGCTGGTACGTCATGTAGGGCTCGGGAGTGACCACCGTGACCTCGGCTTCGCCGGATCTCAGCTTTCTCTGGAGCCGGAGCGCCGTGTACATGCCTACGTAGCCGCCGCCGACGATCAGGATGCGCGTGCGGGGCGGGGTACCGGGGGCCGTGCCCCGCGAGTTAGCAGCCTTCACCATCCCATGACGCAACGTGGCCGGGAGTTTGTCCACAGCCCCGACAAATTGTGTGACCGGCGGCGACGTCGGGGCGGGGTGGAAGCGGACCTCGGGCAGGGGTGCAACTGCGCAGGTCAGAGGGTGCGGAATGAGAGATTCCGGGAGTGCGTGAGGAAAAAGTGAGGGCGAATGCTCCGATCGGGCGGTGCTCCGTCCGGGGCTGCCTCTTCTGAATTGACTCTGGCTCAACTATGTTCGTATCTCGTCGAGTGAGTACGACCGGGCCTGAGACCGTGGCCCACCTCGACGTGAAGGCGGGGAGTGTCTCCGGGGGGAGACAAATGATTACCGGGGGATACATATGAACATTTCCGATTTCCATGGTTCTGCGACCGCACTTTCGGTCGAGAGCAGCAACGGTCGCGCGCTCGCGAACGGGGCCACCACGCACGGCGTGGGCCGGTCGACTCCGCTGCGCGTCGACGCCCAGCGCAACCTGGAGCACGTGCTGCGAGCGGCCCGTGAGGTCTTCGGCGAGCTGGGGTACGGGGCTCCGATGGAGGACGTGGCCCGGCGTGCACGTGTCGGCGTCGGCACCGTGTACCGGCGCTTCCCCAGCAAGGACGTGCTGGTCCGGCGCATAGCCGAGGAGGAGACCGCCCGGCTGACGGAGCAGGCCCGGACGGCGCTGGGCCAGGAGGAGGAGCCGTGGCAGGCGCTCTCCCGCTTCCTGCGCACCTCCGTGGCCTCGGGCGCCGGGCGGCTGCTGCCGCCGCAGGTGCTGCGGGTCGGCTCGGCGAGCGAGGACGAGGTCGAGGAGGCCGAGGGGGTGCGGGTTCCGCACCAGCGCCAGGCCGCCGAGACGGCCGCTGCTGCGGCTCCGGAGGCACGGGTCGTGGCCGCGCGCATCGCGGCCGAGGACGAGCCTTCGGACGACGCCGGCGCGGGTGCGCTGCTGGAGGTCGTCGGACAGCTCGTGGAGCGCGCCCGGGAGGCCGGTGAGCTGCGCGGTGACGTCACCGTGGCCGATGTGCTGCTGGTCATAGCGACGGCGGCGCCGGCGCTGCCCGACCCGGCGCAGCAGGCGGCGGCTTCGACGCGGCTGCTCGACATCCTGCTCGAAGGGCTGCGCTCCCGGACGGCGTGAGGGCCGGACGGGTTGAGGGCCGGACCGCCTGAGGGCCGGACGGCTCGGCGATCGGACGGCTCGCGGGCCGGACGCGTTGGTTCACCAACCGCCGCGGTGACACTTTCGGGCCGGCGTCCGTGAGGGTTTGTCACCGGGCCGCTGAAATGTGCCCGGACGGGTGGATGGTGTGCAGACGGGTCCGGCGCGCGCCCCCCGTGTGACACGCTTCACCGGTGTACCGGTTGAGTGTGTCTTTCGGGGGCGTCCGAAATGAACGGTGACGGGTCGGGAGAGCCGCTCGGCGCCGCCGGAGGCGACGTCGCAGCGGGCGGTCTGCCCGCGCGGCAGGTCCCGGCCCAGCGCGAACCGGGCGGGCTGGAGGGCGAGCTCCCGCCCTCCGACGGTGACTTGATCGCCCGGATGCGCGGCGGTGACGACGGTGCCTACGCGGAACTGTTCCGCCGTCACGCGGATTCCGTACGGCGCTATGCGCGGACCTGCTGCCGGGACGGTCACACGGCCGAGGACCTGACCGCCGAGGTGTTCGCGCGGACGCTGCAGGCGGTGCGGGGCGGGGCCGGGCCGGACCAGTCGGTGCGGGCCTATCTGCTGACCACCGTGCGCAGGGTCGCTGCCGCCTGGGCGAAGACCGCCAAACGGGAGCAGCTCGTCGAGGACTTCGCGGTCTTCGCCGAGCAGGCTGCGCCGGGTGGCGGTACCGAGGGCGGCGCCGGGCTGTCGGGGCTGTCCGGCGACGACACGCTCGAACTGGGCGCGGACGTCCGGGCGATGCACGAGGCCGAGCGGTCCCTGGCCATGCAGGCCTTCCGGAGCCTGCCGGAGCGGTGGCAGGCCGTGCTGTGGCACACCACCGTCGAGGAGGCTTCGCCGAGTGCGATCGCGCCGCTGTTCGGGCTGAGCGCGAACGCGACGGCGGTGCTGGCCAGTCGGGCACGGGAGGGGCTCAAGCAGGCGTATCTGCAGGCCCATGTGAGTTCGGCGCTGAGCGAGGGCGGCGACTGCGCACGGTACGCGGACCGGCTGGGCGCCTATGCCCGCGGCGGGCTGCGGATGCGGGCGGAGCGCGGGCTGCGCAAGCACCTGGAGGAGTGCGCGAAGTGCCGGCTGGCCGCCGGTGAGCTCAAGGACGTCAACGCGGGCATCCCCGCGCTGCTTCCGGTGGCGGTCATCGGGTGGTTCGCCGCCGGGTACGCGGCCAAGGCCGCCGGGGTCGTGGCTGGTGGGGCCGTCGCCGCGGGCGGGGCCGGGGCCGCGGCGGCCGCCGTCGGCGGGTCGACGGCCGGGACCGGGGCCGGGGCGGCTGCAGGGGCTGCGGGTGCGGGCGGGGCGGGGGCTGCGGGCGGGGCCGGGTCGGGGGCCGGTGGGGCCCTGGCTTCCGAGGGGCTCGGGCTGCCCGCCAAGGCCGCCATCGCCGCCGGGATAGCGGTGGCCGCGGCCGCCGGAGTGGTGTTCGCGCTGACCGGGGAGGATGCCGAGCCGCAGGCCCGGGCGAAGCCCGCGCCTGGCGTCACGGCTCCGGCGGTACCGGACTCCCCGGCCGCGCCGACGCCCTCTCCCCCGGCGGAGCCGACCCCGGCCGCGCAGGGCCCCGTACCTGCGAAGCCGAGTGCGAAGCCGACGCCGTCGGCGCCGGCGCCGGGTGCGGTGGTTCCGGCGCAGCCGACGCCCTCCGCGCCCGCATCCCCCTCTCCTTCGCCGAGCCGGGAGCGGCCTTCGCCCACGCCGCCCCCGAGCAGACCTCCGGCACCGCCGAAGCCGGGGAGCTTCGCGCTGGCGCGGCTCGCCCACGCCTCGTACGGGGACCACGAAAGCCCGGAGTTGCAGACCTGGCACAGCAGCTGGGTGTGGCAGCGCTCGGGGCTGCGGGTGGGCGGCCGGCGGTTCGAGCACGGGATCACCGTGAACTCCCACTCCTCGGTGCAGATCACCCTCAACCGCCAGTGCACGGCGTTCTCCGCCAAGGTCGGGGTGGACGCCCTGTCGGCGCTCACCGACGGCGAGGTGCGGTTCTCCGTGTACGGCGACGGGCAGCGGCTGTGGCAGTCGGGGGTCCTCGGGTACGGGGATGCGCCCGCGTCCGTGGACGTCCCGCTGACCGGCCGTTCCTCGCTGCGGCTGGTGGTGGAGCGGGCCGGACCGGGGCGGCTGCCGACCCTCGCCAGCTGGGCCGACGCCGTGATCAGCTGCCGGTGAGCGCCGTGAGCAGAGCGCCCGGGGAGAGCGCCGCGCCGGCGGCCTCCTCCTGCGCGTAGCGGCCCGCACCGAGCACGGCGATGATGCGGGCCGGGAGCCCGGCCACGGCCGCTTCCTCGGGCACCGAACGCGGATGGCCCGCCCGCCAGGCGGTGGCCGCGGCCAGGGCGTGCACCGCCTCCGCCGGCCGGTCGGCGTCGGCCAGCATCACGGCCGCGGCCTCCGCCATCCCGGCCAGGAACCGCTCGGCGCAGTAGGCGTCCACGGCTGCGGCAAAGGCGGGACCCACCAGTGCCAGACCGGCCTCCGGCCCGTGGTCCTGGGCGGTGAGGACGGCCTCGACGGTGTCCAGCCCGGCGGTGAACTGGGCGGGCACCTGGATCCGTGCGGCCTCGGTGCGGGCCCGCCTGCACTCGCTCCACGCCCGGGCGTGGTCGCCGCGCTGCATGGCGAGCAGGGCCGAGAGGAGCCGGGCGAAGCTGCTGACGTCGTACACCCCGCCGTGCCGGTCGGCCTCGGCGTCGGCTTCCGCCAGGAGCCTCTCCGCACCGTCGAAGTCGCCGACGCAGTAGCTGGCCTCCGCGATCCGGGCGATGGCGAAGGGCGCCTCGACGTGGGCGCCGACCTCGCGGGCGAGGCGCAGGCACTCCTCGTACTCGGCGCGCGCGGTGTCGTACCGGCCGCGCGAGATGGCGGCCTCGCCGGCGGCGCTGGCGATCTGGGCCCGGATCCAGCGGTCGCCGACGCGGCGGGCTATCTCGTGCAGCTCGGCGAGGTCCGCGTCGACGCCGGGCAGGCCGCCGGTGACGTCGATGGCCACGTGGGTGCGGAGCATGAGGGTGATGCCGAGCTCCCAGTCGCCGCCGTGGCGGCGGCAGTTGGCCACCGACTCGTCGAGGATGGCGTGGAACTCCAGGACGTCCCCCGTGAGGAAGACGGTCGCCGGCCAGAGCATTCCGGGGAAGGTGGTGGCCTCGGGTGTGTCGCCGTGCTGGAAGGCCTCCTTGATGCGCACGGCGAGGTCCTGGTACTCGGGCGTGCGGAACCGTTCCGAGCCGCTGCTCTCCGCGACCAGGAACATGCCGAGGACCTGGAGGCGCATGAAGGACCAGTACGCGGGTGAGCCCTCGGGCGGTTCCACGGGGGTGAGGGCGAGCACCAGCGCGGTCCACTCGGCGCCTTCGGTGCGGTAGTTGCGCAGCCACCAGAACCAGCCGAGGGCCAGGACCAGGCGCTGCGCGGCATCGGCGTCGGGGTCTTCGACGCCCGTGGTGTGGAGGGCGGCACGGAGGTTGTCGAGCTCGGTCTCGATGCGCCGGATCCAGGGCAGCTGGGCGCCGGACCGGATCAGGGGTTCGGCTTCCTCGGCGAGGGCGAGGTAGTGGGCGGCGTGCCTGCGGGCGGCGGCGCGGGCGTCGTCGGGGTGGGCGGCGGCGCGCTCGGCGGCGTACTCGTGGATGGTTTCCAGCATGCGGTAGCGCATGCCGGGGGTGGTCGCCTCCGGTTCCGCGAGGACGAGGGACTTGTCGACGAGGGAGCCGAGTACGTCCGCGGTCCCGTACGGGAGGTCCGCGCAGACGGCTTCCGCGGCGGCGAGGTCCCAGCCGCCGGCGAAGACGGAGAGCCGGCGCAGGACCGCGCGCTCGGGCTCGTCCAGCAGCTCCCACGACCAGTCCACGACGGCCAGCAGGGTCTGCTGGCGGGGAAGGACCGTGCGGGCGCCGCTGGTGAGGAGGCGGAAACGGTCGTCGAGGCGGTCGGCGATCTGACGCGGGGTGAGCAGCCGCAGTCGGGCGGCGGCGAGCTCGATGGCGAGGGGAAGACCGTCGAGGCGGGTGCAGATCTCGGCGACCGCGGCCGGGTCCTCGTCGGCCCGGAACCCGGGGCGGGACGATGCGCCGCGCTCGGCGAAGAGGCGGTGGGCGTGGTCGGGCGGCAGGGGTTCCACGGGGCGGAGGGTCTCGCCGGGCACGCCGAGGGGCTCGCGGCTGGTGGCCAGGATCCGTACGCCGGGGCAGTGGGTGAGGAGGAGTTCGGCGAGTTCGGCGGCGGCGCCGATGACGTGCTCGCAGTTGTCGAGGACGAGGAGGAGGCTGCGGTGCGCGCAGTGCTCGACGAGCTGGGTCTCCGGGTCCGCGACGGCCGTGCTGTCCCGGGCCACCAGGGAGTTCTCGCGCAGGCCGAGGGCGCTGAGGACGGCGCCGGGGACGGCGGCGGGGTGGTCGAGCCGCGCGAGCTCGACGATCCAGGCCTCGGGGTGGGCGGCGGCCGCGTGCTCGGCGAGACGGGTCTTCCCGGAACCGCCGGGGCCGGTGAGGGTGACCAGGCGCAGGCGGGCCAGGTCCTGGCGCAGGCCGGCCAGTTCGGGCTCGCGGCCGACGAAGGAGGTGAGGCGGGGCCGCAGATTGCCGCGGGGCCGTGACTGCGGGGGCTCGGGGCGGTGCGGCTCGAGGAGTTCGGCGTGCAGGGCCGTGAGTTCGGGGCCGGGGTCCGCGCCGAGGGCGTCGGCCAGGGTGCGGCGGGCATCCTCGTAGGCCGCGAGTGCGTCGGCCGGACGACCGGCGGCGCGGAGCGCGCGGAGCTGCTGCGCGCGGAGCGTTTCGTCGTACGGATGCTCCTGGATCAGCGCCTCGATGTCCGGCAGGAGACCGGCGGGGGCGGTGCCCCCGCTGCGCAGGTCCGCCTCGATGCGCGAGCGCAGTACGCCGAGCCGGCGGGCCTCGGCGGCGGCGGCATGGGCGCTGCGGGCGGGCTCGGGAAGGTCGGCGAGGGCGGATCCGCGCCACAGTCCGAGGGCGGTGCGCAGGGTGCGGGCCGCGGCGGCCGGGTCCTCGGCCAGTTCCTGGCCGCCCTGGGCTGCCAGCCGGGTGAAGCGGTGCAGGTCGACGTCGTCGCGGGCGGCCGCGAGGCGGTAGCCGCCGGCGGGGTCGGCGGCGATGGCGTCCCGGCCGCCGAGGGCGCGGCGGAGGCGGGCGACGAGGGCCTGGAGGGCGGCGGGGGCGTCCTGGGGCGGGGCGTCGCCCCAGACGTCGTCGACGAGGTCCGCGACGGAGGCGGGGCGGCCGGCGCGCAGGGCGAGGGCCGCGAGGAGTGCGCGCAGGCGGGCGCCGCCGATGGGGAGGGGGGCGCCGGTCTCGTCATGTGCCTCGGTGACGCCGAGGATTCGATACCGCACCCGCCAATTCTGCCTGGCCCTGCAGGGGGCGGCACCGGGTTTCGGGGCGCGTCGCCCCCGCGCGCGGGTGCGGTGCCCTGCCGCCGCGGCCCGTGCCGACCCCGCCGGGGGCGGGCGGCAGGGTGGAGGGGGCTTGGTCAGGGGGTGTCGCCGTGGGCTTCCAGGAGGGTGCGGAGGGAGGCGGCCAGGGTGGCGCATGCGGCCCGGTCGAGGGGGGCCAGGAGTTCCTCGAAGTGGCGGAGGTGGGCGGCCATCAGGGTCTCCGTGAGCGCATGGCCCGCCGCGGTCAGGCGGATGCGGACCGCGCGCCGGTCCTTGCCGTCGCGGACGCGTTCGACCAGGCCCTTCGCCTCCATACGGGCGATGCGGTTGCTGATCGCGCCGGAGGTGACCATCGCCGCCGGGACGAGCGAGCCCGCGGTCAGCGCGTACGGCGGGCCCGACCGGCGCAGGGTGCTGAGGACGTCCAGCTCGCCCGGTTCCAGATCGTGTTCGGTCACGAAGGCCTTGAGCTGCTTCTCGACGACCCGGTTCACGCGCTGGATCCGCGCCACCACCTCGATGGGCCACAGCTCCCCCGCGAGGTCGGGGCTCTCCGCCGCCCACTGGCCGACGATCGCATCCACCGCGTCACTCATATGTCCTGTCCGTTCCGATCCGTTCCGCTCCGACCACTGGCAGTCCCGTCGCGCGGCAAAGATAGATCAGCGGATCGGCGGGGGCGGGCGCCACGGGTTCAGGACAGGGCCGGCCTGTGCACCGGCACCCCTTCCGGCACCGCCCGGCGGCGGGCCGTCGAGGTCCCCGTCCAGCACGTGCCCCGGCGGGCGAGCAGGCGGCGCAGCCACAGCTCCATCGAGACGAGTTCCGCGAGCCCGTCGAGCGGTACGTGGCGCCCGTCCGCCGCGTCGATCAGCGCCTGCTGCACGACGCGGGCCTCGATCAGTCCGGCGTCCGCGAGCAGCGGGGAGGCGAAGAGGTCCATGAGGGTGCCGAGGGCGGACCGCAGGCCGAGCCGGGTCGCCGTCTCGTTCGGGGTGTGGGCGGTGGCGCCCCAGCCCGAGGGGAGTTCGCGCACCCCCGCCGAGGACAGGACGCTGCGCAGGATCTCCGCCCTGGCCCCCGGCTGCACGCGCAGCGACTCGGGGAGGGCGCGGGCGGCCCGGACCACCTGGTTGTCGAGGAACGGGGCGTGCAGGCGCTGGCTGCGGACCTCCACGGCCTGCTCGAACACCCGGTGGTCGGCGGCGTGCCGGGCCAGGACGGAGCGGGCACGGGCCTCGCCGGGCCGCAGCGAGAGCGGTGGGCGGCCCGCGGCGGCGGTCAGGCGGATCGATACTTCCGCCAGCGCCTCCCCCGTGAGCCAGCCCGCCGCAGGTCCGGGACGGGACCAGGTCAGGGCGGCGAGGGAGGCGTCCACCGGACCGGAGGATCTCTCGGTCACCCCGCCCTCGCGGAGCCTGGCCGCGGCGGCTTCCATGCCCGCGCGGTACGTCGTACGGGAAAGTCTGCGCGCCGCCGAGTACACCGTCAGGGGCACCAGGAGGGACTCCCCGGCCGCTCCGGCGGCGGAGGCCGAACGGGCCAGGGCCGCGACCGGGCGCAGCAGGTGGCGGCGCCGGCGGTCCATCAGGAGGTCGGCCATGCGCGCCGGGTGGGCGTCGAGGACCTGGCGGGCCCCGTGGCCCGTGAAGTGGTCGGCGCTGCCCGCGGCCAGCCGGCGCCGCTCACGGGCGGCGGACACCAGCGAGGGCCCCGGTTCGTCGGTCAGCGGGCCGTCGAGTTCGGCGTACGGGAGGGCCTCCTCGGCGGCGGCCACCACGACGTGGTGCAGGCGCGGGTCGGCGGCGATGGCACGGGCCCGTTCCAGTTCGGCCTCGCGGCCCTGCGGGGTGGCCAGGTCGTTGAAGGTGACCGCGAGCAGCCGCGCCCCGGCGGGGCTGGCCAGACTGCCCGGGGCGCCCGGCAGGCCGGCGGCCAGCAGGGCGAGGGTCGCGGAGGCACTCCCGCCGGAGAGGTCGGCGCCCACCCCCGGGGCCGGGGCGCCGCGGGCGGCGCGGCGGTCGGCGGGGCCCATGCCGGGCACGGGGCCGGGATCGTACGCCGGAACCGCGTCGGGAGCATGCCGGGGCGCTGTGAGCCGGGCGCGCACCGCGGCCGTCAACGCTTCCCGTACGCCCTCCACCGCGCGCTCGGCGTCCGCCTCGGGCGCGGCCACCGCGAGGGAGGCGACGGCTTCGTAGCCGGTGATCTCCCGGGAGCCCTCGCGCAGGATGAGCGCGTGGCCGGGCGGGATGCGGCGGACCCCGGCGTACGGCGTGCCGTCGCCCAGTGCCTCGGGGCTGTCCGGGCAGGCCAGCAGGGCGGCGAGGTGGCCGATGTCCAGCTGCGCCTCGATGAGGTCGGCGAGCGGGAGGGCGGCGGTGGCGTACGCGGTGCCGCTGGCCCAGGGCGTGTAGAAGACCGGCCGCGCGCCCGCGAGATCGCCGACGACGGTGATCCGGCGGCCGGCCTGCACGACGGCGGTGTAGCTGCCGGACCACTGGGTGAGGTGGCGCAGCGCTCCGCCGCGGGCGGCGTAGAGGGCGCGCTTCAGCTCGGCGTCGGTGGCGCCGCAGCAGCCGAGGACGGCGAGCCGGGTGAACGGGTCGGCCGGGTCGGCGGTGAGGGTGCGGATCTCGTCGGGGCGCCAGTCGCCGACGGCCCAGAGGGGGTCGGGATCGCCCCACAGCAGCTGGGCGCCGACGGGGTGGACGGTACGGTCGGCGTCCACGCCGGGGTCTGCGGGGTGGGCGGCGTCGGCGATGCCGCCGTGCAGCGGGGCGCCTCCCCGGCCGTGGCCGCCGTAGCCGTTGGCGCCGTGGCCGTTGCCGCCGTAGCCGTGGCCGTTCGCGCCGTGGCCGTTCGCGCCCGAGACCCGCCCGGCCGTGCCGAAGCTCGCGGCGATACTGCTCCAACCCACCAACCAGCGCACCGCCGCCTCCCCAGCCTGTGGGCACATGACCGGGGCACGGGCAGCACGGTCGGCGCGGAGGGCGCGGCCGCGGGACCCCGGGTGGCTCGGGGTCCATGCTGCCACGGGACAGGCGTGCGAGAGTGGTTAAGGGGGGCGCACATGCAAACGAACACGCCCCGGCCACGCAGTATTTGACGTTCCGTTCCCACCGTCCCATAGGTCGGTTTCGGCCATTCTTCAGCGGCGGCGAGTACGCCCCCGGGCCGCCTGCGCCCGCCCGCGGCGGAGCACGTGCGCGGTCGCGGGAGGCGGATTCCACCCCCCGGACCGGACCGCCGCCCGCGGGGATTGAGGCAGCGGCACCCCCGGACCCGCCCGGTCACGCAGCGGGCCGACCCACGCACCGCACATCGAATCGCCGGGCCCCCCGACCGGCCAGAGCGCACGGACGGGCGCACGGCCACACGGGCGGAGCACACCGGGACGAGTGCGCCCCGGTGACGGGGCACGGACGGACTGTGCAAACGGACAACAATCCCGCCATAGGGAAGTAGAGGCCTTAACGCTTGGGAGGCGGGGAACTACGCTGGGTTTACGAAATGCCGGGCGCCTATGCCCCGGCGGCGTAAGCGTTGTGTGCGTTCCGCGTGTGACGAGGGGTGGCGCATGTCCAGGGAGCTCCGCGAGCCCAATGAGAAGCTCGGCGCCGTCCTCGCCCTCGCGGGCATCAGCAACGCCGGGCTGGCCCGGCGGGTCAACGACCTCGGCGCCCAGCGCGGCCTGACCATGCGGTACGACAAGACGTCGGTCGCGCGGTGGGTTTCGAAGGGGATGGTGCCGCAGGGCGCCGCCCCGCACCTGATCGCGGCCGCCATCGGCGCGAAGCTGGGGCGGCCGGTGCCGCTGCACGAGATCGGCCTGGCGGACGCGGACCCCGCGCCCGAGGTCGGCCTGGCCTTCCCGCGCGACGTGGGAGCGGCGGTCCGCTCGGCCACGGACCTCTACCGGCTCGACCTCGCCGGCCGGCGGGGCGGCGGCGGGATCTGGCAGTCGCTCGCCGGCTCCTTCTCCGTGGCGGCGTACGCGACGCCGGCCTCGCGCTGGCTGATATCTCCGGCGGACGGCTCTGTGGCCCGGGAGCCCGCTCCGGCGGCGCCGGACGCGATGACCGGGTCCGGCGGCGTGGCGACTGCGCCTGAAACCGCTCCGACGGCTCAGGCGGCTCAGGCGGCTCCGACTGCCCAGACCGCTCCGATCGCTCAGACGAGTCCGACTGCCCCGACCGCTCACGCCGTGCAGCGGCCGGCGGCGGAGCGGCCGGCACCGGAACCGACGTCCACCGTTGTGCCCGCCCAGCCCGGGCCCGAAACCCAGCGCGACCACGCCCAGCGCGTCGGCCACAGCGATGTGACCAAGCTGCGCGAGGCCGCCGAGGACGCGCGCCGCTGGGACTCCAAGTACGGCGGCGGGGACTGGCGTTCGTCGATGGTCCCCGAGTGCCTGCGGGTGGACGCAGCGCCCCTGCTGCTCGGCTCGTACAGCGACGAGGTGGGCCGCGCGTTGTTCGGCGCGACCGCCGAACTGACCCGGCTGGCCGGGTGGATGGCCTTCGACACCGGTCAGCAGGAGGCCGCCCAGCGCTACTACATCCAGGCGCTGCGCCTCGCCCGCGCCGCCGCCGACGTACCGCTCGGCGGATACGTCCTGGCCTCCATGTCCCTCCAGGCGACCTACCGGGACTTCCCGGAGGAGGGCGTGGACCTCGCGCAGGCCGCCGTCGAACGCAACCGGGGCCTGGCCACCGCCCGCACCATGAGCTTCTTCCGGCTCGTCGAGGCGCGCGCGCACGCGAAGGCGGGCGATTCCTCGGCCGCCGGGGCCGCGCTACGGGCCTCGGAGGGCTGGCTGGAGCGCGCGCGGGACGGCGATCCCGATCCGACCTGGCTCGGCTTCTACTCGTACGACCGCTTCGCGGCGGACGCCGCGGAGTGCTACCGGGACCTGAGGCTCCCCCGCCAGGTGCGGCGCTTCACCGAGCAGGCCCTGTCCAGGCCCACCGAGGAGTTCGTGCGCTCGCACGGGCTGCGGCTGGTGGTGAGCGCGGTCGCCGAGCTGGAGTCGGGCAACCTCGACGCGGCGTGCGCGGCGGGCACCCGGGCGGTGGAGGTGGCGGGCCGGATCTCCTCGGCGCGGACGACCGAATACGTACGCGACCTGCTGCACCGCCTGGAACCGTACGGGGACGAGCCGCGCGTCGCGGAGCTCCGCGAGCGGGCCCGGCCGCTGCTGGTGGCGCCGGCGTAGGAACGGGCGCGGGCCCTCGTGGCCGTGTTGTCGGTGGCGGGGTGCAGTATGCAGGGGTGGGAGGTGTCGGCGTGGGCGTGGGCGGTGGCGTGGACTGCGATGTGCTGGTGATCGGAGGCGGGATCGTCGGCCTGTCGACGGCGTATGCCGTGTCGCGGATGGCTCCGGGGACGCGGGTGGTCGTCCTGGAGAAGGAGGACGGTCCGGCGCGGCACCAGACGGGCCGCAACAGCGGGGTGATCCACAGCGGGATCTACTACCGGCCGGGGTCGCTGAAGGCGCGCTTCGCGGTGAGCGGTGCGGCCGAGATGGTCAAGTTCTGCGCGGAGCACGGGATCGCGCACGAGGTGACGGGCAAGCTGATCGTCGCCACCGGGCGGGACGAGCTGCCGCGGCTGCACGCCCTGGTCCAGCGCGGCCGGGAGAACGGCATTCCGGTGCGCGAGCTCGGCCCGGCGCAGATCTCGGAGTACGAGCCGCAGGTGCACGGCCTGGCCGCGATCCATGTCGGCAGCACCGGGATCGTGGACTACGGCCGGGTGAGCGGGCAGCTCGCCGAGTCCTCCGGCGCGGAGATCGTCTACGGCGGCGCGGTGGACCTGATCTCGCGCAGACCCTCCGGAGTGGCCGTCCGCACCACGTCCGGGCTCGTCGTGCGCGCACGGACCCTGGTGAACTGCGCGGGCCTGCAGTGCGACCGGATCGCCCGGCTGGCCGGGGACGACCCCGGGATGCGGATCGTTCCGTTCCGGGGCGAGTACTACGACCTGGCCCGCCCGGAGCTGGTCCGCGGGCTGGTCTACCCGGTACCCGATCCGGCGTTCCCCTTCCTCGGGGTGCATCTGACCCGGGGCATCGGCGGTGGCGTCCACGTCGGCCCGAACGCGGTGCCCGCGCTGGCCCGGGAGGGGTACGGCTGGTCCGTGGTCCGGCCGCGGGACGTGGCGACCGAACTGGCGTGGCCGGGCTCCTGGCGGATGGCCGCGCGGCACTGGCGGTACGGGGCGGGCGAGATACACCGCTCGCTGTCGAAGCAGGCCTTCACGCGGGCGGTGCGCAGGCTGCTGCCGGCCGTCTCCGCGGAGGACCTGCGGCCTGCTTCGGCGGGGGTGCGGGCGCAGGCCGTCCTGCGGGACGGGACGCTGGTGGACGACTTCCTGATCCGCGAGGCGCCGAGGACGGTGCACGTGCTGAACGCGCCGTCGCCGGCGGCCACCGCTTCGCTCCCGATCGGGCGGGAGATCGCTGCGCGGGCCCTGCGGTTGCTGTCGGCCGCCTGAGCCCCGGCCGAACGGGGGCTCCGCCCCGGACCCCGCTCCTCAAACGCCGGAGGGGCTGGTCCTACCCGGCAGAAGGAGGCCGGCGCCGGCGAAAATCCAGCCTCGCCGGCGTTTGAGGCGCGGGGGTCCGGGGGCCGAGCCCCCGGCAGCGGCGCCTCGTCCGGCGGGGCCTCGTCCGGCCGCGCGGCCGGGGTATGCCCCCCGTCGTAGAATCTCGGCATTGTGTCTGAGTCCCTGAACCCCACGCCGCCCAGCCTCCCGGACGCCACCGCGCCGGAGGCTTCCTCGTACGTGCCCCCCAAGTGGCGGACCGAGCCCCGGTTCCCCGACGGGCCCTCCCCGGACCCGGCCGGCTCGCACCACGAGCGGCGGATCCGGAGCTTCCAGCCGCGTCGCAGCCGGGTCACCACCGGTCAGGGCGAAGCGCTGAAGCGGCTGTGGGGCACCTGGGGACTCGACATCGACGGCCACTCGGTCATCGACCTCGAGAAGCTCTTCGACGGGCTGCCCGTGGTCCTGGAGATCGGCTTCGGCATGGGCGAGGCCACGGCCCAGATGGCCGCCGCCGACCCCGGCACCGGCATCCTCGCCGCCGACGTGCACACGCCGGGGCAGGGCAATCTCCTCGCCCTCGCCGAGCGGGGCGGGATGACCAACGTCCGCGTGGCCAACGGCGACGCGATCATCCTGCTGCGCGAGATGCTGCCGCCGGACTCCCTGGCCGGGATGCGCGTCTATTTCCCGGACCCGTGGCCCAAGGCCCGCCACCACAAGCGCCGGCTGATCCAGCCCGACTTCCTCACGCTGGCCGCCACCCGGCTGGCCCCGGGAGCCGTGCTGCACTGCGCGACCGACTGGGAGCCGTACGCCGAGCAGATGCTCGAAGTCCTCACCGCGCACCCGGACTTCGAGAACACGCAAGCCGACGGCGGCTACTCGCCGCGCCCCGACTTCCGGCCGCTCACCCGGTTCGAGGGCCAGGGTCTCGACAAGGGCCATGTCGTGCACGACTTGCTCTTCCGTCGCGCAGAGAACGTCAAGAACGCCAAGAACTGACAACGTCACTCCCCGTGTCGGACCCGCTCTGTAGGGTCATCATGTGTTCCGAGCGCTCTCTGCTGTGCTCGCACGCCCGTCGGGCACGGTCCGCACGTGCGTGCTCGTCGTTCTGCTCGCCACCACGGGTGTCGCGATCCTCGAACTCGTGCGGGAGCAGACCGGCACCCCCGGCTTCTTCGTCGGCCTCGGCCTCGCCCTGCTGCCCGTCGCGCCGCTCATGGCGGCCTTCCGGTGGCTCGGCCGGGCCGCTCCGGCGCCCTGGCCGCAGTTGCTCTTCTGCTTCGGCTGGGGGGCCTGCACCGCGGCGCTGATCGCGATACTGGCCAACAGCTTCGCCACCGAGTGGATAGCCGGGGCCACGGCCGACCCGGCCCGCGCCGACACCCTCGGTTCGGTGGCTATCGCCCCGGTCGTGGAGGAGAGCGCCAAAGCGGCCGTGCTGCTCCTCGTCTTCGTCTTCCGCAGACGGCAGTTCACCGGCCCGGCGGACGGTTTCGTCGTCGCCGGATTCACCGCGACCGGCTTCGCCTTCACCGAGAACATCCTCTATCTCGGCAATGCCTTCGGCGAGGACCTGGCCGACGGCACGGGCGTACTGGATTCGGTGACCGCGGCCACCTTCTTCGTACGGATCGTGCTGTCGCCGTTCGCGCACCCGATGTTCACGGTCCTCACCGGGCTCGGCTTCGGCGCTGCCGCGCTCAGCGCCCGCCGTTCCCGCAGGCTCGCCCTGCCGGTGCTCGGCCTCGGCGCCGCCATGTGCGCGCACGCGCTGTGGAACAGTTCCTCGCGGTTCGGGGAGTACGGGTTCTACATGGTCTACGGCTGCGTGATGGTCCCGGTGTTCGCGTTGCTGGTGTGGCTGGCGGTGTGGATAAGGCGGCGTCGGCTGCGCGCCGTCGCCCGCGAGCTCGCGGAGTACGCGGCGGCGGGCTGGTTCACGCCCGCCGAGGTCCCGGCACTGGCCTCGATGCCCGCCCGCTCGCTGGCCCGCACCCTGGCCCGGCGCCGCGGTGGCCGTGCGGCCGGCCGTACGGTCGCCCGGTACGAGGCGGATGCGACGGCGCTGGCCCTGCTGCGGAACCGGGCGCGCCGCGGCGGCCCGTCGGGGGAGCCGGATTTCGCGGTGCGGGAGCGGGAGTTGCTGGACCTGCTGTGGCTGCGCCGGGCGACTGCGGGGCCCGCGCTGGCCCGGGCGGCGGTCCTGGAGGAACTGTTCCCGCCGTGGTCCGCCCCGCGGCCGGCACGCGAACCCGCCACGGCCCCGGCCCCGGCAGCGCCCACGGCCTCGTCGGCGCGCCCGGCTCCGGCCGCCGGTGTACCCGCCCCCCGACGGGCAGCCCCGACCCCGGACGCCGCCCCGGGCCTCAGACGTTCAGGCCCTTGGAGGTCAGCCACGCCAGCGGGTCCACCGTCGAACCGCCCTTGCGTACTTCCAGGTGCAGATGGGGCCCGGTGACGTTGCCGGTGGCGCCGACGCGGCCGATGGTGTCCCCGGCTCCGACCGAGCCGGAGGTCACCGACATCGAGGAGAGGTGGCAGTACCAGACCTCGGTGCCGTCCTCCAGCTCCAGCACGATCCGGTACCCGTACGCCCCGGACCAGCCGGCCGAGGTGATCTTCCCGGCCGCCACGGCCTTGACCGGGGTGCCCGTGGGGGCGGCGAAGTCCAGGCCGGTGTGATAGCCGGAGGACCACATGGAGCCGGCGACCCCGTAGTGCGAGGTGAGGGTGTAGGCGGAGGTGGGCAGCGAGTAGCTGCCGGCCGACTTCGCGACGCGCTCCTGCTCGGCCTTGGCCGCGGCGGCCTCCTCGGCGGCCTTGGCCTCGGCCGCAGCCTTGGCCTCGGCGGCGGCCTTCGCGTCGTCGGCGGCCTTCTGCGCGGCGTCCACCTCGGCCTTGGCCTCCTGCGCGGCGGCGGTCTGCGCGGCCTGCGCGGCATCCGCCAGCGCCTTGGCCCCGGCGGCGTCCTGCTGCGACTCGGCCTGCTGGAGGATGCGGTTGCGCAGCACCTCGCCGGCGTCAGCGCCCCGGCCCGCCTGCTGCGGGATGATCCCGGCCTGCGCGCCCGTGTGCCGGGTGTCGTCGGCGGAGCCGTGGCCGCCGGAGAAGTCGCCGTCCAGCACCTGGGTCATCGTGGGGAGGTCCGGCATGTCGGGCAGGTCCGGCATCGACGGCATGGATATGGCGACCTGGGGCCTGTCCTGCGCGGTGGCTATGCCGCCCGCGCCGACGGCCGCGATGACGCCGACACCCAGCACGGTGGAGCTGCGCGCGAGTCCCCCGCGCTGCCGGGCGACCCGGTGCTTGCCGCGTACGGGACGGACCGAATCCTCGGTGGGATTCCACTCGCCCCAGGCGCCCGCCGTGGGCGGTTCCTGGATCTCCGTGCCTTCAGGGGCAGGCAAGTTGGAGGCCACCGGGGCACACTCCTCATTGACGCGCACGCGCACGGCGCCGTCTCTTGCGACGGCTGGGACGACCGCGCTGCGTTATCGAACGGTAATAGACACAAGGGAGTGATTCCAAGCTGTTGTGATTGATCGTTCCCACCAATCAGCCACGCAGCGACCGTCTTTGGCCATGACTTTTCGGTACAGACCGGGCTCAAACAGGGCAATATTCGGACGTTTACCCTGCATCTTGCGCCACATTCAGAAAATGACAACCCGTCAACTTCCTCGCTGAGAGCGCCGCTTCCTCTACACAGCGTCACGACGTCTCCCGCGGGGCACCACCCGTACGGTCCTCCGCCGCTCCGGCTGCCCCTGCCCCGGCCGGCCCACCGCGAGCAGCGCCATGTCGTCCATCGCCCCTCCGCCCGTGTGCCGGCGCACGTCGCTGCTGAGCGCGCCGAGCAGTTCGGCCGGGCCCGGGAACACCCGTCCGCGCAGCCGGGCCGCCGGGTCGTAGAAGTCGCCCGTCACGTTCCGCGCCTCGGTCAGCCCGTCCGTGAACAGCAGCAGGGTGGTCCCCGCCGGGAAGGCCCACTCCTGGGCGGCGTCCGGCCGGCCGCCCAGCTCCCCCAGGCCCAGCGGCAGGGCGGGCTCCGCCGGGGCGAGCACCGCCAGTTCGCCGTCCGCGTGCAGCAGCAGCGGCTCCGGGTGCCCCCGGTTCAGCAGCCGCAGCAGCCCCGTACCCGGCGGGATCTCGCCCAGCACGCACGTCGTGAACCCCTCCACCGCGTCCAGGCTGTCGCGCCGGGCGCCCTCCCGGGCCAGCGCCCGCTCCAGCCGCAGGGCCAGCGCCTCCAGCGTCGGCTCCGTCTCCGCCGCCTCCCGGAACGCGCCGAGGACCACCGCGACGGCCTCCACCGCACCCAGACCCTTCCCCCGTACGTCACCCACCGCCAGCCGCACGCCGTACGGGGTGTCCTGGACGGCGTACAGGTCCCCGCCGATGAAGGCGTCGGCCTGCGCCGCCTCGTAGCGCGCGGAGACGTACAGCCCGGCGACCCGCTCGGCGGGCGTCGGCAGCACCGCACGCTGGGCGGCCTCGGCGATCTCGCGCGCGGAGGCCAGCCGTTCGCCGCTGCGCCGCACCACCCGGTTGATCAGGACCGCCAGCCCGGACACGGTGACGACGGTGGCCATCTCGGTGAGCGCCGCCGCCTTCCAGGAGGTGCCGTGGTGGATGTGCAGCAGGAACACCGTGAGCGAGGCCAGCAGACCGGTCATGACGGTGGCCCGGAGGCTGAGGAGGGGAGCGGCGACCAGCGGGGCCGCGGAGAAGAACGGGGATCCGGTGAAGCTGGGCGGGGTCGTGAAGTCGAAGACGAGACCGAGCACGATCAGTACGGCCGGCAGCGCCCGCAGGAGCCGCGCCACCACGCCGGTCCCGGCTCCGCCCGCGCGGTCACCGTCGTCGCCCTGCCGGCCCAGCCCCACCACGCTGTTCTCCTGCCGCCGGGTCCCCCGCCCCTCAAGGCTCGCGCCACGAGCGGCCCCTCGGCGAGCCGGCGGAGGCCGTACGGATGAAGCGGCATACGACGAAGGCCCGGTTCCCATCAGGGAACCGGGCCTTCGTACTGAGTAGCGGGGACAGGATTTGAACCTGCGACCTCTGGGTTATGAGCCCAGCGAGCTACCGAGCTGCTCCACCCCGCGTCGGTAAACACAACTCTACGCCATCCGGGCGGCGCCCTCCGCCAATTAACCGCCCCGCCACCCCACAAATCGATATAACCCCAGGTCAGAGCCGCGAAACCAGCGCGATCCCGGCGCGATCCCGGCAGCCCGATATGCCGAGTTCCGCCGTCGTTCTCGTGCAAGGTGGTCACAGCCGCCGGGAGCCGTGCCGAGCCGTGACCTGCCGTGCCTCATGAGGAGTTCCAACGTGCCTGTACCGAAAGCCGGGCCGCACAGGCTCCGGCTGCCCGGCTGGATGCGCAGGCACACCCCGCTCCTGTACCGGGTCATCAATCAGCTCGCCGACGTGAACGTGCTGGACTGCGCGACGAGGCTGGCCGCCCAGGCCTTCCTCGGTGCGCTGCCCGCGCTCTTCGTCGTCGGTGCCCTCGCACCCGACTGGGTCCAGGACCAGCTGGTCTCGTCCATCCGCGGGACCCTGGGGCTCCAAGACGCCGCGCTGGACCAGGTGCGGGCCCTCTACACCGACGCCGACGGGGCGACCGCGGCGGGCACCGGTGCGGTCGGGGTCGTCGTGGCCGTGCTGTCGGCGACCGCGTGCAGCCGTGCCATGCAGCGGATGTGCGAACGCTGCTGGCACCTTCCGAAGGCCAAGGCCGCTCTCGCGGCCTGGCGGTGGGTGGCCTGGGTCAGCGTCTGGCTGATCGCGCTGCTGTTCCAGGGGCCCATCCAGAACGCCTTCGGCACCGGCCTGCTCGGCGGCTTCTTCCTGGCCCTGGTGAGCAGCACGCTGCTGTGGTGGTGGACGCAGCACCTGCTGCTCGCCGCCCGCATCCCCTGGCTGCCGCTGCTGCCCGGCGCGCTGCTGGCCGGGCTGGGCCAGCAGTTGATGACCGCGGCATCACGGATCTACATGCCCCACGCGGTGGCCCGGAGCATGCAGCAGTTCGGCAGTCTCGGCTCGGTGTTCGTCCTGCTGTCGTGGCTGATCATGCTGTTCGTCGTCGTGACGGTGGCCGTCGCCCTGGGGTACGTGGTGGCACGCGAGCCCCTGCCCGCCCGCCTGCTCCGCACTCCCCTCGAACCACCACCGCCGTGACGGCGGACCGCTACCGCCCTTCGGTGCCTCCGGACCGGGCATTGCTCCGGCCGCCGGCCGCCAGCAGCGACAGCACGGCCAGCAGGACGAGGAGGATGAGCACCAGCAGCAGGACCGTGAGCACCGTCGGGTGGTTCCACAGCGCGAACACGAGCGCGATCACGACCAGTACGCCGATGGTGAGTGCGCGCCGGTGGGCCTCCACCCACGTGCCGACGCTGCCCGTGTGCATCCCGTGGCCGGCGCCCCAGCCGACGGCCGAGTCCGCGGCGTGTTCCGCCCTGCCCCGCACGCCGCGCGGCAGCCGGCCCGCGCCGGACAGGTAGGCGCCGAGGGCCACCACGACGCCCAGGACCATCGCGGTCCGCAGGCTGACCCGCAGGAACCGCACCAGGGTGTCGAAGACCGACGCGGCCGCAGCCGGGGACTGGACCTCCGCCGGAAGGTGGTCGAGGTAGTAGCGGCGGGCGATGACCAGGGCGATCGCGACGACGAGGCAGGCGGCGGCCGCACACAGGGCCGTGGTCACCAGCGCCCGGCGGCGGCGCCGGGCGAGCAGTACGCCGGCCGCTCCGAGGAGCACCGTGATGACGGGCAGCCAGTTTCCGAGGACGTCCAGGAGGTGGACCGCGTTCCGGATCTTCGCAAGCTTGTCCGACTGGAACAGCACCATCTGCTTGTTGACTTCGGGAATCTTCTCGGCCGGTTTGATGCCGGCCTTCACGAGGTCGTCCTTGACCTGCTCCACGGCCTCGCCGACGTTGAGCGTGACGGTGCCGCCCTCGACCTCGACCGCGCCCCGGCCCTGGCCGGTGAGCGCGTGCACGACCGCGTTGTGGGCGGCCCGGTTGGCCTTCGTCCAGATCTTCTCGAACCGGTCGCTCTCGACGAACCGGGTCGCGATCTTGTTGACGGCCGAGTCGGCCGCCGAGTCCAGCTGCGGGCCGAGCGCCTTGACCGCGTTGCCGACGCGCGGCGGCAGCCCCTGGGACTCCAGCCACTTCGCCAGGTCGTCCGTGACCTGCGAGCCGTCGATGCGTACGTCGGCCGCCTCGGTGATGCGGTGTGCGGCGGCCTGCTCGACCGCCGGGTCCGAGGCGAGCGGGGCGACCGTGGACACGTACCGGTCGGTGTCCAGCACGATGTCGTGGACCCAGACCGTCAGGAGGGACACCGGCACGAGGATGCAGGTGAGCGTGATCAGGACGGCCGAGGCGACGCTCGCGGCGATCCGCTTGGCATGCGACGTGCCCGGCGGCTGGGACGGCTGATTCATGGCGCTCCCGACGACGACTGAGGTGAACAACCACCTCCGCCCATTGGACGGGTGCCTTCACCGGATGCGCACCTCCAGCGGGCGAAAGGGATGACGCACCGTCGGCCCGCGCACCGGTCGGCGGGCCCTTCCCGGAAACGACGGAGCGCCCCTCCCGGCCGAAACCGGAAGGGGCGCTCAGCACCAGGTCGGAGGCATGGCCCCGGCCTGGGAGCGGTAGGCCATGTCGGACTCGAACCGACAACCAACGGATTAAAAGTCCGCTGCTCTGCCAATTGAGCTAATGGCCCTCCACGTGCTCACCCCAGAGCATAGCCGCAGAGCGCCCGTCAGCCGATCGGGTATCCGACGACCGGCCTGTCGGCACGCGAAAGGGCCCCCGCGACCGGAGTCGTGGGGGCCCTGTCGGACGGTCAGATCAGGACCGTTCGTCAGCCGTTGCGCTTCCAGCGCGGCTTGTCGTCACGACGGCCGCCGAAGGAACCAGTGGAACCGGTGGAGCCGGAGGGACGGTGGTCGTCGCGGCGGCCGTACGGGCGGTCGCCGGCGCCGCCGGAGCGGAAGCCACCGGACGGACGGTCGTCACGACGGTCGCGGTTGAAGGGGCGGTCGCCGCCACCGGAGCGGAAGCCGCCACGGTCGCCACCGCGGTCGTCACGGTTGAAACCACCCGACGGACGGTCGTCGCGT